>NZ_JBNNVB010000021.1:0-102231 GCF_050280325.1 Lysinibacillus sp. NPDC093216 | reverse complement strand
CACATATTGTTTTACCGATAGCATGAATTAGGCTATCGAACCTTATACAATATCCAATTTTCAATGAACGAGCGTGTTTTATAGACTTTTACTAGCCTATAGATGAAGTATAACACCTTTTCAGACAATTAAGGTAGCAATAGTTACCTCTTGTCTGACCTCACTTTCATCCCATGGCTAAAAACGGGCTACACCTGCATAGGCTTTCTCGTTCGGAAAATCTGTAAGAGAGATCTATCCATTACTAATAAACTAGGTAAAATAAATTATACAGTAGCAGAAATTACTGAAATGATAGAGAGCTATAAAGAAAAATTTAACACTCTCAAAAATAAACCAGAGGTTGATGCCTTGATGTCTCAAATACAAAAGCAATATTTGAAGTTTGCGACAAAAGGAATCTCTCCATATGACAAAGACGATGAAGCTGCTAAGGGCTTTATCCAAGATAAATCAGAAAAAACCTTTATTCATATTGCAGATTATTGGAAAAGATTATTGGAATAGGATGAAACTATTTTTCGATATTGATAAAAATACTTAGGTAGAGAAGGATTACCTTTTTATAAAAACAAAACATAAATTTTCTGGTTCAGAATCCATTTTGATCATTTTTCAAAATGGATTCTTTTAACATTGAGGAGATAAATGGTCTAAGCGCTTGCGAATAATCTAGATGAAATATTTCATATTGGCGATAAGGTAAAAGTGGGCTATGATGGTAAAATAAAGGATAAAGTACCAATTGGAATTGCTACACTTACTATAGAATTAATTTAGGAATATCTACTAAAGTAGTTGTACCAATCTAACGTTGCTACTTTGTAATTGGGGGAGTTTTATATGGAAAAAGTAAATTTTTTCAAAAGTGAACTATTTCATGAAAATGCTGAGAAAACTTTTTTGATACACAAAAATAAAATTACAGATATAATACCGAAGGCTGATATCCAGCATGTCGGTAGTTCAGCAATTCCTAATAGCATTACTAAGGGTGATTTAGACATCCAAGTACGTGTTAGTGCTGAACAATTTTCGAAAGCAGTAGAGCTTCTATCTAATTTATATGAAAGAAATGATGAAAGTGTCAAAACAGATACATTTAGGGCATTTAAAGATGATACAACTAATCCTCCTTTAGGAGTTCAATTAACTGTAATTGATTCTGAGTTTGATTTCTTTTGGAAATTTAGAGAAGTTTTATTGGCAAATAATAAATATCGAGATGCATATGATAAATTGAAGAAAGAATACGAAGCCAAATCGATGGATGCCTATAGGGAAGCTAAAGATATCTTTTTCCAAAGACTCATGGAAACTCCTGAGTTTAAGAAATATGATAAGTAATTTTTGAATGGAACAACTCTACGTATGGTGATTGGCCTATAATTTAAAAGATTTTAAGCTTTGAAGACTTTTAACCTTACATAACCAGTTGAATGGGGAGGTTATCACATATGACTACAGACATTATTATTCAATCTAAGTGTATTCCACCGAGTCCTTCCAATCATTGTATTAGTAGAGCTTTATTAATGAGAACATTAAAAAAAAGCCTAGACCATACTTGTACACTTATTCATAGTGGAGCAGGGTATGGCAAAACAACAATCCTTACACAATTTCTACATGCACAATCAAGCAAATTTTCCTGGTATAGTGTGTCGGAGGAAGATGATAATATATTGCCGTTTTTAAGACATTTATTTTATAGTATCACACGTATTGTTCCGAGCTTCGGTCAAGAATTTGATGCATGGAATCAATTATCCCGTTTTCCGAAAATAGAGGAACTAAATCGTTGGTTTAAGCTGTTTGTCAACAGTTTATGTGAAATCGAAGGGCCGATTCTAATTGTTATTGACGACTACCATCTTGTTGATCATGAATTTCATATTAATTATGTGATGGAAAAAATAATTGAGTTTTCACCACCGAATGTTCATTTTATTATCGCCTCTAGAACGTTGCCGAATTGGGATATTACGAGAAGATTAAAGCTACAAAAGAAATTACTCGTTATTGCAGAAGGAGAATTAGCATTTTCTTCAGAGGAAATCGCTGTTTTTTTCGAGGATTATGTAGCAGTGCATTTAACAGATGAAGAAATATCTAAGGTTTTAGAAATTACAGAGGGCTGGGCAATTAGTATTTCTTTATTAGCTGAGCAATGGAACAATGAATCGTTAGCGCATTGGCTAAATATTTCTACAAATGATCTTTTCACCTATTTATCGGAGGAAGTTTATCTTAAGATGTCAGCATTCGAGCAAGAGGCTATACTAAAACTGGCGATTTTTCCCACATTTTCTGAGGAGTTTATCACACAATTTTATAGTTCGGAAATAGCAGAGGCGTTAAAACTGTTTATACAGCGACATTTATTTATTCAACCGATCACAACGGATGGTTTATATCGTTTTCATGCATTGTTCATTCGTTTTTTAGAGCTAAAATGGCGACAAAATGCTTCGCAATATATTGCATTACATAAACAAGCAGCATTGTATTATGTAAAAGAGAAAAATATACAAGCTGTTCTTCATCATGCATTTAAAACGAATGATCAGGATTTTAGTGGTGAGTTATTACAAAATCATGCCGAAAGTCTAGTCCGTGCAGGGCAATTTGAGTGGCTATTAGAAAAAATAAATCGATTTACAGCTGATGAAAAATCGGAATATTACAAATTATATTATTTTGAAGGTGAGTGCCACCGTTATCGTGCTTATTATGAAAGAGCGAAGCAGTCCTATGAACATTGTGCAAACATCGCAAAAAATAAGAATGATTATCTCTTTATGACGAAAGCCCAAGCAGGTTTAGCACATATTTATCTCGATACAATCCAGCCGGCATTGGCAGAGCCGCATTTAAAAAGAGCGTTAGAGTTAGCGGATCATACGCCGTTAAACGAAGAGGAACTTCTCGAATTGCAACGTCAGTATGCAGAAAATTTGGTGAATTTAGGGAAGGCGAAAGGCGCACAAATTTTTATAGGTGAGGTTGCTTTGACAGAGGATGTGCTACAAAGAGCAAATGTTGATGTTCGCATATTGTTAAGAACAGGGCAGCTACTAGAAGCAAAGGAATTGCTGACGCAGAGATTGGAATTACCACCACAGCTTGTCGCGACACATAGAGAGAGTGAGCTATTGGCATCATTTGTCTATGCGTTATTAGGGCTAGGGAAGGATGCTTGGTATGCCGCTCAGCATGGGATTCGTAGGGGATTACGTGAAAAATCGGTTTTTATTGAGGCTGTTGGCTATATTCGCAAAGCACATGCATTACTATTAATAGATTTTCCTGATTATCAAGGAGCCTGCAATGCTTATGAAAAAGCCCTTACATTGTTGAATACCATTAATATTTCTCGCGTAAAGGCCGAGCCGTACATGGGACTTGCAATTGTCAAACATGCGCAAGGAGATATTATCTCTGCTAAAAAATATGTAGCGCTCGGATTACGGGAAACGGAGCAAGTACAAGATGCATGGATGACCGCTCTTATATTAACCGCTGAGGTTAAAATTATTATTTCTCAACAGGAATTTGAACGGGCGAGGCAATTATTAATGAAGGCACAGCGATTATTCCAGGACTGTGGCGATCACAATGGAGAGATGCATGTACTTTTCTTTCAATCTGTCATTGCCTTTAAAGAAAATAATCCTCAACAATTCAATCATTATTTTCAGCAGTTTGCACAGCTATGTATTACAAATGGTTATGACTACTTTTTACAAAGGAAAACCATCCTCGGTCCACCGAATAGGATGATTTTTTATGAGCTTTTACAATTTAGTAGAAAGTGTGATGGGGAAAATGCTGCTATTTTAGCGATGCGTAGCTTTTTTCAAGTAGAGGATAATATTGTTTATCCGCATGAGGAAATACAGATGAACTTTTTAGGCAGTCTACATTTAATAAGAAAGCATCGAAAGCTTGAGGATAAAGAATGGCAACGTGATAAATCGAAGGAGCTCTTCGTCTATTTATATTGTCATCGCAACCGATTTACGCCAAAGGAAGAGATTGCACAGGCATTATGGCCAGAGCGAAATGTTGAATCGCTAGATCGAGATTTTAAAGTTGTATTGAATACGTTATTAAAAGTGCTTGAGCCAAGTAGAAACGCGCGTCAGGAAAGCTTTTTCATTCAGCGTAAAAATAATATGTACCAATTGCAGCAAATTCAATTTCTACAAATCGATGCCGAACGCTTTCTCTATTTTTATGAATTAGGGATGGAGGAGTTCGATCCACAATTGTCAAACGAATGGCTGCAGCTTGCTGAAACGAGCTATACGGATGTACTTTATGCTGAAAAAAAGCAGTTAGATTGGCTCATACAGGATCGAGAAAAGCTAGATTCAATGTATATTGAAGTACTGGAAAAATTAGCACAAAATGCGACGCGGCAACAAAATTATAAGCAAGCTATTTTTTATGCAGAAAGAATAATTCGTGAGGATCCTTTATGGGAAGAAGGCTATCGGTTGTTGATGTATAGTTACTATCAACTACAAAATCGTTCACTTGCATTAAAATGGTATGAAAAATGTGTGCAGCAATTAAAAAGTGAACTAAATACAACACCGATGGAATCGACGATGGTTGTTTATGATTTAATAATGGGCTAGTATATATTGGATAGTTGGTTATTTTGGGGATATTATCGTAACATGGGGTTGATTTCCGTTCCCACTGGCTGGGAGCGTCCGATGACCCGGGTTCGCAGTAGGGTATCATCAATGACGCTAATCTCGAAGGAGTCACCCAGTCTCCACTCCAATCAACCGGCACCTACAAGAAAAAGCCATAACAACTTTTGATGAACATTTATGTATTTTAATCAATAATTTTTATAATATTTGGAGGAACTACTATGTCATTTTGTAAGGTAAGTAAGGCGAATATTTACTATGAAATAATTGGGACCGGAACACCAATCGTTATGCTCCATGGATATTCGCCAGACCATCAACTAATGAAGGGATGTATGGAGCCTGTTTTTGCAGAAAGGGAGGGCTGGAAACGAATTTATATTGATCTTCCAGGAATGGGCAAGACGACAGACTACGAAAAGATCAATAACTCAGATGAAATGCTCGAGGCTGTTATAGAACTAATTCACTCATTAATACCAAATGAACGTTATTTATTAGTAGGAGAATCTTATGGTGGATATTTAGTCCGTGGAATTATGAGAGAGTATCATGAACAAATTTTAGGGGCTGCGTTTATTTGTCCGTTGATTATTCCAGATAAACAAAGTCGAACTGTGCCAGAACAAAGTGTTGTCTCGGCGGATAAAGACTTTTTATCGACACTAACGAAACAGGAGCTAGAAGATTTTAGCTCGCATCTAGTTGTTTTAGATGAATATAATTGTCAGCGTTACACAAATGAAGTGTTTGCAGGTATAGAAAAAGCAGATGTGGCATTTTTAGAAAAAATCCAAAAAAACTATAGTTTTTCTTTTCCTGTAGATGAGATTTCATTTGCTAAACCTTGCTTATTTTTGCTAGGTAAACAGGATTCCATGGTTGGCTATAAGGACGCTTTTGCTATTTTAGATAAATTCCCAAGAGCAGCCTTCACCATTTTAGATAAGGCTGGGCATAACTTGCAAATTGAACAAGCAAATTTGTTTACGAATCTTATGAGTGAATGGTTGGAGCGGGCAGTGGAAATTAACGATTGAAATACATTTTTAAAAAGACAAAATGAAATCCATTGATCGATTGAAGAATTCACAAGACACCAATGAGTTCAATATTAAAAGAAGTCCTGAATCGAATTTAGTAGAAGGGATAGTTGCAAATAGATATTAGGAAAATGCGATATTTCATAATGGTGGCAGAAGAATTGAATTTTAGTCGTGCAGCAGAACGTCTGAGGATGGCGCAACCTCCTTTAAGCCAAGAAATTCGTAAATTAGAAGTAGAATTGGGAGTTCAACTTTTTAATCGAACGAAAAGAACGGTTGAACTTACGGATGCTGGGAAGATATTTTTAGAAGGATCTCAACAAACACTGCTTCAGTTAGAAAGAACCATAAAAGAAACACAACTCGCAGCTGAAGGGAAAATAGGGAGCTTAATTATTGGTTTTGTCGATTCCACAGAAATTGTTATAGAAGTTCTTAATAAATTTCGAGAACGCTTTCCTAAAATCCATCTTATTTTACGTGAAATGACAACGGAGCAGCAATTAAAAGCGCTTTATGAGAAACAAATTCATATTGGATTTATTCGTTCTAAACAAAACAACGGAATTCTCTCTTCTGAAGTTTGTTCGGAAGAATCTTTAAAATTGGTTTTACAACAAGATCATCCTTTCGCCTTATTGCCCGATATACCACTCCGATTGTTAATTGATGAACCATTTATTTTGTTTCCGCGTCATATGGGTCCCAATTTTTATGATTTAATTATTAGCTACTTTTGGGATCATGGTGTAAGTTTAAATGTTGTCCAAGAAGCTATTCAAATGCAAACGATTGTTAATTTAGTGGCAACCGGAATGGGAGTTTCTGTCGTTCCATCGTCGGTGGAAAGCTATAAACATCCTGGGGTTATCTATAAAAAAATCCAAGAGACGACACCAAAAGTAAATTTATATGTTAGTTGGAGAGAAGATGAAAAATCTGCAGTAGTTAATCATTTCTTAACAGTTGTTAGAGAGATGTATTCGATTTTAAAATTTGATCACCAAAAATAAAACCCCATCCTAAAGGGGATGGGTAATAAAATATTATTAACCTGTTTTACTCGGGTCGTACTCAACGAAACCTTCTAATACTTTGTCAATCTGATTCATAATTTCAATGTCTAGTTTGATACCTGAAGCGAGCGCATTCTCTCTTACCTGTTCTGGGCTCGAGGCACCGATAATTGCTGAGGAAACGTTCTGGTTTTGTAGTACCCAAGCTACTGCGAGTTGAGCGAGGGTAAGATCAATCTCTTGTGCGATGGGTTTAAGCTTCTGAATAGCAGTGAGCACATTGTCGTTCATCCAACGTTGTGCAAGTTTATTAAAGAATGGTTTGCCAGCCGGAGAATTAGCACGTGATTGGGCTGGTACCGGTTTTTGGGGTAGATATTTTCCAGTGAGAACACCTTGTGCTAAAGGCGACCATACTACTTGCCCAAGTCCCTCACGTTGACAGGTTGGTATAATATCGCTTTCGATAACTCTCCACAACATTGAATACTGGGGTTGGCTTGCGATGAACGGAATTTTCAATTCCCGTGAAAGTGCTGCACCACGGGTGATTTGTTCTGCTGTCCACTCACTTACACCAATATAAAGCACTTTACCTTGTCTTACAAGATCTGCGAAAGCTAACATCGTTTCTTCAAGTGGAGTAGTTGGGTCATACCTGTGTGCATAATAGACATCTATATAGTCTGTTTGTAACCGACGCAAAGATGCATGACAATTTTCTAGAATATGTTTTCGTGATAAACCTTTATCGTTTTGCCCATTCCCAGTCGGATGGCACACCTTTGTACATAGTTCAATGCTCTCCCGGCGAATACCTTGTAAAGACCTGCCGAGTATTTCTTCAGCTTTAGTTTCTGAATAAACATCAGCAGTATCGAATGTAGTTATACCGACATCTAGTGCTGCTTTAACACACTCTTTTGCAGTATCCTCATCTACTTTACCCCCATGATTTATCCAGTTTCCGTATGCTATCTTGCTTATTGTCAATCCGCTATTGCCAAGTTTACTAAACTCCATTCTAGACCCTCCCTTTAAAAGTGCTATCTTCATTATAAAAACCAGATTTCAATATGGATAATATATTATTACTAATGAATTAATATGAATTTTATATAATAAAACTGTTTTGCTGTTGTTGCAGAAAAAGTGGCAGCTTACACTGTATTTTCTAAAATGTTCCGATAAATCGATGAAACATTCCGATAAAACCTGAAATTGTTCCGATAAAACACGAATTTATTCCGATAAATCTCTCATCCCCGGAAAAAAACTTTCACCCACCTAAAAAGGGAGCTCATTTAAAGATTTTTGTCGCTGTCGTTGCACTTCGCTGCAGAGATAGTTGGCTCAATAAACTGACCCAACTATCTTGTAACTAATTTGTAACTGATGTTTTATATAGTGTTTACATAGCAACGAAAACGCTTTCTATTTTAGTTCATGATGAAAGGGGTTTTGGGATGAAGAAGCATTGGTTAATTATGCTTTTATTGATGCTGACAATGTTAATGGTGGCATGTAATTCAGAGGGGTCGAAGGATAGTTCAAGTGGGGGTAAGGCTTCGGAGGATGATACAAAAGGTACAGCTGAGGAAGGGGGCACTATTAAAATCGGTATGCTTGCGTCATTGACGGGTGCCCTTGAGTCGTATGGGAAACAAACACAGCATGGATTTGAATTAGGAATTGATTATGCTACAGGCGGTACGATGGAGGTTAACGGTAAGAAAATAGAAATTGTCTATGAAGATACAGAAACAAAGCCTGAGGTTGCAGTACAAAAAGCGACAAAGCTATTAGAAGATGACAAGGTTGATTTTTTAGTTGGTTCCTCTAGCTCAGGTGATACGCTCGCTGTACTACCACTTGCGGAAGAATATCAAAAAATTATGGTGGTGGAGCCTGCAGTAGCGGATAGCATTACGGGCTCAGAATTTAATAAATATATTTTCCGTACAGGTCGAAATTCTTCTCAGGATGCTTATGCTGCAGCGGCGGCGATTGCGGGAAAAGGTGTTAAAATCGCAACGTTTGCACCGGATTATTCTTTTGGCTGGGACGGGGTAAAGGCATTTAAGACAGCTGCAGAAAAGCTAGGCGCAGAAATTGTTTTAGAGGAATATGCAGATCCAGCAGCAACTGATTTTACGTCTAATTTGCAAAAAGTAATTGCTGCAAAACCAGATTATTTATTTGTCGTATGGGCTGGAGCAAACTCGCCGTGGAATCAAATTGCAGATTTAAAAATTCAAGAAAAGGGCATTAAAATTTCAACGGGTGCCCCAGATATTATTGCATTAAAACTTATGAATCCATTAATTGGTATGGAAGGGTTCTCTGTTTATTATCATACGTTACCACAAAATGATGTCAATAAATGGTTAGTGGAGGAACATCAAAAACGCTTTAATGAAGTTCCGGATTTATTTACGCCAGGAGGCATGTCTGCAGCCATCTCTATTGTTGATGCGCTGAAAAAATCAAATGGCGATACAGATGCGGAAAAACTTATCGGCATTATGGAGGGAATGTCATTTGAAACACCAAAAGGAACGATGACTTTCCGAAAAGAAGATCATCAAGCATTACAGTCGATGTATTCGATCCGTTTAGAAAAACAAGATGGTGTAGATTATCCAGTACCAGTGCTAATTCGTGAGCTTAGCCCTGAAGAAACGGCACCTCCAATCAAGAATAAGTGAAATTACGAGACAGATATTTTCTGTCTCTCTTCACCCACTTTCAAATGAGAATGGGTGAAGAGAGATAGAAGTACTAGAAAGGAGAATACGATGGAACCTATTTTACGAACAGAAAACTTAACTATTCGTTTTGGCGGACACAAAGCTGTCGACCAGGTGAATTTTAATATGCCGGAAAAGCATTTGAAATCAATTATTGGACCTAATGGAGCTGGAAAAACAACCTTCTTTAATTTGCTTAGTGGAGAGTTAAAGCCGACTGCCGGGGATGTCTATTTTAAAGGACAGTCACTTGCGAAAAAATCAGCAATTGAAAGAACACGAATGGGTCTCGGGCGTTCTTTTCAAATTACGAATGTTTTTCCGAATTTGACTGTTCTAGAAAATGTCCGTTTGGCTGTGCAATCCAAGGAGAAAGTTCGTTACCAATTATTTCGCCATTACAAAAGCTATAAGGCGATTACCGAAAAAGCGGAGGAGCTATTAACACTTGTCTTGCTTGACAATAAAAGAGATGCTCTAACGACAATGCTGTCCCATGGGGAAAAGAGAAAGCTTGAGATTGCTATGCTGTTAGCACTTGATACGGAAATCCTTTTACTTGATGAACCAACGGCAGGCATGTCCTTAGAGGAGGTGCCAACGATTTTAGAGGTGATTCGCACCATTAAAAATCAAGGTGATAAAACCATTCTGCTTATTGAGCACAAAATGGATATGATTCTAGATTTGTCGGACTCGATTATGGTGCTATTTAACGGCCAGCTTCTTGCGGATGGAACTCCAGGGGACATCATGAAAAACGAAACCGTACAAAATGCATATTTAGGAGGTCTGTACGATGAACACCTTACTGAAATTAAATGATGTCCACACATATATCGGCCAATACCATATTTTGCAAGGAGTCAATTTTGAGGCCATGGAGGGGCAAGTAAGTGTACTGCTTGGTAGAAATGGAGCGGGTAAAACGACCACTTTAAAAACGATTATGGGGTTAACACCTGCCTCAAAGGGCGAGGTGGAATTTCGCTCACATTCTATTAAAAAAAGCCCTACCTATAAAGTTGCAAAATTAGGAATAGGTTATGTACCTGAAAACCAAGGGGTTTTTGCAGATTTAACCGTTGAGGAAAATATGAAAGTGGCCATGCGTAAAGAAGATACGGCTACTTTCGAGCGACAAAATTATGTGCTGGAGCTGTTTCCTGATCTGAAGAAATTTTGGAAGAAGGCTGGCGGACATCTTTCAGGTGGTCAAAAACAAATGCTGTCCATGGCAAGGGCATTTATCAATGATAGTAAGTTAATGTTGATTGATGAGCCATCTAAAGGACTGGCGCCCATAGTGGTAGAGAAAGTAATGGAGGCCATCGTTGAAATGAAAAAGCAAACGTCCATCATTCTTGTTGAGCAGAACTTTCTGATGGCGAGCCGAATTGGTGATACGTATACATTGATTGATGATGGCAGAACAGTTCACTCGGGTAACATGCAGGATCTTATCCATCATGAAGAATTAAAAAGAAAATATCTTGGAATCGGATAAAGGTGGTGTACTTTATTGGAGCTATTCGTCAATTTAGTCATTAATGGCCTGGCAACTGGCATGTTAATTTTTTTACTAGCGGCAGGTCTGACGTTGATTTTTGGACTAATGGATGTTTTGAACTTTGCTCATGGTGGTTTATTCGTTTGGGGGGCTTATGCTGGGATCTTTACGTATATGTTCACAGAGAGCTTTCTAATTGGCATTGTAGGTGCCGTCGTAACAGGGGCTTTATTAGGACTCATTACTGAAAAATTAATTATCACACCTGTGTATGGCAATCATATTCAGCAAATTTTAATTACATTAGGGCTGATGCTTGTGCTACAGGAGTTGATTAAAGTTGTTTTTGGTCCAAATGGTGTGGCAGTGAAAACACCGAGCTACTTAGCAGGCAGCTGGGAAATTGGAGACGTTATTATTATAAAATATCGATTATTTATTATTGTTGTAGGTTTTATCATTTTCGCTATTTTTCAATACATGCTTAAGAAAACGAAGATTGGGCTTATCGTTCGGGCGGGTGTACAGGATAAAGAAATGGCACAGGCACTTGGCATTCATATAAAGCGAGTATTTTTATATGTCTTTATGGTTGGTGCGGCATTAGCAGCACTTAGCGGCATGTTGATGGCTCCGTATTCAGGTGTCATCTATGCGGAAATGGGCATGGAGTATGCAATCTTAGGTTTTATCGTTGTTGTAATCGGAGGAATGGGTAGTTTTTCGGGCTCACTATTGGCAGCTATATTAGTCGGTTTAGCAGGTAGCTTTATGGCTTATTACGTGCCAGTGCTATCGCTTGCGGTCAATATGATTTTAATGGCCATTGTTTTAATTTTCCGTCCACAAGGTTTATTTACTATGAGAAAGGAGAGATCAACATGAAGATGAGGCTTTCAATGCAGCATGTATGCTTTTTCCTCGTGTTAGCTATTTTCGTGCTTCTCCCTTTCGTTAATGATTCAAGGACGCTCATCATTTTATTAACGCAAATTTTTATTTTCGGTATTTTAGCGATGAGTTATGACATTCTCCTTGGCTATACAGGTATTGTATCGTTCGGTCATGCGATGTTTTTTGGTTTAGGTGCCTACACAACGGCTGTCATGCTGAAACAAATGGAGCCAACACTTTCAACATTTTTATTATCAATCTTAGTCGGCATGGTGCTAGCAGGGTGCATCAGCTTCTTAGTAGGATTACTTACACTTCGATTAAAAAGTCATTTCTTTGCGATGCTGACATTATCATTTTCGGGGCTATTTTTAGTAGTAGCAGAAAAATGGCGTTCTGTTACATACGGAAATGATGGTTTTACGTTTAGAGCACCCGAAATGTTTAGAGATCGAATGACGTTTTATTTCTTCGTGCTAGCATGCTTAGTCGTTATTTTTATTGTGCTATATCGTTTCGTTAACTCGCCAACTGGTCGAATATTAATTGCTGTTCGGGAAAATGAACAACGAACAAAATCATTAGGCTATAACACCTTGCACTATAAAGTAATTGCATCAATTGTGGCAGGAACCGTTGCAAGCTTAGCAGGTTCCTTATATGCTGTGTCACTACGATTTGTCAATACGAGTGTGATGACAATGGACATTACGCTAGATGCATTATTAATGACAATTATAGGTGGTGTTGGCACATTAGTTGGACCATTACTAGGATCGGCTGTTATTGAATATGCACAACATGCACTTTCAGGGTTAGCTCGTGATTATCCAATATTTGAACGTTGGATTATCTTCTTTGGAATTCTTTATATTTTAGCTGTTATCTTTTTCCCAAAAGGAATTATTGGATCACTGCGCCTGATGTTTTGGAAATGGCGCTTAAAGCACAAGGAAAAAGGCCAAACATCGGTTGCCCCGTCGCAGGAAAAGGAGCGATTTGAATGACTGTATGCATTGTAAGTACGGGAATCTATATTCCACAAACGAAAATGACATCTAAAGAAATTGCGAGGCTTTCCAATATTCCAGAGGATATTATTCGACAAAAAATGGGCATCTATGAAAAGCCTATTCCTGGTGAGCGCGATCATACGGTTCAAATGGGGATATGGGCAGCACAGGATGCAATACGCAAGGCTCATATCGACCCGAAGGACATTGATGTTGTGATTTATATGGGAGAGGAGCATAAGGAGTATCCCTTGTGGACTGCCTCTATAAAAATGCAGGAGGAGCTAGGGGCCGTAAATGCTTGGGCATTCGATGTGCAATTAAGATGTGGCACGACCATTATGGCGCTAAAACTAGCGAAAAGCTTAATGGCGTCGGATGATTCCATTCAGACTATCCTCCTAGCTGGTGGCTATCGAAATGTTGATTTTATCGATTATAGCAATCCTCGCACACGCTTTATGTACAATTTAGCAGCTGGTGGTGGCGCTATCCTTTTACAAAAAGACTATGACAAGAATCATTTATTAGAGGCAGATATTATGACGGATGGTTCGTTCTCAGAGGATGTAGTCGTGCCTGTTGGTGGTACAAAAAAACCTTTGACGCCTGATGATTTAGAAAATAATTTGTACCAGCTCGATGTGATCGATCCAATAGGGATGAGGGAGCGCTTAGAGCAAAAATCTTTAAGCAATTTTTTGAAGGTAATTCGAACATCCTTGGCGAAAAGTGGATTAACTGAGGGGGATATTAGTTATTTAGCGATGCTTCACATGAAAAAATCTGCTCATGACTATATTTTATCTGAACTAGGCTTACAGCAGGAGCAATCCATATACTTACGAGAGTATGGTCATATCGGACAGATTGACCAAATATTATCATTGCAGCTGGCGTTAGATGAAGGCCGTATCCACGATGGAGACATCGTCACACTTGTTAGTGCAGGGATTGGCTATGTATGGGGAGCTATTACGATTCGATGGGGATAAGGGGGAATTGCGATGTTAAAAACCGTTGAGCTATCAAATGGAGAAACGATTGCTTATCGTAAACGTCAAGGAGGAGAGCGTGCTATATTACTTATTCATGGCAATATGACATCCTCCAAACATTGGGACGTTCTAATCGATGCGTTGGATGAAAAATATACAATTTATGCGATAGATTTACGAGGTTTTGGTGGTTCATCTTATCATAAACCAATTTCCGCGATTAAAGATTTTAGCGATGATGTGAAGCTTTTTGTGGACGCCATTCAATTAAAACACTTTGACATGATTGGCTGGTCTACGGGCGGAGCTGTATGTATGCAGTTTGTCGCTCAATATCCAAGCTATTGTCAGCAGCTTATTTTACTAGCCTCGGCATCTACGAGAGGCTATCCATTTTACACGGATTTAGGTACTGGCAAGCAAGCAGCCTTAAAGAGGGCATTTACCTATGAAGAAGTACTTGTCGATACATCTAAAACAAAATTAGTACAAGGCTTCTACGATTTGAAAAATGTGCAAGGCTTACAGTCGATCTGGAACGCACTTATATACACCCATAATCAACCTAGCCCGGAGCACTATCAGACATATGTGGAGGATATGCTGACACAAAGAAATCTCGCTGAAGTTTATCATGCATTAAATGTCTTCAATATAAGTGCTGTTAATCATGAAGTAGCTAACGGCACTCATGAGGTTCAACAGATTACCATTCCAGTTTTAGTGTTAAGAGGGGATCGTGATTACGTCATAACAGAATTAATGAATGACGAAACAATGCTCGATTTAGGTGCAAATGCACAATTCGTCAGCTTAAAAGACTGCGGTCACTCCCCATTAATTGATGATTTATCACAACTTATAACTGAAATTGAAGCATTTTTAGAAATTGGAGGTAAAAATTATGCGTTTAAACAATAAAGTTGCCATTATTACAGGAGCTGCAAACGGGATTGGCTATGCTGCTGCTGAACGATTTATTGAAGAAGGTGCACTCGTTGTCATTGCAGATTTTAATGAAGAGGCGGGTATTTCAGCTGCCCAGCAATTAGGGGATCAGGCATTATTTGTGCAAGTAAACGTTGCGGATAGAGAAAGCGTCAAGAAGCTAGTGGCAACGGTTATAGAGCATACGGGCCGAGTTGATATTTTAGTGAATAATGCAGGTATTACACGTGATGCAATGCTAACAAAAATGACGGAAGAGCAGTTTCACCAGGTGCTTGATGTGAATTTGACTGGCTTGTTTCATTGCACACAAGAGGTGATTCCACATATGATTGCTGCCGGTGGGGGCAAAATTATTAATACATCCTCTGTTAGCGGTGTCTATGGCAATGTTGGCCAAACAAATTACGCTGCCACAAAGGCGGCTATTGTAGGCATGACCAAATCATGGGCAAAGGAATTGGGGCGCAAAGGTATCAACGTGAATGCGGTGGCACCTGGCTTTACAGAAACAGATATGGTGAAAAAAATGCCAGAAAATGTGCTTGCACAAATGCGCTCCATCGTGCCACTGCAAAGATTAGGAACACCTAGAGATATTGCTAATGCTTATTTATTTTTAGCATCTGATGAGGCTTCCTATGTCCACGGTCACACGCTTCATGTGGATGGAGCAATTATGATGTGATAAGGAGGCTTTCAAAATGTATGTAGAGCAATCCTGGATTTTAAAACGTGCATCGTTAACACCTGAACGTTTAGCATTGGTGAACCTAGAAACTAAAGAACAGTGGACTTATCAGCAATTAACAGAGGAAATCAAAAAATGGAGTCATTTTTTTGAGCGCCAAAATTTGCAGGGAGGAAGTCGTGTAGCCGTATTTGCGAAAAATCATATTCAGCTTTTTGCTGTCTTATTCGCCTGCGGATTAAGAGGTCTTATCTACGTGCCATTGAATTGGCGTATGAGTAAAAAGGAATTGCATGATATTTTGACGGATGCTACGCCTTCTTTACTGCTTTACGATGAAGATATGAATTGCCCTTTGTCTTTTGAAAACATGCATTCTCTTCGTTTAACTAGTGAAGAAGCAGTTCTCAGCATTCGAGAACTAGACCTTAATGATCCGTGGTTAATGATTTATACAGGGGGCACAACTGGCAAGGCAAAGGGTGTTGTACTATCCTTTAATTCTGTGAATTGGAATGCTATAAATACAATTATTAGTTGGGGCTTGAGTGATAGTGATTGTACGTTAAATTATATGCCGTTGTTTCATACAGGAGGTTTGAATGCATTATGTATACCGCTGCTAATGGCTGGCGGTACAGTTGTAATTGGTGATAAGTTTGAGGCAGAAAAAGCTCTTCAGGCGATTAATCAGTATAAGACAACGATTTCGCTTTTTGTGCCAACAATGTACCAAGCGATGATTGCGACGGATTACTTTAAGAACAGTAGTTTCCCTGCAGTGAAAGTTTTTTTATCAGGGGGCGCACCATGCCCGTATCCGATATATGACGCATTTTTTAAGAAGGGATTATTTTTTAAAGAGGGCTATGGTTTAACAGAAGCGGGGCCAAATAATTTTTATATTTCTAGGGAGACCGCCTATTTAAAAAAAGGTGCCGTGGGGAAGAGCATGCAATTCAATGAAGCGAAAATTATCAATAGTGCAGGAGAAAGCTGTGCGCCAAACGTTGTTGGAGAGCTAATGGTTAGAGGAAAGCATATGTTTCGCTTTTACTGGAATAATCAGCAGGAGACTGAAAAAATCATTCAAGATGGGTGGTTAAAAACCGGCGATTTAGCACTAATGGATGAAGATGGTGACTTTTATATTGTCGGTCGCAGTAAAGAGATGATTATTTCTGGTGGAGAAAATGTTTATCCCCAGGAAGTAGAGCAATGTATTTTACGCCATCAGCTAGTGCAAGAGGTTGCGGTAATTGGAGTGGCGGATGATTATTGGGGAGAAATCGTGGCAGCAGTTATCGTTTGCCAGGATAAGCAAGATACTGTACTAGAAGAAATCAAAGAAATCTGTAGCAAGCATCTAGGTCGCTACAAAATTCCCAAAAAGATTATGTTCATCGATGAATTGCCAAAAACAAGTGTTGGAAAGATTGATAAAAAAGCATTGCAAATGTATGCGAAAGCCGCGAATTAACAAAGAACGCTTGGAGATCCAGGCGTTTTTTGGGGTTCTATAAATGAAATGTCTCCTTGAGGAAGGAATAATACCCCTGGAAATAAACGGATAGAAGAGGCTATTCAATTGGGCCAGATTGTTGAAAATCCCCTGTGTAATTATGATAAAATATTGCGAGTGAAATCAGATTTTTAACGATTTTCAGTATTAAAGAATATATTTCAGAAACGAAGAGAGGGCAGTACTATTATGGAAAACGTATCAAATGTAGAAAAATTGGAATCAATAAAATCTTTACAATCGACACTCAGAAAACTCGAAAGTGCCCTGTCACAGATGACCCAGAAAGGCGCAAATACTACCTTAGTAAAGAAACGACTCAAAGCTGTTTGCATTGGTTTAGCAATGTTAGAAAACGTTTGGAATCAAAGCCCTCATCATTATAACCAGGAAGATTTAGCAGAAGCGCGCAATGTTCTCGCTGGTTTATTACCATCAATTGAGAACATATATATGAAGTCAAAGGTTGGTAGTCCCCAAAGAACGCTTTTAGAAAGAAGAATTAAAGCGTTGGAACTAGCTGTTCAAGGGATTGATGAGCATTTAACTTCTTTCAGCAGGTGTCCGAACACCCGCTGAAAGAAGTTAAAGCCTCCGGCGAATGTCACGGAATCGGAAAGGAGTTCTTAGAGGATGTTAGCCTAAGATCATCGCATCCATGCGATAACGGCTAACTGACCTGCAACATGTTGTTGCTGCTGCCGCTTCGCTTCCGCGCAGATAAAACCCTTTTGCTGCCGCTACGTTAGCACTGCGCTTTCGCACAAAAAACATCTGCAGGCCTAAGCACAAAGCCGATTCCGGACGCAATTATGCCGAGGCATAATTGATTAAATAACTTATCTAACTAAATAGAGTATCGGGAGCTTTAGTAAGAAATCATAGTAATCCTTTTGAAGAACATATACTGCCGCTTTGCTTTCGCGCAAAAAAAATTTGTTGCCCCGATGCCCCCAGGAAAGCACCCAGTCGGAACGGAAATCAACCCTACGTTGTGAATTTACTGTCTTCCCACTGCTCACTAACAACCTTTACTATTTTTAATATAAATGAGCTGTTAGTGAGCAGTGGCTATGCAAAAATAATATCTAGGGGAAAAGAACGATTTCCATCTTTAATAAGCGCATACAATAATTGACAAACGAATAATGGTTAAGTAAACTGAACTTAACTAAAGATGAATTGGGGCTGATAAATCTGTGCACGATTATTTAACAATGATAGACAAAATCAATCAAAAGTTTGAGCAGTTCAAGTTGTTAGTTTTACAAGAAACCAAGGAGGTTGAGGAATTAGAGAACTTTCACTTAACCCCTCAACAAGAAATTATAATGTTTTATATCATTCGCAATGAGCCCGTAATTGCGAATGATATTGCAAATCATTTTGGTATTTCAAAAAGTGCGGTTAGCCAAGTAATTTCAAAGTTAGAAGAAATGAAAATGATCTATCGTCAAGAGAATTCAATAAACCGTAGAGAGACCTTTATTTATCTGGGGGATAGAGGTCAAGAGTTTCATCAGCTTCTAAATAAAATTGACGCCATTCTTGTGGAAAAATATTATTCGAAAGTTAGCTTAACAGAGTTAAAAAATGTTCTTGATACATTAAATAGGATTGTCGGAACTAATTAAAACAAAGGGAGTTAAGATAATGGAGAAAAATTTGAAACAACTAACCAATCGTATACATTATTTACCGCATGATTCTGAAACAGATCGACCAATACTGTCCGCCATATGCGGGAATCACCAAACATTAATTGTAGATGCAGGAAATTCTAATAAACATGCTAAGTTATTTCTTGGTGAACTAGATCAATATCAAATTAATAATTTTCATTCTGTAGTATTAACACATTGGCATTGGGATCATAGCTTTGGAACAAATCAGATGAATCTAGTAACCATAGCACATGAAAATACAAAAATGCATCTTGAAAAAATGATGAACTATGATTGGTCAGATGAAGCTTTAGATAATCGTGTCGAAAAAGGCCTAGAGAATCAGTTTTGCTCCGACATGATAAAGAAAGAATATGGAGAAGACAGAAATATTACCATCACTTTACCTAATATTACTTTTAAAGATAAATATGAGATTGAATTAGGTGGTATTCGGTGTATAGTCAAACATGTAGGTGGAGATCACTCTTATGACTCATCACTTATTTTTGTAGAGGAAGAAAAAGTACTTTTCTTAGGGGATTGCTTGTATCCAAGTATTTACACACAACAACCACAATATAAAATTGAAAATGTTAGACATCTCATAGAAATCATTGAAATGTTCGATGCCGAAATTTATGTACTTTCGCATGAACCCCCATTATCTAAAGAGGATTTTATGGGGTATATCATGTTGTTGAAGTTGATTTGTGACTTAACAGAAAAACATCAAAGAAACCACTCGAATTTGGTTAATGAACTATCTACTCAACTAAATCGTAAATTAAGTCAGTTAGAAGAAGAAATCGTATATTGTTTTATTAACGGATTATCAGTTGATTAAAATAAAGTTGTAAGCGGTATGTAGTTCAATTATAGAACCGAAAAAAACGCTTGGAGATCCAGGCGTTTTTCAATCCTATAAATGAAATGCTTCCTTAATGCTCAAAGCAACTTCTTTGGCACTCAAGTTTGTGTTGTTGATCTTGAGATAATTTGCATAATTTAATTCGCCCTCTAAGGAATTTAATCTGTATTTTTCCATCGAGCTTTTCAAATCTTTTTCAGACCATTCGATATCTCTTTTCGAAGGTTTATGCTCAAGTCGATTACCACTTTTATTTCGTTCCAATCTTTCTACTACATCAGCTTCAAGTTCTACAAAATAAACAGTACCTCCTCTAGATTCAAAAAGCTTTGCAAGGTCGTCGACATAATCCCAATCCTCCTGCATATCAAAAGCCCAGACATAAGTAAAAATTAAACCATACAAATTACTTTTCGATACCTCTTCAAATATTTCCTGACGAAACAAATTAACTAATCTTTTTCCTTCAGTCGTACCATAACTAAAAAAATGACTAACTAAATCGATCGTCATATGGTTATGAAAAAGCTTTAAATCCGTTATTTTAGCTAATTCCTGTCCAACAGTCATTTTCCCAACTGCTTGAGGACCGAATATTAAAACAAGTTTCATAATCTCTCTCCTCTCCAATCAACTTATCCATATAATATCTTTTTATGTGTATTTAGATATAAAAACCATATATAGATATATTAACATAAATTTCAAGATCCTCTTTGGGAATGTCGAAAGCTTCGGGCGTGTTGATGAGGAAAATATAATCCTAACTTTCGTCGTAGAGAAAAACTTATCGGAAGGCGAAACTATGAACGGAGAGTATTTTTTCTGTGCGAAAGATGGAGCGACAGAAACATGTTTTAATAAATTGTTATTCAACAAATATTAGAGAATTATTGTCTTTCCTATTGCCACTGCTCACTAACAGCTCATTTATATTAAAATTGTTAATTTATTGATAATGTATTGAAACTATTTACAGAATAATGTTTAATAAAAATGGATTACATTTTATACATAATATTCCTGTTAAATATGAGAAAGGAGAGAAAAATTATTTGCGCACTTTTAAAATTAGTACCAAATTTAATTTGCTATTAGTGGGAGTTATCCTGTTTTTAAGCATTATGATTGGATTTGTATCCCATATACAAGTGAAGCAAATTATGCTTAATAATTTTGAGCAGAGTGTAAGCCATATTTCAAAGGTCGGCTATGCGCTTCTAGAAGAACGATTTAAGGGAGATTGGACTATTAAAGATGGGGAACTTTACAAAGGGGATTCAAAAATAGTTGATCAGGAAGCCTTTGTTGATGAGGTTGGAGAAAGCATCGATGGTGGTGTAACCATTTTCCAAGGCTCAAAAGGACTTATTACTAATCTAAAGCTAAATGGCGAACGTTTAGTTGGCAAAGATGCTGATCCAAAAGTCGTTGAAAATGTAATGACTAAAGGGGAAACCTTTATTGGTGAGGCAGATGTAGTAGGAACGAAATACTTAACACTCTATGCACCTATTAAAGATGCAAATGGAGACATCATTGGGATGTGGTTTGTCGGTGAAACGATCGATGAAGTGAATGCTATTATTTTTGCATTTATCGGCAAGCTTCTCATTGTATTGTTCATCGGAGCTGTCATTGCTATATTAGGTAGCTTCCTCTTTACAAGAGCATTTGTGAAGCCGCTTCGTGAAATGAATGCTCAACTTCGAGATATTGCGGATGGAGAGGGAGATTTAACAAAACAGCTACAAATTAATTCCAAAGATGAAGCAGGTGAGCTTGCGCAATCGTTTAATAAAATGCTGACAAGCTTAAAGGTAGTCATGCAACAAATAGCACAATCCTCTAAACAAGTTGATGTATCGTCTGATGGCTTAACATCTAAATCACAGCAAACGGCGGATATGACGAGACAGCTAACTTCAACACTTCAAGATTTAGCCGATGGTTCAAGAACAACATTACATAGCACTAGTGATAGCTTAACGGCCATGCAGGAAATGGCGATTGGCATCCAACAAGTTGCTGAAACCGCTTCAACGGTTTCAGATGCTGCTGATTTAATGAGTGATGAGGCTGCTCAAGGAAATGACTCTTTGAATCGTGTATTGAATCAAATGACAATTATTAATGAATCATCCGACCATGTAGAGGCGCAGGTGCGAATATTAGGTGATCAGTCACAGCAAATTGGCAATATCGTTGATGTGATTACAAGTATCGCCGATCAAACGAATTTGCTTGCCTTGAATGCTGCCATTGAAGCGGCTCGTGCTGGTGAGCAAGGCAAAGGCTTTGCTGTCGTTGCAGATGAGGTTCGTAAATTAGCAGAACAATCAAAGGAATCTGCTGAACAAATAGCATCACTTATTCATTCAATTCAAAATGATACGGCCAATGTTATTACGGCTATTTCTAGTAACTCGAAAGAAGCTGCCGCAGGTATGGATGTTGTCGATGATACAAAGCTAGCCTTCCATAAAATCATGCAGTCGATTAAGGGGGTTAGTACACAGTTGCATGACATCTCTGCTGTGACGGAGCAAATGTCCGCAAGTGTTGAAGAAGTTACTGCCTCAACAGAAGCAATGGCGCGCATTGCAAACAAGGCAACTGAAAGCACCGACCACGTTACGTTAACAGCGGAGGAGCAATTAGCTTTCATAGATAATATGGCTTCTTCTGCCAAAGAGATGGCACAACAGGCAGACGAGCTTCAAAGCTTACTAAAGAAATTCCAATATTAGTTGAAAAACGCTTGGGTCCTAACGGGTTTACCTTGGGGACGAACAAGTACCTAAAAAGAAAAAAATTAATCTAGCAAATACACTAAACGAACACTCCTAAAAAAGGAGTGTTTTTTAGTTGTGTGGGATTTTATGTTAAAGTTGGATGCAAGGAATATAAAATGAGGAGGAAGCTGAGATGCAGAGCACATATAAGAAATTTATTTCTACACAAAGGTTCCCATAATACGAACATATCAGTAAAATAGAGTAGATTAGGGGGACTATATTTTGAAAGATCAACGCTTTAAAATTGCGCATCGAGAGGCGCTTATCGGTATCGGGCTTGTTATCGTCAACTTTGCGATTTGGTTTGGCTTTGCCTATGGTCTAGGCTCTGGTGATCCAACAAGCTATACGTATGTATTCGGTTTCCCTGCATGGTTTTTCTATAGCTGTATTGCAGGGACATGCTTTATGATTATTTTAATCTGGGTCGTCATGAAACTCTTTTTCAAAGAGGTACCATTTGACGATGAGGAGGTGGATCAATAATGCACTGGCAAGTTATTTTTCCACTGTTATTATTTTTAGTAATCATCTTTGGTATTGGGATATGGTCAAATAAGCATATACGCTCTTCCGATTCATTTTTACAGGAATACTTCCTTGGTGGTCGTGAAATGGGCGGCTTCATCCTTGCGATGACAATGATTGCTACGTACGGTAGTGCAAGTAGCTTTATTGGTGGTCCAGGCGTTGCTTACACGAAAGGGCTTGGCTGGGTATTACTGGCGATGGCGCAGCTTCCTGCAGGTTATTTTGTTTTAATGATTTTAGGGAAGAAATTTGCTATTATCGCAAGACGTTATCAAGCCATCACGTTAATAGACTTTTTACGAGAACGCTATAAGAGTCATGCCATTGTCATCCTATCAGCCATTAGCATCATCATCTTTTTATTTTCTGCAATGATGGCACAATGGGTAGGTGGTGCTCGATTAATTGAATCATTAACTGGCTTAAACTACACAACTGCACTCTTTATTTTTGCGATTTCCGTATTGGTTTATGTTATTATTGGGGGCTTCCGTGCGGTTGCATTGACGGATACTGTGCAAGGCTCGATTATGGTCATTGGAACGATTATTTTATTAATTGGGACAATCATCGCTGGTGGAGGAATCGATAATATTATGACCTCACTTGTCGCTGAGAATCCGAATCTTGTGTCTCCATTTGGAGCAGAAGGTGAATTAACGCCATTATACGTTTCTACATTTTGGATTTTGATAGGTGTCGGAGTTGTGGGGCTTCCACAAATCGCAGTTCGTGCTATGAGCTATAAAGATTCAAGAAGCATGCATTTAGCCATTATCATTGGCACTATTGCCATCGGGACAATTATGTTTGGGATGCATCTAATCGGTGTTTTAGCACGACCAGTGATACCAGGTATTGAGATTGGTGATAAAGTTATGCCACTGCTGACATTAAAAGTTTTGCCGCCATTTTTAGCTGGCATTGTTTTAGCTGCACCAATGGCAGCTACGATGTCTACAGTTAATGCGCTACTAATGCTTGTTAGCTCTACAGTAGTGAAAGATATTTACTTAAATTATATAAAACCAACAGCGAATGATACGGAAATTAAGCGTGCGAGTTTTATTGTTACAGCAGTGATTGGTTTAGTTGTTATTGTTTTTGCACTAAATCCACCTGATTTATTAGTATGGCTTAATTTATTTGCTTTTGGAGGACTTGAAGCAGTCTTTATTTGGACAGTTGTATTAGGACTATATTGGAAAAAAGCCAACAAATATGGTGCGATTTCCTCAATGATTTCGGGTATGACCTTATATATTATCATTGATCGTTTTTATCCTTCTGTCTTTGGCATGCATACTGTGACAATTCCAATAGTCGCTTCATTATTGATATTTGTTATTGTTAGTTTATTAACAAGTCATAAATTTAAAGATGAAAAGTTGTTTATTTAAATTAGAGAACGCCGTAGAGTGAATGTCTACGGCGTTTTATACTGTAGAAAATAAGCAAAACGCATAGAATGTTCGGAATGATGGATAGACTGTCAAAAATTTTGGATAGAACGTTCAAAATGACGGAAAGACCCTCCTGAGTGACGGATGGAACCTCCGAGGTGGCGGATAAAACCACTGAAATCACGGAAAGAACTTGAAGTGACGGAAAGACCACCCGGAGCGACGGAAAGAATCACTGAAGTGACGGATGGAACCTCCGGAGTGACGGATAAAACCACTGAAATGACGAAAAGAACTTGAAGTGACGGAAAGACCACCCGGAGCGACGGAAAGAATCACTGAAGTGACGGATGAAACTTCCGAAGTGACGGATAAAACCACTGAAACGACGGAAAGAACTTGAAGTGACGGAAAGACCCTCCCGGAGCGACGGAAAGAATCATTGAAGCGACGGATGGAACCTTAGAAGTGACGGATAAAATTACTGAAACGACGGAAAGAACTTGAAGTGACGGAAAGACCACCCGGAGCGACGGAAAGAATCACTGAAGCGACGGATGGAACCTCCGAAGTGACGGAAAGAACCACTGAAGCGAGGGAAGGATCCTCCAAATAATGGCTAGAATCACAAAGTCGTGGATAGAACCTTCGAAATCGTGGATAGAGCGTCCAAAATCGTGGATAGAATCCCTGGATTGATGGATAGAAAGTTCAAAGTGACGGAAAGACCCCCCGGAACGACGGAAAGACCACCCGGAGCGACGGAAAAAATCACTGAAGCGACGGAAAGAACCTCCAAAGTGACGGATAGAACAACTGAAACGACGGATAGCCTCTCCGATATGAAGGGTGGAATGCCCATAGAAAGCTAAAACGCCGTAGAGCTAGATATCTACGGCGTTTTTTATGTAATCATAAGCATTTTTAGTTAACAAAGTAATCGTTACGATAATAAATAATACGCGAACAAAGCCGCTACCTTTTTTAATCGCCATGCGTGAGCCTACGAGCGCACCGGCAATTTGAGCGATACCCATTAGTAAACCGTAGACATAATAAATCTGACCTAAGTAGGCGAACATTAAAAGACCAGCAAAATTACTTGCTAAGTTTAGAAATTTAGCATTTCCTGCAGCCTTTAAGAAATCGAAGCCGACTAATAAAAAGCTAAAAATTAAAAATGAGCCAGTTCCTGGACCAAGAAACCCATCATAAAAACCAATTGTAAATAACAACAGCATGAATAAAACTAAGTGTGTAAACTTTAAATTTTTGACTGAAGCTACTGAACCCCAATCTTTTTTAAAGATGGTATAGACTGCAACAGCAGCAAGCATTATGAGCATGAGTGGTTTTAGTAATTCAGGATTGATTAAATGGACAGTCCAAGCCCCAAAAAGTGATCCTATAAAGGCTAGGGGAAAGTATTTGATAACTGACCGAATTTCTAGCTGACCAGAACGATAAAAAGAAATGGTTGATGTCAAAGAACCCATAGTGCCGGCAAGTTTATTGGTTGCTACGGCTGCTGCTGGATTTAAACCAGCAAACATAAGGGCAGGTAAAGCAATTAAGCCTCCACCTCCAACGACCGCATCCACAAAGGCGGCTAAAAATCCAAAAGATATTAATAATATGACTACATTTACATCTAATTCAAATAGCATGTGTGCACCTCTCAATAGTTACTACTGAAATAGTAACTAAATTTCGCGAGGCTGTAAAGACTAATTTTTTCGTTGGCTTATCTTCATAGGCTTATCTTATAATAGAGGTAATGGAGGGATTCGATGGAATTATTAATCGCCCAATTAAAAGAATTGGGATTCACAGAATATGAAGCAAAGGCCTATACTGCACTTGTCCAAAATAGTCATGTTAGTGCCTATCAAGTAAGTAAAAACTCCGGTATCCCTCGTGCAAGAATATACGACATACTTGATGTACTTGTTGAAAAAGGGTTAGTATTGAAAGAAGAAACGGCAGATCAAACGACATACTCTTCCATTCCTGTCGCTGTGTTTTTACAACAAATTCAACAACGTTGGCAGTCAAATTTCACATCGATTAGTGATCAATTAGAAAAATTAGAGGTAAAAGAGCAGGAAGCGGAGCATAAGGTTGTCACATTAAAAGGCAAAGAGGCAATCGTTAATTATTGTCAGTCTTTATTAAAAAAGGCGGAGAAAAAAGTCATATTATCAATGTGGGAAGATATGTATGAAGAATTGCGGGAAGATATACATGAGGTAGCGAAGCATATCCCTGTTCATGGAATTACCTTGTATGTGGAGGACCATTTAGCTTCCGTTGACCAACACCGTATCACTCGCTATACGAGGAATGCGTCTACACCTCATTGGTTTATTTTATCGGTAGATGGCAAGCAAATGATTTATGGTCACTCTCCGTCAAATCAGGAAACGGCTTTTATTACCAATGATCCTGTTCATATCTATTTATTAGAGGATTATATATGGCATGACGTGCTTATTAATCGCCTTTTAAAGCGTGATGATACGGAGCTTGAGGAATGGATTACTAAAGAACGTAAAGCATTTTTCTTAGAATGAAAGTATTGAAAAAGAATCTGCAAGCCGTCATGTACATTACAGAAGGCGAGCAGATTCTTTTTTTCGTTAAATATTAATAAAATACTTTATCAACATTGTATTTAGAGCGGAATGAATTGATCGCGTATGTTTCGTAAATTTCACGTTCCATTGGATCTTCCACTTCATACACTTCAATTTTGAAAATTTCATTACGGTGATTTTTCATCGGTGACACATTGTCCTCGAAATGCTTTTTAATACGTTGACGAATTTTACGTGCTTTACCGACAAATAATAGTTCGTTCTCTTCATTGTAGAATAAGAAAATACCACCGTTTTCACGTGTGATTTTATGGAAATCAATAAAACCATGGTACGGTGTGATTGGTACATCACCTGGCTTTAAATCTTGTTCGCGTTGGCGAATTACTAAATCTGGTTTTGGAAATTCAATTTTAATCAAACTATTCACGTTCCTCTCTGTTACTAAAGGTATATGTTAACATAATTACAGCTTGTTTACCATAAAATATGTAGACATAGTTTCAAGATTAGTGTTAAACAAATTACATAATGACATGCATGGTTAATAACAAAATATTCTATGTATTATTGATATTCTTAATTGTTCATGTTACAATTCTTTTTAATTAAATAATCTCATCATGAGAAATTGAGGGATTGTTTTAGAAACCCAGTCGTACCAAGGGTTTGAAGTGCATGATAAGATGTTGAGTAGATTAAAGTTTATTTGTTATTAATAATACACTTCTTATTGTCTATTAATTTAGATGAGGAGAGGTGTATTTTTTTATGCTGTTAAAGTTTGCTTATGATGATTTTATTGCAGACAGAAAATTCAACAATACGACTCAAGCAAATATCAATAGTTACAAATACATGATTAAGCCGTTCATCGACAAATATAATTGATAGGATTATCTAAAAAAGAGAATATATGTTTAATTTTGAAACTTATTCCTGAATTTTACGTATAACAATTAGAGGGGGGATATAACTTGGCTAATAAACAAAAAAATCCAATTCCATTTTTGAAAAAGACTTGGGTGTCTTCTATTGGTGTATTTTTATTGTCACAGATAATCTTTATTACGTGTGAAGCAACAGGATGGATACCTAATTATAGAGATATTGGCGGAACGTTTATTGGAAGAATTACGGAAACTTCAATTTTCAAAGAGTGGTTTACTTTTTATGAAACACCAAATTTCAATTTACTTACTATCTTTTTTGGCATCTTTCTTGTGTTTGGAATAATAGAGGCGATAAAAAGTGTTTTTTCACCAAGGTCTACATAAGTAAAGACTATAGCAAAAGTATCACTAGGGTGTAAAGATAAATAACTAAACTATAATTTCCCTAAAAACATAATGACATGCATGATTAATAACAAAATATTCTATGTATTATTGATATTCTTAATTGTTCATGTTACAATTCTTTTTAATTAAATAATCTTATCATGAGAAGTTGAGGGATTTGGCCCGATGACGCTTCAGCAACCTCTAACGAGAGTTAGAAAGGTGCTAATTCCAGCAAAGGATTTGTCCTTTGAGAGATAAGAGTGAACGTGGAAAAATCCTTCTCATTCTATCTCATATGGAATGAGGGGGATTTTTTAATTTCATCGTTTGACATATTGAACTTTGCGCAGGGCCCGTGCATTGATTAATTGATTTTAACAGAGAGAAATAACAGAGAGGGGAATGCAAGATGCCAATTAATATTCCGAAAAACTTACCAGCTGGAGAACATTTACGTGAGGAAAAAATCTTCGTAATGGAAGAGGACAGAGCGAAAACTCAACAAATTCGTCCGTTAAATATATTAATTTTAAACTTAATGCCAGAAAAAGAAAAAACAGAACTGCAATTACTTCGTTTATTGGGGAATACACCATTACAAGTGAATATTACATTTTTAAATACAGCTACGCATGAATCAAAAAATGTTAGTAAATCACATTTACAGTTATTTTACACGACTTTCAATCAAATTCGTCATCGCCGCTATGATGGCATGATTATTACGGGTGCACCAGTAGAAAAAATGGAATTTGAAGAAGTGAACTACTGGCAGGAAATTTCTGAAATTATGGATTGGTCCAAGACAAACGTAACATCGGTTTTACATATATGTTGGGGTGCACAGGCAGCGTTATATCATCATTACGGTATTGGTAAAATTGGGCTGCCTGCTAAATGCTCAGGTGTATATTCGCATGTTATTACGGATTTAACAGTGGACTTAGTACGTGGCTTTAGTGATTCATTTACTGCACCACATTCACGTTATACATCCGTATCAATTGATGAAGTACTTAGCCATCCCGATTTACGATTACTATCTTATTCTGAAGATGCTGGTGTTTTCATTGTGCAATCTAAGGATAATAAAAACATTATGATTACTGGTCATCTTGAATATGATGCAACAACTTTAGCTGATGAGTATAGTCGTGATGTTGCGAAAGGATTAGATATTGATGTACCAGTAAATTATTTCCCACATGATAATCCTGCAAATGAACCGATTAATACTTGGCGCGCCCATACACATTTATTATTCTCGAATTGGTTGAACTACTATGTTTACCAAGAAACACCATACGAATGGGATTTTGTCGATCAGATTGAATATCATATTTAAAACCGCTCAATTACAATAAAGAAAAATGATGACTTTGATATTTCAGGGTCATCATTTTTTCACGCCATTATGCTGTTAATTTTCTGATGAATTTTTATTTCTATCACTGCTTGGAGTATTGCCGGTATCGCTATCATTCTGTGTAGTATTGTTGCTACTATCACTCTGCGAAGGATTTTCGCTGTTACTTGCACTTTGAGTAGAATTATCGTTATTACTACTACTTTCATTTTGAGTAGTATTACCGGCATTGCTACTACTTTCATTTTGAGCACAATTATCAGTATTACTATTACTTTTTTGTGTAGCTTTTCCGCCATTGTTACTTGCACTTTGAGTAGAATTATCGTTATTATTACTACATTCATTTTGAGTAGTATTACCGGCATTGCTACTACTATCACTTTGAGTAGAATTATCGTTATTACTAATACTTGTACTTTGAGTAGCATTTCCGTCATTGTTGCTACTTTCGTTTTGAGTAGAATTATCGTTATTACTACTACTTTCATTTTGAGTAGTATTACCGGCATTATTGCTACTTTCACTTTGTGTAGCATTTCCACCATTACTGCTACTTCCACTTTGAGAAGAATTCCCGCCATTGTTGCTACTATTACCCTGAGTAGAGTTTTCGTCATTACTATTACTTTCACTCTGTAAAGAGTTTCCGCCATTGTTGCTACTATCATTTTGAGTAGAATTACCGTTATTACTACTACTTTCACCTTGAGTAGCATTTCCGCCATTACTGCTACTATCACTCTGAGTAGAATTACCGTTATTACTACTACTTTCACCTTGTGTATCATTTCCAGCATTGCTACTGCTATCACTCTGTGAAGAATTATCGTTATTAGTATTACCTGCACCTTGAGTAGCATTACCGTTATTACTACCATTTTCATTCTGTGTACTACAATTACTTTTTGTATTATTACCGTTGATTTTGCGAATCTTCGCGACAAGTAGTAAAACTAATGGTAATAAGATAGCGAAAATAAAGGAAAAAATAGGCCAGGTTTCTTTATTGTAAATTTCTGAATGAATGATACTAGGATGAACAATTTGTGAAAGTCCAAGGATAATCATTCCGAATGGAAAAATGAGCGGTCGATGATTGTTAATTTTACATATTTGTGCGATGCCGATGACCCCAGCGTAAAAAAACATAAAAGTTTTAATATAAATTGATATTATCCACATTGCTGCCATAATAACTTCAATACGCTGCAAAAAATTCCCGATTGAAATTCTTTGGGCTAATGAATAGCTAGGAAATGTCCTAGAAGCAGTATTTGTTGGACCTAGGACAAGGATAGCCAGTGTGATGATAGCAATTAAGACAATCCCTCCAAGAATTGTGCCAATGTAAAAACCTTTTTGGGCTGATTCATGGACGTTAACAGAAGAAGGAAAAATCATTAACAATATGACAAGTGGCAATGAAAAAATACTCATTAATCGAATAATACTAAAGAATAATGATTTTGCTGGTACTTCCATTATTGGCTGTAGATTTTCCATATGGACGGATGGTGAAATACAAACTACAAAAAAAATAAAAATTAAAATAAACATTGCGAATAGTATTTCTGCAGAACGGGCAAAAACTTCAATTCCTAGAAATGCTGCATAAATAATGATAATACTGAACAGAAAAGCAAAGGCCATCATAGGTGTTTCTGGCATAATTTCTGTTTTCATGAAAATGCCAATGAAATATAATAATTCACCAGCAGAAAGAAAGGATAGAATAATAAAGCCAATCGAAGTTATTTTTCCGAAAAAACGACCTAATATCTTTTCATTAGCCTCTACAAATGTAAGGGTAGGTGTCCGTTTTCCTACAGTAACGAAAAGCTTTATTAAGAGTAAACTTAGAACGACACTAATAATCGCTGCAATCCAGGCATCTTGTTTCGCTTCACTTGTTACACTAGCAGGGCTAATTAAAATAGCTGTCCCAATTGAAGAGAGAAGGGTAATGATCATAAATTGTCTTGAGCTAATTATTTCTTTTTCCATATGAACGCTACCCCTTTTCTCTTAACATAAAGTTCCTTATTATTTTATCAAGGAGACAATTAAATCTTTAATTGGTGAAATGGGCTTGGAATTTTGATCCTTAATGGACCTCAATATTTAATGCAGCGACGATCAATAAAAAAATCGAAAAAATAACAATTGTTTTTGTTTCTTTATTTTTAAAAATTTTGGAATCATTCGTTTGATTCCTTTTTTTGCTATGCTGTTAACTTTCTGGAGAATCTTTATTTTTATCACTGTTTGGAGTATTCCCGGTATCGCTATCATTCTGTGTAGTATTGCTTGAAGCGTTATCACTTTTGCTCGGTGAAGGATTTTCACTATTACTGCTACTTTCATTTTGAGTACAATTAACGTTATTACTACTACTTACACCTTGTGTAGCATTTTCGCCATTGCTAGTACTATTACTCTGTGAAGAAGTATCGTTATTACTACTACTTTCACCTTGTGTATCATTTCCGCCATTGCTAGTACTATTACTCTGTGAAGAAGTATAGTTATTATTGCTACCTGCACCTTGTGTATCATTTCCGCCATTGCTAGTACTATTATTCTGTGAAGAAGTATCGTTATTATTGCTACTTTCACCTTGTGTATCATTTCCGCCATTGCTAGTACTATTACTCTGTGAAGAAGTATCGTTATTATTACTACTTTCACCTTGTGTATCATTTCCGCCATTGCTAGTACTATTACTCTGTGAAGAAGTATCGTTATTATTGCTACTTGCACCTTGTGTAGCATTTCCGTTATTACTACCACTTTCATTCTGTGTACTACAATTACTTTTCGTATTATTTCCTTGATTACCGTTAATTTTGCGAATCTTCGCGACAATTAATAAAACTAATGGTAAAAAAACCATGAAAACGAAGGAAAATATAGGCCATGTGTCTCTATTGTAAATATCTGAATGAATGATATTAGGATGAACAATTTGTGAAAGTCCAAGGATAATCATTCCGAATGGAAAAATGAGCGGTCGATGATTGTTAATTTTACATATTTGTGCGATGCCGACGACCGCAGCGTAAAAGTACATAAAAGTTCTAATATAAATTGAAATAATCCACATGGTTGCCATAATAACTTCAATACGCTGCAAAAAATTCCCGATTGAAATTCTTTGAGCTAATGAATAGCTTGGAAATGTCCTAGCTGCTGTATTTGCCGGACCTAGGACAAGGATAGACAGTGTAATGATAGTAACTAAGACAATCCCTCCAATAATTGAACCAATGTAAAAGCCTTTTTGTGCAGATTTTTGGACGTTAACTGCAGAAGGGAAAATCATTAATAATATGACAAGTGGGAATGAAAAAAGACTTATAAATCGAATCATACTAAAGAATATTGATTTTTTTGGCGTTTCCAATATTGGCTGTAAATTTTCAATCTTGATGGATGGTGAAATACAAATTACAAAGAAAATAAAAATTAAAATAAATACAGGAAATAGTATTTCTGCAGAACGGGCAAAAACTTCAATTCCGAGAAATGCAGCATAAATAATGATAATACTGAACAGAAATGCAAAGGCCATCGTAGGTGTTTCTGGCATGATTTCCGTTTTCATGAAAATTCCAATGAAATATAATAATTCACCTGCAGAAAGAAGGGCTATAAGAATAAAGCCAATCGAAGTTAATTTTCCGAAAAAACGACCTAGTATCTTTTCATTAGCCTCTATAAATGTAAGGGTAGGTGTCCGTTTTCCTAGAGTAACGAAAAGCTTTATTAAGGGTAAACTTAAAACGACACCAATGATAGCTGCAATCCATGCATCTTGCTTTGCTTCGATTGTTACACTAGCAGGGAGAATTAAAATGGCTGTCCCAATTGAAAAGAGAAGGGTAATGATCATAAATTGTCTTGAACTAATTATTTCTTTTTCCATATGAACGAAACCCCTTTCTCTTAACATAAAGTTCCCTCTTATTTTATCAGGGAGACGATTAACTCTTTAATAGGTGAAAAAATAAAGGTAATCAAATCAAGTGGGCTTGGAATTTTGATTCTTAATGAGACCCCAATATTTAATGCAGCGCCGATCAATAAAAAAATCGAAAAAATAACAATCGTTTTCGTTTCTTTATTTTTTTTTAATTTTGGAATGAAGGCAAAGGCAATAACAGCAGAAATTATTAGTATGAATATCGTCATAATCATGGCTTATTCTCCCTTCGTCTTATTCACTAATGAGTTTTCCATCGTTCCTAATCCTTGTGTGTTGACATGTACTTTAACTTTGACTGGTAACTCTTGAAATATCGTTAGCCAGTCTTTTTTGATTTTTTTCCACTCTTTAGGATTTGTGCGATGAAGTTCTTCACCAAAACCAAAAATATCGACCTGGTAATTTTGTTGAACTGAACGAATTGTTTCTTCGATTCGTTTTTTAATAAGTTCTTCTGTTTTTTTATTTATTAAGTGAATCGATTTTTCTTTCGTAAGGTCTATATTACATAGAACTTCTCCGACATTTTGGTTAACATCTATAACAACATCGATTTTGGGAGCTCCATTTTCAAATTTACCTTTTACTTTCGTCTTTGAGTGAGTAATCTCTGTTGCTAACGTACCACCCTTAGGGCAAGCAAGAATTTCAATTGTACTGTCTATTTTGTCCTTTAAAAAACCTAGGCTTCTACTCTCATCTTCCGTTAAAAGCCCAATGAGTTTACCTTCTTTAAAAACAGCTAAGCCCGCATACTTCAATAGCACAGGAGATTTCGATCTTTTAACATTCGTTTGCTCCTTGCCAATATTTTTATCCCCCTGTATTTCAATAGCAGACATGACTACACTAGTTTCTTTAGTATTTAAAGTATTGATTAATTCATCAATTTTTATGGATTCGGTTGTACCCCAAGTTTTCTCTGACGTTTTAAGAGAATTTAGTAATTTATTTGCTGGTACTTTTTCGATAGGTGTTAATACATTTAATACTTCATCGGCAGTCGCGTCATGGGCAACGATGACATCGAAATCATTTCTGAATTCATGATCTCTTGAAACCAAATCTAACGGTTCGTTAATTCCTTCTTCTGCCAATTCGTTACCGAGCACAACTATTTGAAGATGAGCAAAATAAAGTTTTCTAGCTGTTACTGTTGTCATTTTTCTAATGGCCTCAAAGACCGTTGCCCCTGTTGAATGATAGGTAATAACAGGTGATCGTCCTGAAGAAGGCTGTTTTGAGGAAATTTCACCAGTATCCACAACTTGAACAGTTATTTCAAATTCATTATCTACTTTATCTATACCTAATGCTGCGACAATCGCTAATTCATTGAGTTCACGCTTACTCCAACAACCACCTAAAAGCAAAGTAACAATCATTAGTAAACAGAGTGCTTTAAATTTTGACATAGTTCATTCCTCGTTTAATTCCTTTTTTTCGTATCGAAATATTTATGACCCCTGACAGTATTTTTTTGACTAATTAAGCGTGGTCGAGTCAATAAAGCTCTACGAGGGAACAACACTAGTGCGTCTTTTTGATCTTTTAGAATTAATGGGCCGAATGGACTTAAATATGGAACACCAAAAGTTCGTATGCTGCACATGTGTAGGACGATGATCATAAGGCCTAACATTACACCAAACAATCCAACAATTGCTGCTAAAATCATTAATGGAAAACGAAGAGCACGAACGGTATTTGATAAGCCATAAGCGGGGAATAAAAAGCTACAAATGGCTGTTAATGCTACAATAATAACCATTACGGCTGATACAATTCCAGCTTCTACGGCAGCTTGACCGATCACTAATGTTCCAACAATGGATACGGCTGGTCCAATGGTTCTAGGCATTCGAAGACCCGCTTCTCGTAACACCTCGAATGCAACCTCCATAATGAGTGCCTCTACAACGGCGGGGAAGGGGACTCCTTCTCGTTGAGATGCAATACTTATCAGCATAGGGGTTGGTAGCATTTCTTGATGGAAGGTAGTGATAGCTACGTAAAGAGATGGTGCCACCATGGCTAGGCTAATTCCGAAAAACCTCAAAAGGCGTACAAGAGAACTAATCATCCAATGCTGATAATAATCTTCAGCAGATTGTAAAAAGGCTGTAAAAAGGGCAGGTACAATTAGGACAAACGGTGAACCGTCCACTAAAATAGCAATTTTTCCGTCTAATATTTCGCCAGCTATAACATCAGGTCGTTCAGAATTATAAACTGTAGGGAATATCGAGGATTTTGAATCTTGAATAAAATCTTCGATGTAGCCACTTTCTAAAATACCATCAATATTAATACGGTCTAAACGGGCAAGAACCTCAGCTACTATTTTGTCATTGGCAACGCCATTTAAATACATAACAGCAACATCCGTTTTTGTTACTTCACCGACAATACGAGACTTGATCCAGAGATTTGGACTTTTTATTTTTCTACGAACCAGAGCAGTGTTCGTACGTAATGTTTCCGTAAAGGATTCCCTTGGACCTCTAATGACCGACTCTGTAGATGGCTCCATAACGGCTCTATCTTTTGCACCTTGAGTACTTGTAACGATACCAGTAGAAGATTCATCTAATAAAATAACCGTATTACCATTCAAAATTGAATTGTACAGTGCTGAAAAATGAAAAATATCATTAACATCGCCGACTGTTAAACAAGAATCTCTTAAATATCGGATAATCTTTTCTACTTCTGCATCATGATTATCCTCAATATCAAGCATTAGTTTATCAATTACAGCATTAGAAATGCTTATTTTATCGGATAGGCCATCTACATAGATGATCGCTAACGTAAATTGTTCAGCTTTTCCAATGGTAATTTCTCGTATGACAAGGTCATTACTATTCCCAAGTGTGTTTTTAATCAACTTTAAATTTTGAGAAAGAGAACTATATAGTTGGTCATTGTTTTGGGAGGTATCAGTAATTTTAGAAATAGACATTTTCATTTCCTCCTCAAGTTTTACATAACTATATAATGTACAACTTTGATAGAAGATAAACCAAGGTTGGAATTGAATTCAAATAAAAAACAGTGTTCCTTTCGTATATACGAAAGGGAACACTGCTTTATTTTTTATACTCATATTTTAATTCGTCATTTGTAACATCCACATCTACATATAAACTGTGATCATTGAAAAACCATATATCTTTTTCATCTATATAGTAGGTAACATCGTCAATAACTTTCTTAACACCAATGTTGATTGGTTCTTCGCGTGTCATGCCTAGAGAAAAGCCTTCATGAAAAGGACTGGAACCACCATATCTAGCATAAAAACGAATAGTATCTCCGGATTCTACTTCCATCTCTTGTTTGAACCATTGTAGGGCCTCATCTGTTAGTACGATATTCATTAGAATGTTCCTCTCCTCGTTACAGCCATTTCACCTTTGGCTCGGTACCATTTTTAATGCGGGCAATATTTGCTCGGTGACGGTACATGATAAAAGTAAATAAACATGCTACTAAAATACCTAACGCAAAATCGCCTGTAACAAAATAATATACGATTGAATAAATAAGTGCTACTAAAGCGGCAATCATAGAAGTTAAACTTACAATCTTCGTTATTTTTAATGTTACAATAAAAGCAATAAATAGTAAGACAAATAGTGGCCATGAATATCCTAAGAGAACTCCAGCTGATGTTGCTACCGCTTTCCCTCCACGGAAACCTGCAAAGATAGGGAACATATGACCAATAACGGCTACTAGTCCAAGTATTAGCGAGTGGATAGAGACATCAGAGAATAGAGGAAGAGCTACAAGTAATACGGCTACTGTACCTTTTAAGACATCCATAATCGTTACGACTATTCCTGCTTTTTTTCCTAAAATACGAAAAGTGTTTGTCGCACCTAGATTACCACTTCCGTGTTGACGAATATCAGTTTTATAAAAAACTTTGCCTATCCATAACCCAGAAGGGATCGAGCCGATTAAATAAGCACATAAAATAATAAGTCCATTTAGCATAGCTGGACTCCTTTCATCCATAGATTATTACTTGGTACTAATAATATGTAATAAATATTCTACACTTTTTCTCTACAATCTACAATGTCATGAAGGAGATTTCTTCGTGTATCTTGAATTCATTATAAAAGATAACTATTTTTCAAGGATTTTTATATGTAGTTGAATATGTGTTAGGCTTTTTGACATGATTCATGTTGGTTGCATGAAAGCCCTTTCTAAAAATATAGGTATAAAGGCAATTTTGTCAATCATCCATTCCTTTGGTAGAATAGAAGTCTATCTTTAATTTCTAGAGTAAGTTAGTATGAATTTTCTAATAGACAGAAGAAACCTATTAAGTACTGAATTGTATATTTTTCAGGGGATATTCAAATGCTTCTGTATGGAAGAACAAAACCTATAGCGATTGGTATCGTTTTGAAATGAGAGTAATGACCAGAAGATAGCCCTATGTTGTTTCATTTATGCAACTAATGTTTACGATCCTGCGTCAAGGGAATAGGATAGTTAGTAATACATATTAAAGCAACTATTGCAACTTTTTCTTTCGGTAAAAAGCTCAAAACGACAAAGCTGTGAGGAAATTTTAAAAATTTATTGGGTCTGTCACTAGCTATTGACAGGAAATGCTATTATTATTAGGAAGAGAACATAAATAGAACATGCGTTTTGTTTTTTGGAGGGGAAATTTTTGGCGAATAAACAGTCACCAAGCGTCTATAATGATGACGCCATTCAAGTATTAGAAGGATTAGAAGCGGTACGAAAACGACCCGGCATGTATATCGGTTCTACAGATGGCCGTGGACTTCATCACCTAGTATATGAAATCGTAGATAATGCGGTGGATGAAGCACTGGCTGGCTTTGGTTCTCATATCATTGTCCATATTCATAAAGATCAAAGTATCAGCGTTCGAGACTTCGGCCGTGGAATGCCAACAGGTATGCATAAGATGGGGAAACCCACTCCCGAAATTATCTTTACTGTCTTACATGCTGGTGGTAAATTCGGGCAAGGTGGCTATAAAACAAGTGGTGGCTTACATGGCGTAGGTTCGTCTGTTGTTAATGCCTTATCTACTTTTTTAGAAGTAACGATTCACCGCGATGGTAAAAAGTATCGTCAACGTTTTGAAAACGGTGGCCATCCTGTGACGACATTAGAAGAAATTGGACAAACAAAGCAGACAGGAACGCTTGTTCATTTTCTGCCAGATGACACGATTTTCTCTGTAACAAAATACAATTATGATACGCTTGCAGAACGATTACGTGAGTCAGCGTTTTTATTAAAAGGCTTAAAAATTGAGTTAATCGATGAACGCGAGGAAGGCAAAGGTGATGTTTTCTTTTATGAGAACGGCATTGAAGCTTTCGTTGCGTATTTGAATGAGGAGAAAGACGTACTTCATCCTGTTAAGTATGTGGAAGGGATTCAAGACGAAATTGAAGTTGAATTCGCCTTTCAATACAACGATGGCTACTCAGAAACAATCCTTTCATTTGTTAACAATGTGCGTACACGAGATGGTGGGACACATGAAACTGGTGCCAAGGCGGCTTTAACACGTGTTTTTAATGAATATGCACGAAAAATTGGCCTGTTAAAAGATAAAGATAAAAATCTTGAAGGGACAGACATTCGAGAGGGCTTAGCAGCGATTGTTTCTGTTCGTATACCAGAGCATTTATTGCAATTCGAAGGTCAAACGAAGGGGAAACTTGGGACAAGTGAGGCACGCTCGGCAGTAGATAGTGTTGTTTCGGAGCAAATTTTATATGTGCTTGAGGAAAACGCTGAATTGTCTGCATCACTTGTTCGTAAAGCTATTCGTGCGCAGCAAGTACGTGAAGCGGCTCGTAAAGCACGTGAAGATGCACGAAACGGCAAGAAGAGCAAAAAAGCAAGTACCATTCTTTCTGGAAAATTAACACCTGCACAATCTCGAAATGCGGCGAAAAACGAGCTGTATTTAGTCGAAGGTGACTCTGCAGGTGGCTCTGCAAAACAAGGGCGAGATCGTACGTTCCAAGCGATTTTACCTTTGCGAGGTAAAGTTATTAATACAGAAAAAGCAAAGCTTCAGGATATTATGAAAAATGAAGAGATTTCAACGATTATCCATGCCATTGGTGCTGGCGTCGGAACAGATTTTTCTGTCGAGGATGCAGCGTATGACAAAGTCGTTATTATGACCGATGCTGATACGGACGGAGCGCATATTCAAGTGCTGCTACTAACATTCTTCTATCGTTATATGCGACCATTGATTGAAGCTGGAAAGGTATTTATCGCATTACCACCACTTTATAAAGTATCAAGAGGCACTGGTAAAAAAGAAGTGATTGAATATGCTTGGACCGAAAATGATTTACAAAAGGCCATTAAAAAAGTTGGTAAGGGTTACATATTACAGCGCTATAAAGGTCTTGGTGAGATGAATGCTGACCAGCTGTGGGATACGACGATGAACCCTGATACGCGTACATTAATTCGTGTAACGATTGAGGATGGTGCACGTGCTGAGAGACGTGTGACAACATTAATGGGCGATAAGGTAGAGCCGCGCCGTAAATGGATCGAAGCTAATGTAGACTTCGGTATGGAGGATGATTCAAATATTTTAGAAAATGAATTCATCCAACAAGAGGAGGACCAAGCATGAGTAGTACGGAAAAATTCCAAGATTTACCCTTAGAAGAAGTGATGGGTGACCGCTTTGGTCGCTATAGTAAATATATTATACAAGACCGCGCGTTGCCTGATGCACGTGACGGTCTTAAGCCTGTGCAACGACGTATTTTATATGCGATGTTTACAGAGGGCAATACGAACGAAAAACCATTCCGTAAATCAGCCAAAACTGTCGGTAATGTTATCGGTAATTATCACCCACATGGTGACAGCTCCGTATATGAAGCAATGGTGCGCATGAGTCAGGATTGGAAGGCGCGCCATATGCTTATTGAAATGCATGGGAATAACGGCTCTGTTGATGGTGACCCTCCGGCAGCGATGCGTTATACAGAGGCAAGGCTTTCTGCAATTGCAGCGGAAATGCTCCGTGATATTGGCAAGAAAACTGTTGAATTTGTACCGAACTTTGATGATCAGGATATGGAGCCAACTGTTTTACCTGCTCGTTTCCCGAATTTACTAGTCAACGGCTCAACTGGTATTTCGGCTGGATATGCGACAGATATCCCTCCTCACGCACTTGATGAGGTGCTAGATGGTGTTCTCATGCGCTTAGATAAGCCGAACACTACTGTTGATGAATTAATGACTGTAATTAAAGGGCCTGATTTCCCAACAGGTGGGATCATTCAAGGTGTCGATGGTATTAAAAAGGCGTATGAGACTGGTCGCGGTAAAATTATCGTGCGCGCTCAAGCAGTCGTGGAGCCAATTAAAGGTGGCAAAGAGCAAATCGTTATTACGGAATTACCGTATGATGTCAATAAAGCAAATCTTGTGAAGAAAATCGATGAACAAAGAGTGGATAAACGACTTGAAGGAATTGCAGAAATTCGCGATGAATCGGATCGTACCGGCCTACGTGTTGTCATTGAACTGAAAAAAGATGTTCCAGGACAAGGGATTTTACAATACTTGTTCAAAACAACTGATTTACAAGTAGCCTATAATTTTAATATGATTGCTATCCATAATCGTCGTCCGACAATGATGACATTGCCATTGTTACTGGATTCTTATATTGCCCATCAAAAGGAAGTTGTGACGAACCGCTCCGTTTATGATTTACAAAGGGCTAAAGATCGTTCGCATATCGTTGATGGCTTGATTAAGGCGCTTTCTATTTTAGATGAAGTTATTGCTACGATTCGTTCGTCTAATGATAAACGAGATGCGAAAACGAATTTACAGGTGAAATTTGACTTTACAGAAGTGCAATCAGAGGCGATCGTTAGCTTGCAATTATACCGATTAACGAATACAGATATCACAGAGCTTCGCCATGAACAGGATGAACTAAATAAACTGATCGCCAAGCTTGAAGGTATTCTTAATAGTGAAGCAAAGCTTGTACGTGTTATTAAACAGGAACTACTTGACATTAAAAAGCGCTTTGCAGAGCCACGTCGTTCAAAAATCGAACAAGAAATTGAAGAAATCAAAATTACGTTAGATGTCCTTGTCCCAAGTGAAGAGGTCGTAGTGACTGTCACAAAGGATGGCTATATTAAGCGTACATCTACACGTTCACATGCAGCTTCGAATGGTCAGGATTTTGCGATGAAGGATTCCGATTATTTATTATATGAAGCAAATTTAAATACACAGCATCATCTACTGCTGTTTACAAATCGAGGCAATTATATTTATCAGCCTGTCCATGAACTACCTGATATTCGTTGGAAGGATCTTGGTCAGCATATTTCTAGTATTGTGCCGACAGGGGAAGATGAATCTATTATTGCTGTATATGGTTTTGAGACATTTGAACAGGCCAATACGTATATTTTAACGGCTACGAAAGATGGACAAATTAAACGCTCACCTGTAGCAGATTATGCTGTTACACGTTATTCTAAACCAATCAAAACGATGAATGTTAAGTCAGGCGATGAAATGATTTTTGCAGGTATCGTGACAGACGAAGTAGAACTAATGTTAACAACAGATACTGCCTATGCTATTCGTTTCCCAATGGAGGAATTGCCAGTAACGGGTGTGAAAACAGGCGGTGTCAAAGGGATTACGCTGAAAGACGGAGAAGCATTAGTCGGCATCAATGTTTTACCGCCAAATGCCACGGCATATGTTGCGATTGTGACACATCGTGGTGCGGTGAAGAAAATGAATGTTGCCGAGGTAGAGATGACGAGTCGTGCAAAACGTGGCTTAAAAGTGTTAACGGAATTAAAAGCGAACCCACATCGTATCGTGGCTGTAGTCAAGGTAACTGATGAGGAACGGCTAACAATCGAAACGGAAAAAGGCGTGCAAGAGATCCTTGATGTACAAGCATTAACTCGAGCAGATCGCCATTCCAATGGCTCCTTTAAAGTGGATATAGCTACAGACGGTGCTATTTCACATGTCTTTACGGTCAAAAAAGAATAGAAATAAAACTGATTTTATAGCCCATGCTCCTTAGAGAGCTGGGCTTTTTTTCTATATAGGAATCAAAAGAAAGGGTAGGTGTATAGTGACAATAAAGTTTTTAGGCAAATTGGTGAATCGGGTGTAGCTTTACAAGTAAGTTGTTATGAAGATTACTGATTCTTATTCAACGTCTTACTACTAAAAGCAAAAATTAAAAACCACAAAAGGTTCTTGATTTGATTATCAACAATAGTATTTAACAGTGCCTATTAAAACTTCGAACAATATACCGCTTCTTGATTTCAGGAGGGGATTCCTTTTAAATAAAAAATGTTTTACCAAAAAAACGGTGAATATTCTCAGGAAATGGAATTGTTGAAGAGAAAGATGAGGCTTTAAATTATATTTACGGGGCTTTCAGAAAACAGAGCCTTGTCATTTACGGATAGATATGGGTATAATAATCACGAAAAGTTCATATGGAAAGAATGTAGGGGGGCTGGTGTTGCCAGCTGAGATTGTGTCCGATAGACGCTGACTCTTTGAACCTGATTTGGCTCGTACCAGCGTAGGGAACATCTATTCAAAAAGTAAAAGTTTTTGATATTGATTACAAAACGTCTGGGAGGAATCCTAGGCGTTTTTTATGTTTTCAGACTTTTATTCATGCACAGACTTTGGGTTTGGGTGTAAACAGACCGTGAATACGCTTTCTTCTGGTAAACACATTCATTTATGAACAATTTCACACTACTTTACTTGGAGGATTCAGCATGAAAAAATGGTTATTGATCCTGTTGGCTACACTGTTAACATTAGTGGGCTGTAGCGAAAAAGAGGATAAAAAGGATACTAAGGGATTAACAAAAGTATCAGTCGTTCTCGATTGGACACCGAACACAAATCATACAGGTTTATATGTTGCGAAAAAACTTGGCTTCTTTAAGGAGCAAGGCTTAGATGTCGATATTTTATTACCTGGCGAAACAGGTGCTGATCAGCTTGTGGCGTCTGGCAAGGCTCAGTTTGGCGTAAGTTATCAGGAAGGGATTACACAGGCCCGTGTGCAAGATGTACCTTTAGTATCGATTGCAGCGATTATTCAGCATAATACTTCTGGCTTCGCATCCATTGCATCAAAAGGCATTTCGTCACCAAAGGATTTTGAAGGTAAAACATACGGTGGCTGGGGTGCACCACTTGAAAAGGCTGTACTACAATCACTTATGCAAACAGAAAATGCGGATATTAATAAGTTAGATATTGTCAATGCAGGCGATATAGATTTCTTCACAATGATGAAAAAAGATATTGATTTTGCGTGGATCTATTATGCATGGACAGGTATCGAAGCAGAACTACGTGGCGAAAAACTGAACATGCTATATTTAACAGATTATAGTGATCAGTTAGATTATTACACGCCTGTACTCGCTACAAATGAAAAAATGATTAAGGATGATCCTGAGACGGTCAAAGCATTTGTCGCTGCTGCAGCAAAGGGCTATGAATATGCGATAATACATCCGAATGAGGCAGCTGATATTTTACTAGAAGCTGTACCTGATTTAGATAAAAACCTTGTGCATAAAAGTCAGGAATGGCTAGCAGATAAGTATCAAGACGACGCTAAACAATGGGGCGAGCAAAAGCTAGCTGTCTGGGAAAACTACGCGAAATGGATGGCCAGCAACAAAGTTTTAGAGGGCGAATTTAACGCAGTACAAGCATTTACAAACGACTTTTTACCGAAAAAGGAGACAAAGTAATATGGCAAACTCATTAATAAGTGTACAAATTATCCCGAAAACTGAAAAATATGAGGATGTGATCCCATATGTCGATGCAGCGATTGCGGTTATCGACGCTTCAGGAGTTAAATATGAAGTGCACCCGTTAGAAACGACAATGGAAGGTGAGCTACCGGTTTTATTACAAATCATTGAAAAAATGAATGACAAGATGATTGAGCTGGGCGCGATCAATGTCATCACGCAAGTGAAAATTTTATATCAGCCATCTGGTATTACAATGGGTACATTGACGGAGAAATACCAGTGATGAGGCAAGCTTTCAAACAAGGAAGGACGATAATTTTTATCGCCTTCCTCTTATTCATATGGGAACTAATTGTCCGCTTTGCTGATACTCCACATTGGCTTTTGCCTGCACCGAGTGCCATTTTGAAAGAAGGTTTTCAATCGTATGAGACGTTTGTGCCACATGCTTTAGCGACTGTTCAATTAGCACTTCTTGGTCTAGCTATCGGGATAGTATGTGGGCTAACGGTTGCCGTGCTATTACATCGTTTTACGTTTGTGCGGGAGCTATTTTATCCTATTCTGATTATGTCACAGAATGTCCCGGTGCTCGTTCTAGCACCACTCTTAATCATATGGTTTGGCTTCGGTTTATTGCCAAAGCTCATTATTATTTGTCTTGTGTGCTTTTTCCCTATTGTTATTTCGGCAATGGATGGCTTTCGTCAAACTTCGCCTGAGCTGAAGCATTATTTTAGGATGATTGGTGCAACGAAAGCACAAACCTTTTGGAAGCTTGAATGGCCTTATGCGTATCCAGCGATTTTTTCAGGCGTAAAGATTGCGGCAACCTATAGCGTCATGGGAGCTGTCATTGCGGAATGGTTAGGTGCGAAAATGGGGATTGGTGTTTATATGACATTAGCACAATCTTCATTTCGAACGGATCGCGTGTTTGTAGCTATTTTTGCTATCGTATTTTTAAGTTTACTATTATTTAGTGCTATACAATTGTTAGAAAAACTTGTTGTGAAGGGGAGAGGACTCCATGCTAAGCATTCAAAACATTGATAAATCCTTTGATGCTCTTCCGGTTATTCGCAATTTATCGTTTGAGGTCAAGGACGGGGAATTTGTGGCGATTATCGGACCGTCAGGCAGTGGAAAAAGTACACTCTTTCAATTAATTGGTGGTGTTACTTCTATTGATAAGGGTGCTATTTTATTAAACGATACAGATATCCAGAAAAAAAGAGGGACGATTGGCTATATGCCTCAGCAGCCGTGTTTATTACCATGGCGTACGATAGTAGAAAATGTCACGATGGTCGAGGAGCTTCATAGAAAACCAAACGTGAACTTGGCCAAGGAATGGTTAGACAAAGTTGGGCTTGCAGCGTTTGAAAATGCGTATCCCAATGAGCTGTCAGGGGGTATGCAACAGCGTGTATCGTTTATTCGTGCCATTGTTAGTGATAAGCCCATCTTATGCTTAGATGAGCCGTTTTCTGCACTTGATGAGTTTACAAGGCTTGAAATGCAGGCGTGGCTTTTATCGATATGGGAGGAATATCGAAAGTCTATATTATTCGTTACACATAGTATCGAGGAAGCTCTGTTTTTAGCTGATCGTATCATTGTACTCACGAAACGACCAGCGACAATGAAAAAGGAAATAATCGTACCTTTTGCAAGGCCACGCCAAGAAGAAATTCGTCATTCCGCTTCGTTTACGGCTTTGAAGCAACAGTTATTCACGTATTTAACAGAAAAAAAGGATGAAGCGAATGTTGATTGATGCACATATTCATTTAGATCAGTATAAGGAAAACGATATACCAACTTTACTAGAGGAAGTTGAACATGTCATTGCCGTTAGCATGAATCTTCCATCGTGTGAAAAGACGTTGAAACTGTCGAAAGCCTATGCAAAGGTAAAAGCAGCGTTTGGGTTTCATCCCGAACAACCGTTACTTAGTGATGAGGAGGAAGACGCGTTATTCGAGTGGATACGCCAACACTCTGATGAAATGGTAGCAATTGGCGAGGTTGGATTGCCTTATTATTTGAGGCAGGAGAAGGCGATTGATGTTCGTCCGTATGTAGCATTGTTAGAACGGTTTATTGTATTGGCAAAGGAGTTAAATAAACCGATAGTGTTACATGCTGTTTATGAGGATGCGGCGATTGTTTGTGATTTGCTAGAAAAACATCATGTAACGAAAGCGCATTTTCATTGGTTTAAAGGCGATGAGGAAGTGATTGAACGGATGATTTCTAAAGGGTATTTCATTTCTGTCACGCCTGATTGTACGTATGAGGCAGAAATTCAACAACTTATTAAAAAATATCCAATCGAACTAATAATGGTAGAAACAGATGGGCCATGGCCGTTTGAAGGTCAGTTTGACAATAAGAGAACATCACCTTGGATGATGGATCATTCCATCGAGGTTATCGCTTCGATAAAGGGGCTTACAATACAGGAAGCGGCGCGCATCATCACAAGAAATACGACAAAATTTTATAATTTATAGCAAATAACGCAGCTGCTCTTTTAAAGGGCAGCTGTGTTTTTGTTAAAAGTAATAGAATCGCTGATAAAACGTTGAACATCGCTGATAAAAGAGCCAGAATCGCTGGTAAAACGTTGAACATCGCTGATAGAAGTGCCAGAATCGCTGATAAAACGTCGAACATCGCTGATAAAAGAGCCAGAATCCCTGATAAAACGTCAAACATCGCTGATAGAAGAGCCAGAATCGCTGGTAAAACGTTGAACATCGCTGATAAAAGAGCCAGAATCGCTGATAAAGCGTTGAACATCGCTGATAGAAGAGCCAGAATCGCTGATAAAGCGTTGACCATCGTTGATAAAAGAGCCAGAATCGCTGGTAAAACGTTGAACATCGCTGATAGAAGTGCCAGAATCGCTGATAAAACAAGCTCAAACATTGCTGATAAAAAGAGCCAGAATCGCTGATAAAACGTCGAACATCGCTGATAGAAGTGCCAGAATCGCTGATAAAGCGTCGAACATCGCTGATAAAATAGCCAGAATCGCTGATAAAACGTCAAACATCGCTGATAGAAGAGTTAGAATCGCTGATGAAACGTCAAACATCGCTGATAAAAGAGCCAGAATCGCTGATAAAAGCATCAAACATCGCTGATAAAAAATTACAGAATCACTAACTTTGGTTACGCTGGTGTTCATAGGAATCTCTCGCTATTAAGCGAAGCGGGGTAGTTCAATTGACATTATTTTCATTTGGTACTATAATTAAATGGAAAACAAGGAAAATAAAAACGTTTTTTAGTTTTCCGGAAGGTAGTTGATCATGTTGAAAGCTAGAATTTTAAAGGTATCAATTAGTGAAGCTGAACGAAAAGGATTCCGATTTACGATGGGGGAGCTAGCAAAACAGCTTGGTATGAGTACTAAAACATTGTATGGATATTATCCCTCAAAGGAAGAACTGCTAAATGAAATGATTGATCTTGCCATTGATGAACTGAAAATGAAAGAGAAAGAAATTCTGCATGATGCAACGTTAAATCTTGTAGAAAAACTACAAAAAAGTCTTGTACTAATTCCGGCTGATTTTAAGTTTGCTCAGCTCAAATATTTAGAGGAACTTCAACGCTATTATCCAAAGCAATGGGAAACTCTTGATGAATTTATTCATGAACAATGGGCAGGTATCTTTTCGTTAATAGATGAAGGAATTGCAACAAATAAAATACGTCCCTTTAATAAAGAGATCTTTATAGAAGTCTATATTGGCGGGCTTTATCGATTGATGGAACATGCATCCCAAAACAGAAATATGATTTCACTTCAGGATACAATGCAGGAAATGGTGGACATTCTTATGCTTGGTATTCTAAATGGTAACGTTAACGAAGAAAACTAAATGGGGGCTGTAAATGAGTAAAGCTTTAAGAATGCTATTTTTAGGTACAGATTTCTTTTTTATACTCTATTGGTTTGTCACTTTTTTTCATTTGATTCCAGAAGAGTATTTATATCAAGATTATCAAAATGAATTATTAGTTATATGGAATTGGTCGTTTTTCCCGCTAGATATTTTAATTTCAGTTAGTGGTTTTATAAGTCTCTATCTATTTAAAATAAAAAATGAAAAGTGGAGAACATTTACCTTATTATCTCTGACACTAACAAGTTGCTCTGGATTACAGGCGATTGCTTTTTGGACAATAAAGCTTGATTTTGATCTTATGTGGTGGATACCTAATCTTTTTCTTTTACTTTATCCATTGTACTTTATACCAAAACTGATTACTTCTAAACATCAAAATGTCTCATTACAAGCAAAACACAACCACTAATCGTCTTCAACGTGGTTGTGTTTTCTGTGCTTTGTAAAATTTTGTTCAATATTTTCTTTTTTCGTTTTCGTTACACGCTCATGTGTACTGAAAGGGGAAGATTGACGATTTTTTTCAACGTCCTTCCCTTTAGTGCGTTTTATATGCATGCGTTTCTTTTTTGCTTTTGAGTTTGTCATGTTACCTTACCTCCAACTATCATTTGTAAATATAGTACCGAATACGGAAGAAAAAGTAAAACCTCGTAAGTATTTAACTTACGAGGCGATTGTCCTATTATTAGTGAGATACGTCTTGTACAGAAATACCTGTGTTTGCTTTAACATCCACTTCACGATATTTCTTAGCATCTGATTCCTTAGAAAGTAATGTTCCGATGAGACCCCCAAGGAAGCCAAGTGGTACAGAAATTATTGCTGGGTTCGTTAACGAAATTAACGGATTCCCAACGAAAATTGCTTTTCCTTCAACTGGATTCCAAAGGTTTGGTGAAACTGCAACAAGAACTAAAGCAGAGATTAAACCTGTCAACATTGCTGTAATAGCACCAGCTGTATTAAAGCGTTTCCAGTAGATAGTATAGATGATTACAGGTAAGTTAGCTGAACCTGCAATACAGAATGCAAGTGATACTAAGAACGCTACGTTTAATGTTTGTGCACCAAGTGCTAAAAGGATTGAAATAACAGCGATTGTGATAGAACCGATACGAGCTGCAAGTACTTGCTCTTTCTCTGTGATTTTGCCTTTTTTAATGATTTGACCATAAATATCATGCGAAAGGGCAGATGCGCCAGAAAGTACAAGACCAGCTACTACCGCTAAGATTGTTGCGAAAGCTACCGCACATACGAATGAGAATAGAATGTCCCCACCAAGTGCTTCTGCGAGAAGTGGAGCAGCCATGTTACCCGCCGCGTTTGCTTCAATAATTGCTTCTTTACCAACGAATTTAGCTGCACCGAATCCTAAGAAGATTGTAAGAATGTAGAAGATACCTACAATCCAAGTAGCCCAAATAACAGAGGAACGAGCAGTTTTCGCATCTTTTACTGTAAAGAAGCGCATTAGGATATGTGGAAGACCAGCTGTACCTAATACTAAAGCGATTAACATTGAAATAGTATCAACGCCATTTTGATATTTAAGACCTGGGTTCAAATAAGCTGCACCGCTATCAGTTGCAGTTTCCATTTCTTTGAACATCGTTGCAATACTAAAGCCGAACTCTTTTAATACTAAGAATGAAATAATAACTGTACCTAACATTAAAAGACAAGCTTTAATAATTTGTACCCAAGATGTTGCAGTCATACCACCGAATAGTACGTAAGTCGTCATCATAAAACCTACGATTAGAACGGCAACCCAATAGTCGATTCCTAAAAGTAATTGAATAAGTGCTCCTGCACCAACTAGTTGTGCAATCATGTAGAATAAGACAATCGTAATAGTGCTTAAAGCTGCTGTACCACGAACTTTAGAGCTATCAAAACGCGCTGTGATCATGTCAGCTAATGTAAATTTACCAAGATTACGTAATGGCTCAGCGACGATGTATAGAACCACTAAGTAAGCTACTAAATAACCGATAGAGAAGAAGAATCCATCAAATCCAAATAATGCAACTGCTCCAGCGATCCCTAAGAAAGATGCTGCTGATAAGTAGTCACCAGCGATGGCTAGTCCATTTTGCCAGCCTGTTAACCCACCGCCTGCAGTATAGAAATCACTTGCAGAAGAAGTTCGTTTTGATGCCCACCATGTAATAACTAATGTTAAACCAACAATGGCTACGAAGAAGAATATGGCTGTAAAACTCATTCCGTTATTCATCGGCGGCCACCTCCGTTTTCGTATTCAGTGATAATCGCCTTTGCCTCTTTATCAAAGCTATTTGCTTTTGCTACATATAAGTGACATAAGCACCAAGTCATGATGAATAACCCTGCTGAATATACCCACACCCAAGTAATTTCCCCAAATGCCTTTTGGTGTAGTACTGTCGTGTACGAAGTAAGAATTGGAAGCAACATGTATGCTGCTAAGAAGAACACAGTCATTGACCAAAGAAATGATTTCTTTCTTCGCACAAGCGCTTTAAACGACTCTTGATTTGCAATCGCATCATAATCAATCATGATGCTCTTATTGCCTTGATTGTTCCCCATTAACATTCCCCATTTTGTGTTTATTTTTACTGCTTAAAGACTCAATTTTGCTAGATTAGTGAATTCACATCTTCATTTTATGAGACAGTTCACAAAATTGCAATACTTTTCAGAAAAAATTATAAAAAAATAGTTTTTGAAAAAATAGTCTTAAAAGAGAATATACAAGACAAATGTAAGAAATAAAAGGGTTTTGGAAAATTCTGATAAATAAACGAAGTTAGGTCAATTCTAGATTTCCGAGCGGAAAATATGGTTGGAATTTCAAAAGGGAAATGATTTTTTATAAAAAATAAACACTATTTACTCAGTGAAAATCGTTTTTTTTTGAAAGAGAATAGTATTGTTCGATAAATAAATTGGCAATTTTTTTATAATAAAAAGTTAAAAAACCCGATAAAAAATCGAGTTTTTTAACTTGATATTTTTATTATGAATGATAGGACGATTGATATAGCCTTTTGCAATTATTTGGATTGCAGAAAGTGATCAATGAGAGATATCAGAAACAGATACACCTGTGTTTGCTTTCACACGAATTTCCTTGTAAATACGATCTGCTTCTTCCTGTGGTACTTTGCTAGAAGATAGAACAGTGCCTAAATAACCTGCGATAAAGCCAAGTGGAATTGTAATGACCGCTGGAACTGCTAACGGTACGATAGGATTACCAACAAAAATAGCTGCACCTTCAACAGGACTCCATACATTCGGCCCCATAGCACCTAACACTAAACATGATACTAAACCAGTTACCATCGCAGTTATAGCACCTGTTGAATTGAATTTTTTCCAGTAAATTGTGTAAAGAATAACTGGTAAGTTTGCTGAAGCACCGATACAAAATGCAAAGGATACTAAGAACGATACATTCAAGTTTTGCGCAAATAATGCAAGGATAATGGATACAATGGCAATAGAAATCGAGCCAGTACGAGCGGCTACAACTTGTTGCTTTTCTGTTAATTTACCATCTTTAATGATTTCTCCATAAATATCATGGGAAATCGCAGAAGCTCCTGTTAAAACTAAGCCCGAAACAACTGCTAAGATGGTTGCGAATGCTACGGCACCGATAAATGCCATTAACACATCACCGCCCAAATAATTAGCAAGAAGTGGGGCTGCGGTGTTACCAGCTTTACTTTCAGCAAGAATTTTATCGATCCCTACAAAATTTAATGCGCCAAAGCCTAAGAAAATAGTTAATGAGAAGAAAATAGCTGTAATCCAAGTTGTCCATGAAATAGAAGAACGAGCAGTTTTGGCATCTTTAACAGTGAAGAAGCGCATTAAAATATGCGGTAACCCAGATGTACCTAAAACAAGCGCCATCATCATCGAAACCGAATCAATTGAACTTGTATATTTCATCCCTGGTACAAGGAATTTCTCGCCATGATCCACAGCGATCGTATCAAACATTTTCATAAGAGAGAAGTCGAATTTAATTAATACTAAAGTAGCTAATACGCCTGTCCCAAATAAAAGAAGGCTAGCTTTAATAATTTGCACCCAAGAAGTAGCTGTCATGCCACCGAATAATACATAAGTAGTCATCATAACACCTACGATTAACACTGCAATCCAATACTCAATACCAAATAATAGTTTAATAAGGGCACCTGCACCTACTAATTGTGCAATCATATAAAGGATTACGATGATAATTGTTCCTGACGCAGCAACCCCGCGAATGCGTTTTTCATTAAAACGGGCAGTAAGCATATCTGCTAAAGTATAACGACCTAAATTTCGCATCGGCTCCGCAATTACATAAAGAAGCACTAAGTTAGCTACTACATAGCCTACAGAGAAGAAGAAACCATCAAAACCAGTTAACGCAATCGCACCGGACACGCCAAGAAATGCAGCCGCAGATAAGTAGTCACCAGCGATCGCAAAGCCATTTTGCCAACCTTTAAGACCGCCACCAGCTGTATAAAAATCAGCCGCAGAAGATGTACGTTTCGCTGCGATATATGTTACTACAAGAGTTAAACCAACGATTGCTAAAAAGAAACCAACGGATACTAAGTTCATTTATTTTCCACCTTTCGCCTGATACTCAGCTAGTACTGCTGCCGCAGCTTTATCGAATGAAGAAGCTTTTTTCACATACACTGTACAAAGTACGATTGTCATAATGAATAATCCTGCTGAATAAACCCAAACACCCGTAATATTTCCGATAATTTTTTGTTGTAGTACAGGTTGGAAAGCGAGGATTGGTAACAAAATATAAAGTGTTAAAAATATTGCTGTAATCGAGAAAAGGAAGGTATTCTTCTTTTTCACGAACTTGTTGAACGATTCCATAGCTTCAATTGCGCTATAGTCAACTGAATCTATACTTTTGTTCTCAGAAATGTTTGCCATTATTATTCCCCCTAAAGTGATATATTTCTTTCTTAAACGACATATTTCTTTATTGCTCGTCGTTATACTCACTTATTTTATGGGGAAGATTCTTATAATGCAATACTAAATTTTGAGTTTTTTAAATTTTTAATAATTTCCGAATCGTGGAAATAACGTAGAAATAATAAGGATTTAATAGAAATAATCCGTATGAAAGAGAATGGTATTTTTTTATAGAATAATATTCCTATAATAGTTTGATAATGATAATTGTGAATGTAGGAGAAAATTTGAACATGAAAGAGAATTTTCAAGAATTTATTATTGTGTCTTCGTATAGAGGATTTGCTTGGAAACTAAAAAAACTTTGTTATATAACAATTATATGATGTCTTGGGAAATAACCAAAATAGTAAAAAACAGCTTTAATTAATTTTTAAAAAAGTGTGAATTGTCTGGAATATACAGGGTAGTAATATACCAAAATCGTACAATATACATTGAAATGACATAAAAAAAATGAAAGGATAAGCGCATATCTTGTATTAAGTACCTATTATTTATACAATAAACAACGATGGTAAATTGAAGGGAAGTGAGCAAATATATGAAAAAGAAAAGTGCAATGCTCGTGTTGATACTAACATTAAGTAGCATTCTAACTGCTTGCGGAAGTTATAAATTTGAACCTGAAATGAACATAGAAGTACAGGATTTTTCGGTTACAAATCAAAAAAATGAAAAGGTTAGCCTTAATGATTTTAAGGGCAAGCCATGGTTAGCAATGTTCGTCTTTACTAATTGTAATTCCATTTGTCCGCCAATGACGTATAACATGACAGAGGTGCAAAAAGGACTTCAGGATAAGGGCGTGGAAGATTATCAAATTGTAGCTTTTAGCGTTGATCCTCAAGTGGACAAGCCAGAAGTTTTAACGAATTATTTGAAAACGTATTCAGTGCCTGACGAAAGCAAATGGCAACTATTAACTGGCTATGATCAAAAGTTTATTGAACAGTTTGCAATGAAATCGTTTAAATCACGCGTGAAAAATGATCCAAATACTGACCAAGTTGTACATATGGGAAGGTATTACTTAGTTAATGCTGATGGGATTGTTGTGAAGGATTATCCTGCTGTAACGGATGTGCCAGTTGAGACGATTGCAGCAGATATGAAGGCGTTAACTAAATAATAAAAAATAACTCAGAGGTTGGAATGACTTCTGAGTTATTTTTTATGGCCGTAAATATGAAAGGGGTTCCGCAATCTTATCAAAACGTTGAGGTGTTCGAGTACCTATCAATAAATTTGTTTTTTATTTTTTAGAAACCTGAATATTAGTGTTAATAGTAGCAGAACAATTGGTGTCAGTTCGATGTATTTAAAAGCATTTACACGTATTTATAATTAGAATGAAAGAAGTGAACTTCCTTCCGCCTTTTTCTGCTGTGATATGCGCATATCCTCACATTTGCCACAAAACATACTAGCTATAGTGATCAAAAGTAAAATCTATTCTAAGCCTCTAACATCTTCGTAACTCATCATTCAAACTTTAAATTACAGATAATTATATTATGTCTACTAAAAATCAAAACAAAAGAAACTGATGCATTTTACCCGTATGGGAAATCATTTCATAAATCTTCTATTTGATAAAATGTATTTTTTACCAAACGTGTATATATTTAATTTTATCAGCTTATATATTATTAGAGTGATTTAACTGCTTTTGCTTGAGCCCGGACGAAATAATGCCGATTCATAACTGCCGTAAACATCATGGAACCTTCTTGAAGCCGTGAATCGTGTTGTGGTTGAAACTGCTACAGAGAATGGTAGATTGAATTTCTTTTTAAGTCGATATAAATCTCTAACATTTTACCGTGATTAACGGCTTCTTGATAAAGCCAATCAGCAAAAAGAAACAACTAAAGAGTAACTCTAAAATATACGACAAATGTTGTTTATTTTAGAGTTACTTGACGTTGATAAAAAATTATTTGAGGAGATGAAATAAATGAAAAAGCTGATCGAACTTAAAAACGTAACGAAAGAATACAAAATAGGAGAAGTCCCAATCAAGGCTCTGAATGGTGTTGATTTTTCCGTAAATGAAGGGGAATTCGTCGTTATTTTAGGGGCAAGTGGTGCGGGTAAAAGTACGATTTTAAATATTCTTGGCGGTATGGATACAGTTACCTCAGGTCAAGTCTTTGTTGGGAATCAAGAAATAACAAGGCTGAACGAAAAAAACTTAACTGAATATCGTGGTGAGAAAGTTGGCTTCGTCTTTCAATTTTATAATTTAATTTCGAATTTAAACGCTCTCGAAAATGTTGAATTAGCCACTGAAGTATGTAAAAACCATCTGGATGCTAAAGATATTTTACATAAAGTCGGATTAGCGGATCGTATTAAAAATTTCCCTTCCCAGCTTTCTGGAGGAGAGCAACAAAGAGTCGCTATAGCTAGAGCCGTTACGAAAAATCCCTTACTTTTACTCTGTGATGAACCAACCGGCGCTTTGGATTATGTAACTGGCAAGTCTGTATTAAAGCTTCTGCAAGATTTAAACAGGGAAACGAAGAAATGCGTTGTTTTAGTCACACATAATTCTGCCATTGTTCCTATGGCTGACAAAATTATTAAAGTAAAAAGCGGAATGATCGAAAGCGTTACGATCAATGAGGAAAAACAAAGTGTTGAAGGGATTGAGTGGTAATCATGAAATTGTTTTTAAAATTATTGAGGGACATCAAACAGTCTATGGGGCAATTTATAGCCGTTGTGATTGTTATCGCAGTAGGTGCTTTTTTCTACGCGGGACTAGTAACCTACAGCAATAATCTTAATGCGTATACGAAGGATTACTTTCAAAAACATAATTTAAGCGATTTAAATGTGTACTACAGTCAACTTTCTAAAAATGATGTCACCCGGTTAAGTAAAATTGAAGGTATCCATAAAATCGAAGGACGTTATACCTTTGATGGTACGCAAAGCTTTGAAGATTACAAAACGTCATTAAAAATTCATTCGATCCCTGAAAACAATGAAATAAATACGCCTACTATAACTGAAGGTAGTATCCCATTAAAAAAGGATGAGATTTTATTAGATTCTCATTATGCAAAAGAACATCATTATCGTGTCGGCGATCAAATCACAATAAATGCGAATGAAAGCAGTTTTAACTTTACGATTAGTGGCTTAGGTGAAAATGTTGAACATGCAAAAAAGAATGACATTCAAGATCATAAAACATCTGGAGTCGCTTATATTGCTGAAGAGTCATTACCCGAAATCTTAAATGGCTTTTACTTTAACGAAATCATCGTGGATGCTACAGAAGGTTACGATATTGAAAAGTTAGGCAAATCAATTGAAGAACAGTCCAAGCAACTCAGCTATTTAGATCAAATAAGTAAGGAACGGACTTTCAACTATTCTAAAATCAATCAAACGATTAATAATAATAACTTAATGAGTAAAGTTATACCTTTAGTACTTTTTTTGATTGAAGCGATTATCCTATTTCTCGCCATGTCGAGGACGATCGATTCTCAACGGAATCAAGTTGGTATTATGAAGGCTTTAGGTGTAAAAAACAGCAACATTATGCTTCACTATATGGGATACCCTGTGCTGGCAGGTATACTAGGCTCCATCATTGGCTGTGTAATTGCCGTTTTTGTATTTATTCCTTTAGTAACTAAGTCGTGTGCAAGGGCCTACTCTTTGCCTGACATAACATTCTCACTCTCTCTATTTTCAATCATTCCACCGATTATTTTCTCCAGTGCTTTCGGGGTTCTGTCATGTTACTTAAGCGGTAGAACTATATTAAAAGAACATGCGGCTCAGGCTATGCGTCCTAAACCGCCAAAGAAGATGAAAAAGCTCTTGATAGAAAGAATTCCAGGTCTATGGAGTCATATTTCCTATAGTTATAAACTCATTCTGAGAAATATATTTTTAAATAAACAAAAAGCATTAGCAAGTTCAATTGGTGTTGTTGTAAGCACCGTTTTATTGATTACTGCTTTCGGTACTCAAGCTTCCTTACTAAAAGTAGCAGACCAAATTGAAGATGTTTATACTTATGATTTAAGAGTCGATTATACGATGGGCACAAATTTTAATACGCTAAAACTACCTTCTGAAATTAAAACTAGTTATTTGTTATCCACTCTTCCTATTGAAATGATAAAAGATAATGACAAAGAAAGCGCCAATTTAGTTGTTACTGAAAAAGAAAACAATCTCATTCATTTCTTTGACGAAAATGACAATAGGATATCTTTAGAAAATAACGGTGTGCTTGTACCCAAATCTTACGCTGACAAATATCATATTTCTAAAGGGGATCGTATCAACATAAAGTTTACAGCGCCAGAGCTAAAAGACACTTCTGTAGAAATGAAGGTTTTAAATATATCTACACAGTATTCGAATCCATCATTTTATAGTACACCAGAGTACTTAAAGAGCTTTAACATAGACTACAATCCAACCTCACTTTTAGTTCAAACAAATAACTCTACAGATGCTATGAGCGCTCATAAGTTTTTTGGAAAAGATCGCCGTGTAGATACAATTGCAAATAAGAATGATTTAAAAAAATCAGCTCAATACATTGTGAAACAAAACAGTTTTGTATTTATCATGTTTATCACAAGCGCCATCATACTGTCCTTTGGCGCCATCTATACGATATCCTCCATCAACATATATGAAAGGAATCGTGAGCTAGCAACACTGAAAGTACTAGGCTATCAAAAAAATAAAATAAACAGATTAATATTTTTGGAAAACATTATCCTAACGACATTTGCGGTCATTGTAGCTTTACCAATCAGTGGCTATGTCTATCAAATTATAGTAAAGGCTCTATCAAGCACCCATCAACAAATCCCAGATAAATTAAATATGTTTATCATATTAATCTCTATAATTGTCGCGTTCTTACTTACTATAGTGTCTAACTTACTTCTTAGAAGGAAAGTGACGAAAATAAATATGATTGAATCGCTTAAAAGTGTGGAATAGAGTTTTTGTGGTAAAGGTGTAAAATGGTAACCTTAATCAAGGAGCATCGATTGCCTAAAGATGTAGACAAAGAACGATGTGTGGTTAAATACACGATTATAATGTAACGAATCAGTCCGATTCTCTTTGGGCTGATTTTTTTATTTGGACGAAAACTTTTGTTAAAAATATGTAATGTCGTTTGCATTTTTGTTAAAAGTGAACAATGTTATTTAATAACTCATATCCTACAATCAGATTAAGCAAATAGAATAAAAAATAAGAAAAAACAGGAGTGTTAATCTATGTAAATACTATATTTTTTTGTGCGAAGTATACAAAATAATAAAAGAAGTGTGATCTCACTTTTCTAACGATGGTCACTAGTTAATCAACAGACGTATTCGACAATAATAGGAGGGAATGGATTGTATGTTAGTAAAATTATTAGAACCATTAAATGTTCCAGATTCGATCATTGAAAAATTAGCGGAACCAATCAAACAGGGCGGTCATGAATTTGTATATTACAACGAAAAAACTACTGATTGGGCAGAATTAGCAAGTCGTAGTGAAGGTGCAGATGTTATTATGATTGCGAATAATCCTTATCCTACAGAAGTAATTGATCAAAATGACAAGTTAAAATTAATCAATGTTGCCTTTACAGGGGTTGATCATGTAGGTATCACTCAAGCTAGAAACCAGGATATTATGGTATGTAATGCAGCTGGATATGCGAATCAAGCGGTTGCGGAATTAACAATTGGCTTAGTATTAGATGTATATCGTCGTATTACTAAGGGTGATAGTGAAAATCGTGCCGATAATTTCCCAGGGGCATTCCAAGGTAGTGAAATTAAAGGTAAAACAGTTGGTTTGATTGGTACAGGTAAAATTGGATTAATGACTGCCCGATTGTTTAAAGCATTTGGTGCAAACTTAATCGCTTCAGATCAGTCCAGCAGAAATCCAGAAGCTAAAGATTTAGGTATCGAGTATATGGAATTAGATGAGTTATTAGCACAATCTGATATTGTGTCATTACATATTCCATTACTACCAAGCACGAAAGGTTTAATTTCTAAAGACAAATTACAATTAATGAAGGAATCAGCCATTTTAATCAACTGTGCACGAGGACCAATTGTTGATAATGACGCATTGGCGGATGCATTAAATGAAGGGCGAATAGCAGGAGCCGGTATCGACGTATTTGATATGGAACCGCCTATACCAGGAGACTATAAACTATTACACGCCAAAAATGTAATTTTAACACCACATGTAGGTTTCTTTACTGACGAGGCGATGGAATTGCGTGCTGAAATTGCATTCGATAACACCATTGCATTCTTAGAGGGTAAACCCCAAAATATTATTAAACGCTAAATAATGTGGGTTTTTTGAAAATTGGAAACAAGGAGAAAATACAATGACATTAAAAAAAAGAGCAAGAAAAGATTTAAAAAATCGTATTTTCCATTGGCCAGATATTCAAGAGTTTAGAGAAGAAGAAGCGACAAAACATATTTTCTATGAAACACCTAATACTGTAGGAGCTGTTTGGTGTATGCATCCAGGACAAGATTTGCCAATTCACTCGCACGAGAAAGCTGATGATATTTGGATTGTTGTAGAAGGAACAGCAGATTTTTATCCAGAGTGTGGTGAAATGGTTCAAATTAGAGCTGGTGATGTTGTTGTTGCACGTGCGGGTGAAAAGCACGGAATGACTAATAATTCTGATAAAGATTTTGTTATGTTAGGGATTGCGGGTCCGACACCAATCGGTTTTATTCCGCATAAAAATCATTAAGTGAAATAGCACGTCTGTTGATTAACTAGTTTTCATAGTATAAAAAGAAAGATTCCTCCTTGTAGAAGCAATACCTACAAAGGGGGAATCTTTCATGCCATCATAATAAATTGTCATACCTCAATAAAACTTTATATTATAATGTGTTGCACTGTAAATATAGGTCAGTCCGATAACCTTAAGGGTAATCGGGCTTATTTTTTGTTTGTTGCACCTACCTTGCTGTGTAGAGAGTTATCGAGGGTGCAAAAGTACTACGTAGAGATCAGTTAGCGAGAATATCATAAGTCACACTTTTATAAATATTTTAAGTATATGCTTTTGTCTAAAATGTGCAAATCCATTTCTGTTTTTGTTAAAAGTGAACAATGTTATTTACTTACTCATAACCTAAAATTAACTTAAGCAATACATAAGTAAAAAAACGAAAAATAGGAGTGTCATATTATGGGACAAACAGTTAAAAATGACCCGAATTATTACAAAAAAATAATTGTTGCACTGTGCTTAGGTTGGGTAGTTATTTGGATTTATCGTACAATACTTACGCCCATATATCCACAAATTCAAGAATCGCTAGGGAATATTAGCGATACTCAGGTCGGACTAGTTGCTTCTATTTACTTTTTTGCCTATACAGGTATGCAAATTCCATCAGGTATACTAGTTGATAAATTTGGTCAAAAAAGAGTATTAATCCCTGCGTTTATCGTTTTTGCATTAGCGGCATTTGTCATTGGGACAAGCTCGACAATCACTCAAGTTTATATAGGCGCCTTATTGGCAGGTCTTTCGACTGGTTCATACTATGGTGCAGCGTTCTCCTTATCAGCTAAATATATGCCTAAAGATAAGAAAAGTTTTTCTAATGCGATCATCAATAGTGGTGCAGCATTAGGTATGGTCATTGGTCTAGTAGGCTCATCTGTTTTAGTTGGTGGTCTTGAAATCAAATGGAATTACATGCTTTATATCACATCTATCTTAATAGTAGCTGTAACATTTGTGTTTGCTTTGTTTGTTAAACAAGACAAAAAATCACCTACAGAAGGAACATCTGAAGATAAGAAAATAGCACAAGACGCAGATTCTCAAGGCATGAATTTATTCTCACCAAAACAATTAGTCATTTATTTCGTCTATTTTGCAACATGTTATGGCTACTACATGATTGTGACATGGTTACCATCATTCCTTGTCGCAGAAAAAGGATTCGAACAAGGTTCAGTAGGCTATGTAGCTGCTTTAGTCGCCATCACAGCAGTTCCTGGTGCATTAATATTTTCTAAATATATTGATAAAAATGCACATATGCGTCTGAAATTAATTTTATTCTTGTTAATTGGTGCAGCTGTAACAATTAGTTTAACCGTGTTTGCACCTAATCCTTCAGTGCTTTATGTTGCGCTTATTTTATATGGATTACTAGGAAAACTTGCAATTGATCCAGTTTTAATAACATATGTATCTGATTCAGTACCTTCAGATAGAGTTGCTAAAGCATTAGGTTTCTTTAACTTCTTTGGTATGAGTTCATCAGTTGTTGCGCCAACGCTTACTGGTTATATTGGTGATATCACTGGAACGAAGGTATTAGCATTCTATATTGCAGCCATACTTCTTGCAGTAGCAGCGATTCTATTTTTCCTTGTCGTGATGTTACGAGAGAATAAAGCAACCTCACCCCTAATTAATGAATAAAACAAGGCTACCCATCGATGGAGATTTTCTTTATCTCCCATCGGTGGGTAGCTTTGTGATTTATTTTCATTATTATGTCCGTATAAATTAAGGTATGGAAGCAAGTGTACCGATAAAGTAATTGTAGAAAAACTTTTCTATTTTTTGCCTCAAAACCTTTTTCAATTATTTCGAGCAAATATAATCCCGCTAAAAAGCATTTATACAACCTTCGGGCACGAGTTTATTCTAAGTCATAATTTATTAATTTTGTAGAAGACTATATATAAAGAACTAAATAGAAAAATTCGATTATGGAAGCCCCTAACGTATAGGCAAATACCTTATCTTATTAAAACGGAAAATATAGAGATAATAAATTGCTACTTTAGGAAAGTGATTTAAGTGTATTTTTAAAGAGACTTAATATTTTGAATATAAATACTTTTTTTGCAAAAGCTTTACAATAAACTAAATTATCTGTAATATTCGACTCAATTAAATATTTTTACATTGATTGGAAGTAGTAAGGAACACTTATTGTATAGAGAGCTGCTGGTGGGTGAAAAGCAGTCAATAATTTCCTGAACTCGTCCAGGAGTATTTATGCTGAACTTAAGTAAGCATAGACGGCAGCTACCGTTATAGATTAAGGGGGTTAATCTTACATTAACCAATTAGAGTGGTACCGCGAATCGAACTTCGTCTCTTTATTGAGACGGAGTTTTTTATTTTTAAGGAGGTTAAATTATGACATACGAATTTATAGAAATAGAAAACAAATGGAAAGATTATTGGGAGAAAAACAAAGTATTTGCAACAAATGTCTATGACAATACAAAACCGAAATATTATATTTTAGACATGTTTCCATATCCTTCAGGTTCGGGGTTACATGTTGGACATCCTAAAGGCTATACGGCTACAGATGTTATAGCACGTATGAAACGAATGCAAGGTTATAATGTTTTACATACAATGGGTTGGGATGCATTTGGCCTACCAGCAGAGCAGTATGCGATGCAAAATAAGCAACATCCGAAATTTATTACGAAACAAAATATCGATACGTATCGTCGCCAGATTAAAAGTTTAGGTTTTTCATACGATTGGGATCGAGAAGTTAATACAACTGATCCTAATTATTATAAATGGACACAATGGATCTTTATTAAACTTTTTGAAAAAGGTTTAGCTTTCATGGATGAAGTATCTGTGAACTGGTGTGAGGAGTTAGGGACGGTATTAGCAAATGAAGAAGTGATTGACGGGAAAAGTGAACGAGGTGGCTATCCTGTAATAAGAAAACCAATGAAACAATGGGTTTTAAAGATAACAGAATATGCTGACCGATTACTTGAAGATTTAGAGGACCTGGATTGGCCTGATAGTTTAAAAGAAATTCAAAGAAATTGGATTGGCCGTTCTGAAGGGGCACAAGTGAAATTTAAAGTTGCTGGCACAGTCAAAAGCTTTGAAGTTTTCACGACTCGTCCAGATACATTATTTGGTGCGACATACTGTGTTTTAGCGCCAGAGCATACATTAGTAAAAGAAATCACAACTAATACACAATATGAAGCGGTAGAAGCATACCTAACAAAAGTAGCATTAAAATCTGACTTAGAGCGTACAGACTTAGCAAAAGAAAAAACAGGAGTCTTCACAGGTGCGTATGCAATAAATCCAATCAACGGTAAAGAGGTGCCAATTTGGATTGCTGACTATGTATTATCAACATATGGTACAGGTGCAATTATGACCGTTCCTGCACATGATGAGCGTGACTACGAGTTCGCTAAAGAGTTTGATTTAGATATCACCCCCGTACTTGAAGGTGGCGACATCGAAAAAGAAGCGTTCACTGGTAACGGTGCACATATAAACTCAGACTTCTTAAATGGCTTAAATCAAGAAGAAGGTATTGCAAAAGTAATCGATTGGCTTAAAGTAAACGGATGCGGTGAAAAGAAAATTACGTATCGTCTACGTGACTGGTTATTCTCTCGCCAACGTTACTGGGGTGAACCTATACCGATTATTCATTGGGAAGATGGTACAAAGACGGCTGTTTCAGAGTCTCAGTTACCACTAATGTTACCTGAGACGAATAATATTTATCCTTCTGGCACGGGTGAATCCCCGCTAGCTACTATGAAAGAATGGGTGAATGTGGTAGATCCTGTTACAGGGATGAAAGGTAGAAGAGAAACCAATACAATGCCACAATGGGCAGGTTCTTGCTGGTATTACTTAAGATATATAGATCCTAATAATCAACATGCAATTGCAGATCCCGAGTTATTAAAAGAGTGGCTACCTGTAGATACATATATAGGTGGTGTTGAACATGCAGTTCTTCACTTACTGTATGCACGTTTTTGGCATAAAGTATTATATGATATCGGTGTAGTATCAACAAAAGAGCCATTCCAAAAACTTTATAATCAAGGGATGATTCTAGGCTCTAACAATATGAAAATGAGTAAATCAAAAGGGAATGTAGTAAATCCAGATGATATTGTATTAAGTCATGGGGCAGATAGTTTACGTTTATATGAAATGTTTATGGGACCACTTAATGCTTCAGCACCCTGGACAACGAATGGGCTTGACGGAGCTAAACGTTATTTAAAACGTGTTTGGGATTTAGTCATCGCTAGTGATGGTCAGATAAATTCAAATATAATTATGACAGAATCTTCCGACGAAATTTTATTTGAGTATCATCAATTAATAAAAAAAGTGACGGTGGATTTTACAGAGTTTAGATTTAATACAGGAATTTCCCACTTAATGACATTCCAAAATACGCTAAGTAAAGAAGAAGTACTTCCTCAGGATATTATTGAGGGCTATATCAAGTTATTATCACCAATTGCGCCGCACCTAGCTGAAGAACTGTGGAGTAAACTAGGTCATGAAGATACAGTTGCTTATGAAAATTGGCCAATATATGATGAAAAATTTTTAGTGAAAAATGTTTCTGAAGTCGTTGTGCAAATTAATGGTAAATTTAAAACTAAAATAAATATGCCGATGAATCTTGATCAGCAACAGGTAGAAGACTTAGTGAGGGAAGAAACAAAAGTTAATAGTGCGCTTGAAAATAAAACGATTATTAAAGTGATTTACATTCAAAATAAATTAATAAACTTCCAATGTGAAAATTGATGTAAAATAGGTTAATTTTATATGGGTTGGATGAATGGACATTCGAAGAACAACAGTGGCTGATGTAGCGGTATTGTCAAAGTCCATGTAGACAATAATCTGGGAACGTGTTACCCATTTTATTGATACCTGAGCGGATAATAATCAAATCTTTTTTTATAAAACTAAATTTCATTTATCATCAAACCCATGAATTTTGATCTATCTTTACTCAAAATTCATGGGTTTCTTCTATTATAAAATCAACGTTCAAAGACTACTTTTAGTCGAACTATATTCTTCCAAACCCACATTTTAGCGGGATTTTAAGTTTAAAATGTTATTTTCTCTGATGCAAATAACGCTAATCGTATATCCAATGAAGTATCAGGTGCATCGATTGGCTGACCTAAAATTTCTTCGCATTTTTTAATACGATATTTTACCGTATTACGATGGATATATAAATCTTCAGATGTCTTTGTAAGATCACAATGATTCGCCAAATAAATTTCTAAAGTATGTTTTAGTTCTTTCACTTTCGTTGTCTTTGGATAGGCTAATGAACCTAATGTGTATGTGATAAACGGTTTTAATTTATTGGCCGGAATGAGTTGTAATAATTCTTCCACACTTTTAGATTTATAGAGTTCTATATATCCAACTTCATCACTTTCAAACTTATGATCAAAAGCTTCATTCGCTTCGAAATAAGATAGCGGTAACTGTGAGAATTCAGTGACCTCATTACCAATGCCAAATGAAAGTGTGCTATTAAATAATTTTTGATACTCTTTTTGAAGATACTTGCAGTAATCTAAATAATATTGATGTTTAGTTTGTAAAAGTATCGTAAACCGATGATTACCTGGAGACATATATAAACTGATAGACGGATCAATGTCAATCAACTTATGCGTTAGCCATTCAAAAGTCATTTGATAGCGCTCATTCAAATAGATATTATTTTCTACATTTTTCTCTTTATCAATCGCACAAATTATCACCTGGTAGAAGTTTGATGTTTGGATATGATGCTTTTTCAAAAACTCAGGATGTTGCTTGACTGACATAAGATTATCAGGATGTTCAGACATGAGTGTTTCGAAAAATCGGTTTACCTCTTGTTGTTCCGCTTCTTTAATTTTACTGTTTTTATAAATGGCGAGACTGAGTGTATTTACGGCTTGTTCTATGGCAAGCAAACTAAATGGATAAGTAAGCGTATTGACATTTGAAACCATCAGATAATATGGGAAATATTTAAAAGCTGGCACCTCAAATATAATATGTTCTTCTTGGAAAGATGCACGATTATTAGGTGGAATGTGCTTGGAATTTAAAGATCTTTTGAAGTAACTAAGATTTTTTTGAACCTGTTCTGAGTGTTCTTGGAAGTGATGGCTCATCGATTTAATTTGATAAAAAGGATTTAAGAGCATTACAGGGACACGGAGGAGCCTACTCATCCGTTCAATCATCATTTCCAAGCTTAAACCTCTCATAAGCATTGTATTTAATTCTTGTTGGATATCTAAAGCAAAATATAATTTTTCAGTTTCTTCATCCAAGATATAGGATGAAATATGATGAGTGATCGATCCAAGATTCCAACTTTCGGGGATTCTGATAATTGGGAATTTTAATTTGTTCGCAAACTCTATCACTTCATCGTCAATTTTTTCTAAAAATCGGGATAATTTAATACCTATGCCAGCAACTTGTATATCATTTAATTCTCGAATGAGATCCATTAATCCGGATTGATCGTGCTGATAATTCATACCCGTTGTAACGATAAATGAATGTGGTGCAGTGAAATTTTGGATATCAGGCGTTTCTGTAATATCGACCATTTCTACTTCTCTTTCTAAATCGCCTTCACCATTTAACAATGTTAAATCAGAAAATTGTTGGACAGACATGATTTCTTTTAATGTTGTCAAAGAATCATCTCCTTTATCTTTGTTAGAAAAAGCTAAAATAAAACTTAAATATGTAAGATGCTACAAGGATAACCTATAAATCTGATTGTATACTATTTTTGAAGGTTATTATACGTATAGTCCTTTATTTCAAAATATCAAAGGAGAATTATGTGACAAATTCGGGGTAATCAACGGAATTCTTCGATTTTTGACAAGAGCGTGACAGCGAGGGAAGCATGCCAAAATTCATTTATTTACAAATACGACTTCGTACGAAGGAAATGAGGTAGTCGATGGATAATGCTACAAATCTAGTAGATATGTACATATCAGCTGAGGAATATCTAAATTATTTTTGAAATTAACTACTTTAGAAAGAAGTGACAACGATGTGGTATCAACAATATAATCCACTTGGAAACGAAATAGTGAGCGGAATTATAGCCTTTCTTCCTATTCTTTTATTTCTACTAAGCTTAACAATCTTTAAATTAAAAGGGGTTTATGCAGCAGCATTAACTTTAGGTGCTACTATCATCATTTCAGTCGGAGTCTTCGACATGCCGATCGCTAAAGCCTTCGGGGCAATTCTCCTCGGAACAGGCAAAGCACTTTGGCCAATCGGTTATATCGTCATTATGGCTGTATGGTTGTATAAGATTTCTGTACAAACCGGTAAATTTGAAATTGTACGTGGTAGTATAGCGAATATTACAGAGGACCAAAGACTTCAATTATTGCTCATTGGCTTTTGTTTTAATGCCTTCTTGGAAGGAGCGGCAGGATTAGGTGTTCCAATCGCTATTTGTGCAGCATTACTTGTGACTCTTGGTTTTCATCCAATAAAAGCAGCTGGACTTTGCCTCATCGCCAATGCCTCTACAGGTGCATTCGGTACTGTTGGAATTCCGGTTATTACAGGTGCCGAAGTTGGAGGTATGGAAACATTAGATCTTTCAAGAATGACGGCATTGATTTTACCAATGATTTCATTTCTTGTACCATTTCTCCTCATCTTTATTTTAAATGGCCTCAAAGGAATAAAAGAAATATTCCCAGCTATTTTTCTTGTCAGTAGTGTATTTTCAGTGCTTCAACTACTAACGATTGCTACTATAGGGCCTGAGCTTGCGAACATTATTCCATCTTTAATTAGTATGGTGGTGTTAGCCGCATTTTTAAGAAAATGGCAACCTAAAACGATTTATCATGAACCTGGGGTAGAAGTAACAGGTACTTTAAAAAAATATACTATGAAAGAGATTTTGGTAGCGTGGTCACCATTTTATTTGCTTACCGGTGTCATAGCTGTTTGGAGCTTCCCTGCATTTAAAAATTTATTCGTAGATGGTGGTGCACTGGATTTTACAACTATAGCTTTGAAAATTCCTGGACTACATGATGAAATCATTCGTACACCACCAATCGTAACAGAAGCAAATTCTATGCCAGCCATCTTACAATTTAACTTTGTTTCTGCAACAGGAACGGCGATTTTATTGGCAATCATTTTAACCAGTGTGCTTTTTCCTGCGTTAAACATAAAACAAACCGTAAATTTACTAGGTGACACCATTAAAGAACTGTGGTTACCGATTTTTACGATCGTTCTTGTCATGGCTTTCGCAAATCTATCTGATTTTTCTGGACTTAGTACATCTTTAGGACTGGCGCTTGCAAAAACGGGTGACTTCTTTCCATTTGTGAGCCCAGTATTAGGTTGGATTGGTGTCTTTCTCACTGGATCTGTTGTTAATAATAACGCTCTATTTGGTAGCTTGCAGGTAGTAACTGGAACGCAGATTGGGATTTCACCACCCTTACTGATGGCAGCCAATACAGCTGGAGGAAGCGTAGCAAAATTGATTTCACCACAGTCTATTGCTATTGCAGCAGCAGCCGTTAATCAGACCGGGAATGAATCAAAAATCTTTCAATATACATTACGATATAGCTTAGGGTTGCTTCTTCTCGTTTGTATCATGACACTTTGCTTATCATTTTTCCTATAATGATTTGAAAATGAATACACCGCATGGTAAATCAGAGTTTTCTCATTGATTTACTATGTGGTTTTGTTTTTATGTTTGGATAAATTCAGTGCCCTTTAACTGATGTTGCTGATTGGAGTCACTAGAAAAGCTGGAACTTGCTCCGAAAATAATAAATCCGATCGCTTCTCACGCCTGCCTGCTTGAGAAGATCGTCGCAAAAACGTCGAGTTCCGCCGCTAACCAGGAGAAGAACGCCGCTAAAACATCGAATTCCGCCGCTAACCAAGAGAAGAACGCCGCTAAAACATCAAGTTCCGCCGCTAACCAGGAGAAGAACGCCGCTAAAACATCAAGTTCCGCCGCTAACCAAGAGAAGTCCGCCGCTAAAACATCGAATTCCGCCGCTATCCAAGAGAAGAACGCCGCTAGAACATCGAATTCCGCCGCTAACCAGGAGAAGAACGCCGCTAAAACATCAAAATGCGCCGCTAACTAAGCCTAGACGTAATCGGAGCCAACAACTTTATTTTTTCATTCTAGACATTTTGCCTTTAATCTAACAAACATCTTAAATAAATTTGTTGATAATGCATAAAAAGACCATCCATTATTGTTCGTTATGTCAATGAATGGTTGTGAGTAAGCTCCTATAATAAAGGTGAGTTAGAGGAAGGAGTGAAAGGGTAATGGATATTCAATCAACTTTTGAATCGTTAGATAAGAAATTCACCAGTTTTGGTGGTTTACAACAAGGTGGAATTACACGTCTATTATATTCTCAAGAATGGAATGATGCTGTTCGTGAGCTGGAAACAACATTCATAGAAGCAGGATTCGAAGCAAGTTTCGACGATATCGGCAACTTAACTGGGCGACTTATTGGAAGTAAATATCCAGAAGAAACGATTTTAACGGGATCACATATTGACACAGTAGTTGAAGGTGGTCATTTAGATGGGCAATTCGGCATCTTATCTGCACTTGTGGCTGTGAGTTATTTAAAAGATAAATATGGTCAACCCCTCCGATCATTAGAAGTATTATCGCTTGCGGAAGAAGAAGGTAGTCGATTCCCTTACACATTTTGGGGTAGCAAAAACTTCTTTAACTTAGCTAAAAAATCGGATGTCGACACAATTGAAGATGCTGAAGGTATTAAGTTCGAAGATGCGATGCGCAAATCCGGCTTTGATTACCGAAAAAATACTGACGTTCGTAATGACATCAAAGCATTTGTTGAATTGCATATTGAACAAGGGAAAGTGTTAGAGACAGAAAACAAAATAATCGGTGTGGTCAATGGAATCGTCGGCCAGAAACGGTACACAATCAACTTAAAAGGCGAAGCGAACCATGCTGGCACAACGCCAATGTCATTACGTCGCGATACAGTTGTTGCCTATAGCGAAATTGTCACAGATTTAACGAAACGTGCAAGAGAAATTGGAGAGCCACTTGTGTTAACGTTCGGCCATGTCGTACCTGTTCCAAACACAGTAAATGTAGTTCCTGGAGAGATTTCGTTCTCAGTAGACTGTCGTCATATTGATCAACAACTATTAAATGATTTTGCGACAGAAATCGAAGACAAAATTAAAGCAGTCGCTACCGCAAATAACATGACTTATGACATTCATTTGTGGATGGATGAGACACCAACATTGATGGATGAAAAAATCGTTCAAATAATTGAACAAGCAGCCAAGGATAATGTAGGTGATCAATATAAAGTGATGCCATCTGGTGCAGGACATGACTCACAAATATTTGCACAATATGTTCCAACAGCCATGTTGTTTGTACCTTCTATAGATGGAATTAGCCACAATATAAATGAAGAAACGAAGATAGCTGACCTCGTTAAGGGGATTGAAGTATTGATAGATGTATTGTTTGAACTAGCGTATAAAGAATAAATAATGTGAAGGAGTCAGAAATTATGGGTTACATAAATCTAAATCAAGGATATAGAGAAGGTTTATTAGAAACACGTTCCGTGATTAAAAAAGATAATTACGCGTTAATTACACCAGACGGCTTAGTCAACAATGTTGTACCTGGCTTTAAAGATTGTGACGTAACAATCTTAGGATCCCCACGTTTAGGTGCAAGATTTGTAGATTACTTAATAACAGTAAAAAACCAAGGCGGAAACACAACTGGTTTCGCTGGTGATGGTATTCAATCATTTGTATACGTTGTCTATGGCAATATCAACGCTTATGCGGATGGTAAAAAATACGAACTAACGGAAGGTGGGTACTTATATGTACCTCCACACTTACAGTTGACGTTTGAAAATAATAATAACGGTGAAGATAGCCGCTTATTCCTATATAAAAAACGTTATCAGCCACTTAAAGGGCACCCATTAAAAGGGCATACACCGGAAATTATTTCAGGTAATGTGAACAACATTAAACAAGAAGCCTATGAAGGGATGAAAGAAGTATTAATCCAAGACTTATTACCAAAAGAAATCGGCTATGACATGAACATTCATATTCTTTCATTCAAACCAGGTGCTTCACACGGTTACATTGAAACACATGTTCAAGAACACGGTGCTTACGTATTAAGTGGACGCGGTATGTATAACTTAGACAACGAATGGATGCCAGTTGATAAAGGAGACTATATCTTTATGGGCGCTTATGTGCCGCAAGCAACTTATGCAGTTGGTTTAGATGAACCATTCTCATACATTTATTCGAAAGATGCGAACAGAGACATTGACCTATAAAGAGAGAGTATCAATAAATATTAGATTATTTAGAATCTGACAAAATATTTTATTCATGTAAGAGAAGGAGCTGACACCATGCGTGTATCGAAGGAAGAACTGTTTAATTTAATGAAACAAAAGTTTATGAAAGCGGGATTAAATGAAGGAGCGGCTCATGATGTTTCTGACGTATTAACATACGCTGATCATAGAGGCATTCACTCCCATGGCGCTGTCCGTGTTGAATACTATTCTGAACGAATTGCAAAAGGTGGTATTACAGCAAATCCAAATTACACATTTGAACAAACAGGACCAGCATCTGCTGTTTTTGATGGGGATAATGGTCCAGGTCACCAAATCGCAAAACAAGCAATGGAAAAAGCGATTGACATGGCCAAAAAATCGGGTGTTGCTGTTGTTGGTATGAAGCATATCTCGCATAGTGGTGCATTAGGTTACTTTGTTGAAATGGCAGCAGAACAAGATATGGTTGCTTTAAGTATGTGCCAATCAGATCCAATGGCCGTGCCATTCGGAGGAACTGAACCTTATTTTGGTACAAATCCAATTGCATTTAGTGCACCATCTGCTGATGGTCGTATCATTACATTTGATATGGCGACAACGGTCCAAGCATGGGGCAAAATTCTAGACGCAAGAAGTAAAAACGAATCTATTCCAGATACATGGGCGGTCGATGCAACAGGTGCACCGACTACGAATGCAAGAGATGTACATGCACTCCTGCCAATTTCAGGTCCAAAAGGGTATGGCTTGATGATGATGGTGGATATTTTATCTGGTAGTCTTCTTGGAGTCCCACATGGTGTACATGTTTCTTCCATGTATCAAGACTTAACAAAAGGACGCGATTTAGGTCAACTTCATATCGTGATTAATCCTGCGTATTTCACAGATTTAGATGCTTTCAAACGACAAATTTCAACGATGCTTGATGAATTAAAAGTGCAGAAAGCGGCAGAGGGATATGGAGAAATTTATTATCCAGGTGAACGCGGTAAGTTAAGAAGTGAGGAATATGATAAGGAAGGTATTGAAATCGTAGACGACATTTACAACTATCTTGTGTCAGACGATGTACATTTCGATCGTTATCACGGAAAAAATAGATTTGCAGAATAATAAAATGGAGGAACATCATGTTATATACAATTATAAAAGAAAACACTTATAAGGACTCCATCGTGTTAATGCTTTTATCAAACAAGTTATCTGCAATTGATGGTGTGAACAAAGTATCAATCATGATGGGAACACCGGCAAACAAAGACATTTTTAAATCGTCTGGCTTAGGCACGGATGAATTAGAAAAAGCCAAGCCAAATGATATCGTTATCGTTGTAGATACTGATCAGGAAGAAAAAGTAGACGAAGTGAAAGAAGAGGTAGAGATCGCATTAAAAGGTGAGTCTGATTCTCAAGATGCGTCTAAAGGCCAAGAAGCACATAATTGGAAACGTGCATTGGAGCTTGCGAACAATCCGAACTTAGCATTAATTTCAATTCCTGGTCAATATGCAGCAATGGAAGCGGAAAACGCACTGAACGAAGGTTTACACGTTTTCATGTTTAGTGACAATGTTGCTAAAGAAGACGAAGCGAAATTAAAACAAAAAGCGCATGAAAAAGGATTATTAGTGATGGGTCCAGACTGTGGTACTGCACTCATTCACGGCGTACCTCTTGCCTTTACAAATAACGTAAACGAGGGCGATATTGGTATTGTTGGCGCATCAGGTACAGGTATTCAAGAAGTGACAACAATCATTGATCGCTTTGGTAAAGGTGTAACGAACGCTCTTGGTACAGGTGGACGTGATTTATCGACGGAAGTTGGTGCCATCACCATGTTAGATAGCATCAAAGCATTAAACCAAGATCCGAAAGTAAAAGTGATTACTGTGATCTCCAAACCACCTGCAGAGGAAGTAAAGCGCAAAGTATTAAACTTATTAAGAAATATTGATAAACCAGTTGTTACATTATTTTTAGGTGACAAACCTTCCTATCAAGAAGAGAACATCTATCATGCTTATACCCTAGAAGAAGCTGCAGTTGTAGCTGTCCAATTATCCAATGGGGACCAACCTAATTTCAAACCGACAACAGCTGAAAATGTAAACGTTTTATTAAAAGAATCACAAGTTGGTATAAAAGGTTATTATTCAGGCGGTACATTAGCAACTGAAGCAGCCATGCTAGTGAGAGATGCTTTCAAAGATACAATAACGGAAGAAAAGAACGATCGTTATATTTTAAAAACAAAAAATCATGAAATCATTGACTTAGGTGATGATGAGTATACAAAAGGTAAACCACACCCGATGATTGATCCTGAAAATCGTATCGCAGTGCTTGAAAAATCTGTCAACGACCCTGAAACAGCCGTAATCATGATTGATAACGTCATCGGTAACGGTGGTCATGCAGATATGGCAGGTGAACTAGCACCAACAATCAAACGTTTATTGGACAATGCACATCAAAATGGTCGTCAACTTGCAGTGCTTGCAACGGTTGTTGGTACTGCACAAGACATCCAAGGTTACGATAAACAAATTGACACTTTAAAAGAGAGCGGAGCCATTATCTGCAAGACAAATGACCAAATGGTTCGTACGGCTATCCAACTTGTAGGCGGTAAAGTGGAACTACCAAGTGTTGATGTACAAAAATTTGACTATACACCAGAAAACTTAGCGGTAGATGAGAAAATTATGTCCTTCATCAATATGAAACCAAGTGTTATTAATATTGGTCTAAAAAGCTTTACGGAAGCTGTTCAAAACAGTGGCTCTGATTGTGTCCAATTTAACTGGCGTCCGATTGCTGGTGGCGATGAGAAGTTAATGAAAGTACTTCAATTCTTAAACTATTATGAAGGAGGTACAATCTAATGGATTACAAAACAATAAATGAAGCGAACGAAGCCGTTATCCAGAAAATCATTGTAGCAGCACCTTTCTTAACGGATGTTGTACCTGCTAAGTCTGTGATTCCTGAATTAGTAGATTACGTGTTATTACACGCTGGACCTCCAATTAAATACGAAAACATGACAAATCCTATGCAAGGTTCATGTGTTGGAGCAATCTTGTTTGAAGGATGGGCAGAAGACGAAAAGGGTGCACGTGACTTACTTGAAAACGATAAAATCAAATTCATTCCCTGTCACCATGTGAATGCAGTTGGGCCAATGGGTGGTATCACTTCACCTAACATGCCAGTACTTGTCGTTGTTAACAAAGAAAGTGGGAACGAAGCGTACTGTCAAATGAACGAAGGGATTGGAGCCGTATTACGCTTTGGCGCCTACAATGAGCAAGTAATCAACCGTTTACATTGGATGAAAGATGTATTAGGTCCCGTATTAAGTAAAGCGTTAAAAACATTTGACGAAGGCTTGAATGTTAACGTATTGATTGCTAAAGCTATTGCAATGGGTGATGAATTCCACCAACGTAATATTGCAGCGTCACTTGCATTTTTAAAAGAACTATCTCCAGTCATTTCAGCATTAGAAGACGTTGACAAGGAACAATGTACAGAAGTAATCCAATTTTTAGCAGACACAGACCAATTTTTCTTAAATATTGCAATGGCGACTGGTAAAGCGATCATGGATGCAGCACGTACAATTGAACACGGTACGGTTGTTACGGCTATGTGCCGAAACGGTGAAAACTTTGGTATCCGTATTGCGGGGATGGGAGACGAATGGTTTACGGCTCCTGTTAATACGCCGCAAGGATTATACTTTACTGGTTATTCTGCAGAAGATGCAAACACAGATATTGGCGATTCAGCCATTACAGAAACAATCGGTGTTGGCGGAATGGCGATGATTGCAGCACCTGCAGTTACCCGCTTCGTTGGTACAGGAGGATTTAATGATGCGCTTGAAATAAGTAATCAAATGACTGAAATTTGTATCGGCGAAAACCCGAACTATGTCATTCCAACTTGGGACTTCAAAGGCGCATGTTTAGGGATCGATGCACGGAAAGTTGTTGAAACGGGAATTACACCAGTCATCAATACAGGGATTGCCCATAAAATTGCGGGTTATGGTCAAATTGGTGCTGGTACAGTCCATCCGCCAATCGAATGTTTTGAGAAGGCAATCACGGCATATGCTGAAAAGCTAGGTTTTAAAGGATGATATTACAAGCAAGTGCGGTTGGTCCAATCGCACTTGAATTATTGAATGAAGGAAACACCTTTACCGTGCACAGTATTTTTGAAAAAGGTTTGAATATGGTTGATAGAAATGGTGAATTGATATTCGCTGGTACCGACGAAAATGGGACATTTCCGTTCGGGATCTTGCTTGATCGTCAAACTAAACAAACGATAAAGACTCATATTAGAGTAGGCGATACATTAACATTTCATAATAATCGTCTATTTCATAACAGTTTTGAAATGGTGTTTAATGTAAAAATACTACCGTTATATATGGATTTTGAACATGCAAATATAAATAGATTAAAAGAAAATTTCAAATACATTTCATTTGCATCATATGAATCAACAGATTTTGAACGAGCACGTGTGTTGGCCTTAATCAATAGATTACATGATCCAACCCAAAATCTTGAAAAGACATTCCGTTATTTTATTGGACGTGGACAAGGTTTAACACCAACTGGTGACGATATACTTGTCGGCATATTATACGGGCATTTTCTAAATAATTTTATCGAACATAAACATCTTGAAACTTTAAAAGCTTTAATCAAGGAACCTTTAACGACCATTGTCAGTAAGCGCTTTTTAACTTGTGCTTTAGATGGTGTATTTAGTTCGAAGATTACAGCATTACAGCATGATCCATCCTTAGAAAGCATGAAAAGTCTAATAGAAGTTGGCTCTTCATCTGGGATGGATACGTTATATGGCATTTATATGTCGGTAACTAAGGAGTGAAAGAAATGGGGAAAAGCGTAGTTATTGCATTGGGCGGCAACGCAATTTTACAGCCAAAGCAAGAAGCAACTTATGATAATCAATTCAAAAATGTAGTGTCTGCTACACGCCATATGATTGAAATGAAACAAGCGGGGCATAAAATCGTCATTACACACGGCAATGGTCCGCAAGTGGGAAATATTATTGCTCAAAACGAAGCGGCTAAAAATGTAGTCGAACCACTACCAATCCATGTTTGTAACGCAGAATCACAGGGGTTCATTGGTTATATGATGGAAACAGCTTTAAAAAACCATATTAATGAACGAGGCATTACTTCAAATGTGGTGACATTGTTAACAATGGTTGAAGTCGATAAAGAGGATCAAGCATTTGAAAATCCGACTAAACCAATCGGTGTATTTTTTTCAGAAGAAGAAGCGAAACGTTTAGAAACACAAGGCTATACAATGTTAGAAGATGCAGGGCGTGGATACAGACGAGTTGTACCTTCACCAGAACCACAAGTGATTCATGGTATAGACGAAATTAAACGTTTAATCGATGATACGATTGTTATTTCATCCGGTGGTGGTGGTATCCCTGTATATCGTGAAGATACTGGTCAATTACAGGGTATTGAAGCGGTGATTGATAAAGACCGTTCAGGATTAAAGCTTGCCCAACAGGTAAATGCGGAAGTTTTCATGATGTTAACAGATGTACCAAATGTCTATATCAATTTCGGGAAAGAAAATGAGCAGAAATTAAGCCAAATTACAATAGAAGAAGCTGAACAATACGTTGCAGAAGGACAATTTCCACCAGGTAGTATGCTACCAAAAATGCAAGCAGCTATTGAATTTGCAAAATCAGGGAAAGAGGCAATTATTTGTTCATTGGATCAAGCAGTAGCTGCATTAGAAGGAAAAGCAGGTACACGCATAACACAATAAGCTTATTTATAAGTATGATTCAAGGACCGTCTTTGAGTAAGTTCAATGCTTACAAAAGTTCTTGTTAGCTGCAGAACAAAGAGAATAACTGGACAACACCTTAAAAAGCGCAAGAAATCAATTTTAGAAACGTTGATTTCTTGCGCTTATTTGATATTTATTATTCTTTAGTTTTATCTTCTTAACTAAAGTCGTACTAATAGAGAAAATTTTAAGCAATAAAGGTTCATTTGAGTCAAATGCAGCGTGTGAAGAGTTACTATTCCGTGTTCACTTTTTTGTAGGAGGACTAGCTTCTTTATACCAGGACTGGTTCGCAGGGAAATTTGAATGCACTTTAGAAGAACTAACCGAATCCGTTAGCCGTATGATGATACAAGGGTTTCAATCGTATACTTTTAAATAAAACGACCTTCCTGTTTGGTTTATAGTGCAAGAAAAGAAGTTAGGGTGTCATTGAAACAACAAATCGAGGGCTACCTTTATATAAAAGGATAGTTAGCTTTATTAAGATGGTAAGAGGCGAAGAAATTCGTCTCTTTTTCATTGTACACTCGGCATACGTAGGAATTATAGGGTGGAAGGTTCAGAAGCGGGAAGACAGTGGTAGTGGTTAGCCGATAGCAATGGGCCTGTGGTGATGCGGAATCAGAAGGCAAAGACATGCCTGAGGAACACAAATCTCATAGAAGCTTGGGATGACGGGTGAGTGTCCACTATCAACACGAAAAATGATCTTAGCGTGAATGCAAAGCTCGCTGTCTTTTTTAAAATTTTTTAAGAAAAATGCTAATTTCTCGGGGTTCGAACAAATGTTCCTATCAAGGTGAATTCTAGCTAAATAGGGAAGTCAGTAAGTTAGAGTGCTGTTTAACTTGTGTCCAACAATCGGACCATTTAATAAAGTATAATAAAGTAATACATTAAACATAGGAGTAATATGAAATAATACATGACAAATTGATTGGAGGAGTAAAAATGCAAGGCTTTAAACGCTACTGCTCGTTTGTAATTCTTATCTTGTTGTTAACAGGGTGTGCGGGTGTGGAAAAAGATAAAACGTCCTCAAATGCGAAAATAACCATTGAACCATATAACATGAGTGAAAAAGAAAGTCTGCTTATTAGCAAATCGGGAGTAGGGCATATTGAATTTTTTAAACTAAATGGCACTTTAGCTGAAGATGATGATTTGCAAATCTCAGTGGAAGTATTTGAAAAAGGTAAGTTTAAAGAAGAATTGCTAAAAACCTGGGATAACCCCGAAAAAAATTATAAAGATATTCTCATTTCGTTTGGAATAAGTGACTTTAACGATGAAGTTCGTCCCTTAAAATTGATATCTGGCATACCTTCTGGGCTTGTTACAACGAATTATTCAAATAACATGACGACTTCTTCTTTCAGTAATTTAGTAAGCGAAAAGGTTACTTTAAAGAAAAACAAACCTGTTTATTTAGCGGCATGGCTAGGCACTACAAAAAATGAGCTGCGTTCTGTAGGAAGCGAAAATGGCGAATTACCTACCGGCATTGCAGAAGTTGAGCTCGCATTTTTATACAGAGTTTTATGGACTGATAAAGAAAAGAATTAACATTAGCAGTAATCGGGCCATTTGATGGAGTAAGACTTCCAAAAATAATGAATATATATGTTATTATTTTTAGAGATTGTGAAGAAGATAAACGGTACAGAAATGGGGGTTTTTTCGAATGGATATGTTGCAACAAGTAATAGATAAATTTAAGTTGAATGTGTTAGCAGTCGAGAACGTTCCTCAGTCTTTTAGTTCGACTGTATATAAAATCAAGCTAATTGATCATCGTACGGTATATATATAAATTCCTTATTCCCAAGCAAAACTTGAACGTGAGTATACTGTACTTAAACGATTACGCAATGAGCTACCTGTACCAGAAATGTTAGACTTTTGGGAAGGTAATGAGGATGTCACTGGTGCTTTATTATTATCCGCAATTAACGGTGTGCCGATTACAGAGAAAGTGGATACAGCTTTAGCTTATGATATCGGAGTACACCACGGAATTCTGCATGCAATCGTTCCAAATGAGCAGGATTTCAAAAGTTCCGTTCCCAATGTATATGGTCAATGGTCTGAGTTTATTAAGCGACAATTTTATTCCTTTGCAGAAGATGTAAAAGAAGTGATTGATCCTCGTTTATACGAACAATCATTGAAGCATTTTGACCGTCAACTGAAATTACTTCCATCTCCAGATGGACCTAGTTTTATACATATGGATTTTCGACCAGGTAATATTTTAGTTCATGAAAATCAAGTAGCCGGCATCATTGATTTTGAAAGTGTCCGAATTGGCGCAACCGAAATGGACTTTACAAAAATTAATCGTGATATTTTCATGAAATATCCTGGAACAAGGGATGCGTATCAAAAAGGCTATGAGTCCATTCGTCCACTTATTGATTTACAAGAAGTTTTACCGTTTTATCGCTTTATCGATGCGTTTAATTCAATTGGTTGGTGTAAAAGAAGAGGTATCGAAAAGCATCAAACTTTTTTACAGGAGAATTTAGCATATTTAAACGTTTTTTTTACGAACGAGGGATAGTTGAAAGAGAATTATCAAACGTCAATAACTGAGGATCCATGTATAAAGCTCTTTCTTATATTTCATTATTCAACAATCGGGAGCTATTGTTGAATAAAACTAGATTTTCAAACCACTATTATTGTTTTATTGTTATATTTTTTAGTATAGTGAAGTACCTTATACGATAATTAAATAACTTTATTGTCTTTTTACATTTTCTTTATCAGTAGGATCTGTTTTAATTTGAACTATACCTTATAAACTTAATCAACTTATAAAATGGTTCCAGTATTGTTCTGGAGCCACTTTATTTAGGATCGCTTGCTTGCTAACAGGGATTTGAAAGAAGTAGAAGAAGTTTTTTTCATGTAAGGGTAATTAGTTGAATGATTTCTTAAGTCGATTCTCTTACATAATAATGCTAAGAGTAAAAAACTAAGAGGTGATTAAATGGGGACTTGGGGAAAAGGGATATTTGATGATGATACTACTTGTGATGTGAGAGATGATTTTATTGATTATTTGGAAGAAGGAAAAACCGTTGAGGAAGCAACTCAAATAATCTTAGAAGAATATTCGGATGAATTTAGTATTGAAGATGACCTGGAAGTAATGTCTTTAGTATATATCGGTTTAGCAGCAATACAACTAGATAGAAAATGTCTTCAAGAACAAGTATGTAACAATGCTATTGGTTTAATCGAACGTGGTGCAGATCTTGAACTTTGGGAAGAAGCAGATCAAAAAGGTTATGAAGAACGGAAAAGAGTATTGAGTGAGTTTAAACAAAAACTACTTAATTATAAGTTATAAGGACTGTCAATAGACGGTCTTTTTTTATGCCTTTAAGTGTCGCAACTCAAGAGTTGTGGATTGGATCCTTCTTCAACGAACGGAGCAGGATAGTTGAAGAAGAATCGGGAAAGATACTTATAAAGAAAAGGTAGGTGGGTTTTATTGAAGAAAAAACTCTACGTCCTTTTTTGTATCCTATTTCTCGTAAATATTACTGTTGTTTTTGCGAAGCAAGAAGTACCTAACCAAGATTTTATTAATAAGTATTTTTTTGATGTTAATTTAATTAATTCAGCTAGCCAAATGACTGAAACAAAGAAGAATATCAATCAACCTTTTTTGGAACAATTGATGAAACATTCATTAGAGCATAATGATGTCCATAACATTAAAGTTGAAAATAATTCTGGACTTCAGCGTGTTTTCAGTATCAATGATGGTTTTCAAGAACGTGTACTCAGAAAAGTGGTTTACTGGCTTAATAACTCTGTCCGAGTGAATGGAACAATCGAGGTATCTTTAGATAATCCATCCAATAAATTGACGTTAAAAATGGCAAATGATGAAGAGATCACCATTGAACCCGCTTATATATGTGTAGTTGACAATAAACGCAAAACCTGCACGGCTAAAGAAGGGGAATTAATCGTTTCGGGAAACGGAAAAAAAGTGCGATCAAAGTCACAATCTCTTTATGATTGGCTCATGGTTGGCTGGAGAAAAGAATTGGACGAAGCTACTAAAGAAGAGTTACTTGAAGAAGCACTGTTTACACGTTATTTATATCATTTGGGCCCATCTTATTCGGAATTTTTTATGTGTCCAAAAATCAAAATTGAACCCATTAATGGAGATCCTAGGAGACATCTCATTTTTGCCAGTGCTTTAAACTATTCAGGACACCACGGAGGAGATTATGATAAACTTACTTTTTCTGTAAGGGACTCTAACCTAACAGGGTTACAAGTGACAAACGTAAATATAAAGAAACATATTTCGCAAGAAGAAAGCGAAAAACAATGCCGAACGTTTGATTAAATATAGTTCTTACGAAAAGGGGTGTTTCTTTCTGCGAAGGGAGCACGTTTTTTTATTTGAGTTAACAAAGTGATAATAAGTTTGTGAAAAATTGTACTTAAACGAACGGGGTGCTTTAGTTAATTATTCGATTTATGAAAAATCAAACAAAAAACAGAGTTGATTCTACACATTTTGTAGATTAACTCTGTTTTTATGTTATATCATCAATATTTTTTTAGAAAACAGCCTAAAAGAAATATGGCTATCAGGTGTCGAATGGAAAAATTCAGGGAATACATTTGTTATAATTATTGAAATGGAGGCCCATGCTCACTTTTTTTATGAGATGGAAAAGGGGATTTAAAATATTTTATTTTGAACTTGAAGCCTAGTTCAACCGTTTTACTGTAACCGATGTAGTATAGATATTAAACGCCTCCGTTCAGTTAAGACATTCTATCCAACTTGTTAAAGACTATTGATAAAGAGATACATGGCTATTTCGAATCATACCGTGTTATGAAACAACAAGATGAACAATAAAAATGTTTAAAGGAGAGAAAATAAAAAATGAGTGTAGAAATTTATAACGGAGAACGTTCTGAAGAAAGTGTTCAATTTGAAAAATTGTTAACTTCCGAAAGTAATAAAAACAGTTTTTCTTGTATTGAAAACACCAAACAGTTTGTTAATCAAATGGGAACTGAAAATAGAAAACCTTATGTTATTGGGGATGATGTTCAATTTTTAAGTGATGTTAAGGAGCGGGCATTCGAGGACATGCAAGTTTTCACACTAAATGACCAAGAGTCCCTACAGCAAAAAGTTATTTTATATATACATGGTGGTGCTTGGACGAATCAACCTTTAAATTTTCACTGGTGGTTCTTAGATAAAATGGCGCAATCTTTGAATGCGAAAATAATTGTTCCCATTTATCCTAAAGTACCTCATTTTAACTACAAAGATACCTATCCAAAAATCCTAAACCTTTATAAAGAAGTTCTTGAAACTGTTGAAAGATACGATCAATTGACCATTATGGGAGATTCTGCAGGCGGAAATATATCACTTGGTCTGGCTCATCTTTTAAAAATGAACCATTTACCTCAACCGAAAGATATTATTTTATTGTCTGCATGTGTTGATATGAGTTTTGAAAATCCTCATATACCTGAATATGAAGAAAAGGACCCGATGTTAGCTAGTGAAGGAATGGAAGTCATTACAAAGATTTGGGCAGCTGATAAAGATTTAAAAGACTCATTAATTAGTCCAATTTACGGTGATTTTAAAGGACTTGGGAAGATTACTCATTTTATTGGAACACACGAATGTTTATATCCAGATGCAATAAGACTGGATGAAAAACTAACAGAACAAGAAATTGAAATCAATACCTTTGTTTATCCTAAAATGAATCATGTGTTTGTTGTTATGCCAATCCCTGAAGCTCTAGATGCTCAACAGAAAATTATTGAAATAATTTGTTCGTTGAAGGAAATGGAGAGTTAACTGTACATGAAGCGGCCATCAGGGGGAAGAGATTCTAAAAATTGCTATGACCATAAAGGCGTGTCACAAAGTTCGTGACACGCCTTTTTTCCATATTATCCAATAGTGTAGGGTAGTAAAGATAATTAATACGCCTTTGATTTTTTGTCATTAAGCACGCTTTGAGTCCTTTGATTGATTAAGTTTAGGACTGTAATATACTTTTGAAAATCTTCAGCTGTAAATTGCTCGAGGTTCTTCAAATGACTCCGATATTCCTCTAAATCTAGATTTTTATGATATTCATAAACTATTTTGCCTTTTGGCGTTAATTCAATATGGAATTCTCGATAATTGTCCAGATTTCTATATTTAATTACTAGACCCTTTTTAATTAGTTTATCAACCATTTGAGAAACAGCACTTTTTGTGCAATTTTTAATTTCTGCAATTTCAGAAGTAGTGGTTTTTATTTGATCTCCAATTAAGTTGAGTGTATGAACTTCTATCATATACAATTCATCTTCTGTCCCATATTTTCTTGGAATATTTTCGTAGGAACTAATCAGTCTAGATGTCTCGTAAATCGTTTCCATTAGCTCATAAAAAATCTTCTCTTTATCCACAAAGCATCTCCTCCCCATAATTGGTAGCCAATTTAATTTAATTTTAACATATAGAAAATCTATATTTAACTTTCGTTTTGAATCTAATTAATTTTGTAAATATTCTGAAATTTAGGTTGACGATTTTACAGTTAAGGTGTTAAACTGAGAAAAATTTAATCTAAACGTGTCGAAAATTGCGATAAAGTAGAAAGTTGAATGCGACAAGAGGTGGGGAGAAGCATTGAAATATAATTTTGATGAAGTAGTTAATCGCAGAAATACTTATTCCTTAAAGTGGGATGGTGAAGATTTAATTAAAACAATTGGTTATACAGAAAGGTATGACTATGAGACCATTCCGCTATTTACTGCAGATATGGATTTACCCGTACCGCAACCATTGATAGATGCACTACATAAAACAGTTGATCATCGTATTTTTGGATATTCTGTTTTTCCAGATGAGTACTTTGAATCAATTCAGCATTGGTTTAAAAAGAGACATGACTGGACCATCAAAAGAGAAGAGATTGTATATAGCCCTGGAACTGTACACGCCTTGGATATAGCTATAAAAGCATTAACTAAACATGGTGAAGGTATCATTATTCAACGTCCTGTTTATCCGCCGTTCACAGCTGCGATAGAAGGAAATGGAAGAGTTGTTCGAAATAATGCATTGAAATGTGATGCTGAAGGGTATTACACAATTGATTTTGAGGATTTTGAAGCAAAAGCAAAAGAAGAAAATACTACAATGTTCATTCTCTGCAGTCCACACAATCCGACTGGTAGAGTTTTAACTTATGAGGAATTAAAAACGCTTTCAGATATCTGTGAGAATAATAATGTAATTATTGTAGCTGATGAAATTCATGGGGATCTCATTAGAAAAAAACAAAAATTTATACCCATCGCAAAAATTGCAAACAGCTCGGATCATATCATCACATGTACAGCCATTAATAAAACCTTTAATGTTGCGGGTCTGCACTGTACAAATGTTATTATTTCAAACACTGAGATTAGGAAAATCTTTAGCGACACAATGGGAATGCAGTTACCATCACCGTTTACAATTGCAGCCCTTATAGCTGTCTATAACGAAGGAGAAGAATGGTTAGCGCAAATAACAGAATATATTGACGACACAATCGAGTATGTGAAAAATTTCATAGATAAAAAAATGCCTACAGTCAAAGTTAGGATCCCTGAAGGAACATATGTGCTATGGATGGACTTTAGTGGATATGGCCTTTCAGCTCAAGAGATTCATGATCGTATCTATAACAAAGCCAATGTCATACTTGAAGATGGATACTTGTTTGGAAATGAAGGTAAAGACTTTCAAAGAATCTGTATCCCTTCACCAAGACCACTTATAAAAGAAGCACTTGAAAGAATCGCTTTAGAATTCCAAGATATCGAATCCAATAATCAATCAGAAAGGGAGTATATAAAATGAAAACGATCGAATTTAAGCTTAATGCGTTAAAAGCTGCAAAAGAAATAGAAGACTATGTAATTGAGATAAGAAGAGATCTTCATAGACACCCTGAGATTGGATTACAGGAAGTACGGACAATGAGAATAGTTACAGATGAGTTAACTAAATGGGGCATTCATTACGAAATTGTCCAAGATGGTGGAATTATTGGTTATATTCAAGGGAAACAACCGGGAAAAACTTTAATTCTTAGGGCAGATTTAGATGCACTGCCGATGAAGGAAGAGGAAAATAATTTAAAAAAGAAAAAAGTAGTATTTTCAGCGTATGATCAAGCTGCTCATACTTGTGGGCATGATGGACATACAGCGATGCTTTTGGGTGTCGCGAAAATCTTGGCTCAACACCAAGACAAAATTAAAGGAAGAGTGTTATTAGCTTTTGAACAAGGCGAAGAAATGGGTGGTGGGATTTATAATCTCTGTAAACGATTACACGAAATCGGAGGAGATGGAATTTGGGGTATCCATTTAAAAAATGATCTTCCGACTGGGAAAATATCTGTTGATCCAGGTCCAAGAATGGCTGCTTCTTTTGTTTTTGATGTCTTAATAAAAGGAAAAAGTGGACATGGTTCAAGACCAGATTTGTCAGTTGCTCCATTAGACTGTTTTACCGATTTTTATAACAATTTAAGAGCAATGAGGTTAAATACTTTAGACCCTTTTAAAACAATTACCTATTCAATTGGAACGATTAATTCAGGTTCCGCAGCAAATATAATTCCAGAAAGCTTACAGTTCTCAGGAACAGCTAGATATTTAGATTTTAACCAAGGAACCCATGTAGCAAAAGAATTTAAGAGAATCCTTGAAAAAGTCTGTGACCTCCATAATTGCACCTATGAATTTATTATTGAACCTAAAGAATCGGATTTAATTGTCTACAATCAAAAAGATTGTGCACAAATTGCGATCAATGCGGTGAAAAATGCAATTGGTACAGATGCATTACAGTCAATCCCTGCTTGGATGGCATCAGAATCATTTGCGTTTTATGAAAAATACTTCCCAGGTGTGTTTGCATTCGTAGGAATACAAAACCTCGAAGAAGGGATTGGGGCCGAACACCATAATGTTTACTTTGACTTAGATGAAGATGCTTTAAAAATAGGAGTGGCGGCTACTGTACAATACACAATTGATTTTCTAGATAATGAAAAACAAGTTCATTTTACTCCTGATAAAAGAGATATAAATAGTCTATTTATTGATAACGGGTTTCAGCGATTAATTAATAAATAAAAAGGAGATAGAAAAATGACAAAAAAAAGGCTCTGCAATTTGCTCTCGTTCATTGCATATTTCGGAATGCCATTAGGAGTTCCTTTTATCAAAAGTGCCGAACCATATGTCCTAGGTCTTCCATTTTTATTATTTTGGATGGTTTTATGGATCTTTTTAGGAACAGGGTTAATGATTATCGTTCATCGTATAAATCCTAATGCAAAAGAGGAGACGGAATAATATGATAATTTCAGTTGGAATCATTGCAATTTTCTTAGGTATTGCTTTATTTTTAGGCATTATGGCTAGTAGAGGTAAAGATATGAGCCTTGAACAATGGAGTGTTGGAGGCCGTGGATTTGGTTCTATCTTCATCTTCTTATTAATGGCTGGTGAAATTTATACAACTAATGCATTTTTAGGGGTAAGTGGTTGGATGTACGGGAAGGGCGCCGCAGCATTTTTTAATATCGCGATGTTAAACTATGTAATTGCTTACTGGTTGACACCTAAAATATGGGCTTATGGAAAGAAACATAGTCTACTATCACAATCTGATTTTTTTGAAAAGGCATATAATAGTAAAATTCTCGGCACACTTGTAGCTATTGTAGGGTTAGCAGCTTTAATTCCTTATTTAGTCATTCAATTAAAAGGTCTTGGCATTATCGTTTCTGAAGCTTCGTATGGAGCGATTGATCCGAAATTAACAATTTGGATTGGCACAATTGCTATGATTGCGTATGTCATGGTTTCAGGAATTCATGGCTCGGCTTGGACAGCTGTTATTAAAGATATTCTTATTCTGGGTGTTGTGTTATTCCTTGGTATCTACTTACCTATACATTATTATGGCGGGATTCAACCAATGTGGGAGGCAATTGAAGCTGTTAAACCAGGTTTTTTAACGCTTCCAGACTCAGGTTTTAGTGCCTCATGGTATATTTCAACAATCATGTTAACATCATTAGGGTTTTATATGTGGCCACATACATTTATCGCTACTTTTTCAGCGAAAAGTGGTAATGCCTTAAGAAAAAATGCGATTATGCTTCCTATCTATGCGTTATTTTTATTATTTATTCTATTTACTGGAGCAGCTGCAATTTTACAAATTCCAGAGTTAGAAGGAGGCGCTGTAGATTTAGCATTATTTAAAATCTCCACACAAACATTTAATCCAGTCATCGTAGGCTTTATTGGAGCTGCAGGGTTATTAACTGCAATTGTTCCAGGTTCAATGATTTTAATGTCTGCAGCTACATTATTTGCAAAAAATGTTGTAAAACCAATTCGTCCTCAAATTAGCGATCAACAAATTGCTATCATTGCTCGTTATTCAGTTCCAGTGATCGCACTAATTGCACTGTACTTTACTTTTAGCGGTGGTGGAGCAATTACGTTATTATTTTTAATGGGATATGGTCTAGTTACTCAATTCGTACCAGCAGTTGTAAGTAACTTTATGAAGAAAAATCCATTAACTGTACAAGGTGTGTCTGTTGGGATTATTGTCGGAGTTTCAATTGTAGGTTGGCAAGCATCTACAGGAGCTCATCTAAGTAAGCTGTTCCCAAGCTGGCCATCTTACATACAAGATATCAACATTGGTTTCCTTGCATTGACTGTTAATATTTTAGTAAGTTTAATTGTTAGTGCGTTTACAAGGAAATTAACTGTTAAAAATGATGGAATTACAAATGAGAAAACAGTAGAAAACACTCCATAATATCATTTATATTTTCGCGATATTCAGACTTTACGAAAAACGCAAATATCAATTGATTCAAAATTTAATAGGAGATTTACTAATTTTTCTAGTCAAATTCCTGTTAATTCGTCATCAAATGAAGTCGTTGTGAACGAAATTATTATTCTGACCAATTGTTATGAAGAATATTGTGGCTATTTTAGAATCACAACAGATTCAAGTGAAATGTCATGAAAATAACGATTTTTTCTAAAAAACATGTCAATTTAAACTTATAAATAAGGATTATAACAAATATTTGGATGATCATGGCCAAGTCAGATTAATAAAAGATGTACACGTTGAAATTAAGTAATTGATATTGGATGTTTAACAATTTAAATCCAAATTTAATTAAAAAGAATCCGTTTTAATCTAACGTGTAAAATGGATTCTTTTTTATTCAACTATATGGGTGATAAGATTAACAATTTTTATTCAAGAAATCATCGAAGTCTAAAATATTTTGTCATTGAAATAATATTTAGTTATTTACGTCCATTTATATCCGTTTCGTCTCACTATTATTAGTATACTTTTCACTGATACATAACTTCCTATAATTTATATTATGTAAACTAAAATTATTTGGCGTGGTGGAGGGCTTGGATACGTCATCTACCCATAATATCTGTACTTTTCGACTTGTAATTTTCAAGTTCCTTATAATTTTCATGTGAACGATAACTCTCCTTTTTTACGATAATGGGATGATTTTGTACAGATAATAATTATTGTTTAATACGATATCTGGAGGTTTTATACTTGCAACTACACGCTGCCATTGACGAATTTGTATTGTATATTGAGATTGAAAAAAATTACTCGGAAAATACGGTTACGAGTTATGAATACGATTTACAGCTCTTCTTAACCTTTTTAACGGACCATGGCTGTTCAACCTGTTTAAATGAGATTACCAAGACCCAAGTACGTCGCTTTATCCAATATCTATTAGGATCTTTAAAACAAAAACCTCGTTCGGTGAACCGAAAAATTTCTTCCTTAAAATCGTTCGCCAAATATTGTTTAATAGAACGATACCTTGCTAATGATTTTACGCACGGGATTGAATCGCCAAAGACCGATGATAAACTTCCTGTGTATATGACATTAACGGATCTAAAGCAGCTATTTGACTATCTAGAACGCGCCCAATCGCGTTTTTCGATGCGGAATGAGCTCATGTTTAAATTATTAGCAACAACAGGTATAAGACGTTCTGAACTTGTTTCATTAACATGGGAACAAGTTGATCTGGTAAATGAAACGATTCGAATTGATGGAAAAGGGAAAAAAGAACGGATATTGCCCCTTCATCCACACTTAATTCCGCTTCTGGCATCCTATAAAGCCTCTTTAAGATCATATCAAATTTATCCAACAGAACCTGTTTTTCTAAATAAAAATCGTAAAGCATTAGATCCGCGGGGTTTACATGTCATTTTTAAAGATGTATTGAAAAAAGCAGGCCTTCCACCTACCCGCTTCTCGCTACATCACTTACGGCATACTTTTGCAACATTGATGTTACAGCAAAATAAAGAAAACGTTGATTTACGAACACTGCAAGAATTACTTGGCCATGAAAGTATTACATCAACTCAAGTCTATACACATGTTGAATATGAGCAGAAAAAGAAAGCAATTAATTCGTTTCGAATTTTTTGATTCATTTCCTTTAAACAGGAGCTAGTTACCCAAATACGGGTAGTTAGCTCCTGTTTTTAAAATTATCGTATCCGTAATATGCGTTGGATAAATAGTTTTATAATGAATAGTGGTTATCTGCGCCAGCAAAGGATAATTTAAACTTGTGAAGGCATTGTAAAACCTCCTAGTTGAAGTTGAAAGAGTGCGTCATTAATACCCTTTATTAAGATCATTCAAAATAGACATCAGTTGGTCCATTTGTATTGATGTTGCATTCATTTGTGATTGTTGATTGAACACCATACCCGATTGTAGTTGTGATGGTACCATTTGTTGCAGTGCGCCATATGGCATTTGATGCGGTGTTACTGTTTGTTGTATGGGCATTTGCAAGTTTTCCATGATTTGCGATAAAGGCTTCGCTATAATTTGCTTCTTAAAATGAAGAAAATATTCTTCATTATTGTGAAGTTGATGTTGAAAAGCGAGTTCTAATTTCTTAGACACATCTTGGAAATCTAATTTAAGATTATATTTTATATCAAGTTCTAAAGCGGTTTCTAATACCGTTTCTAGAAGGATTTGAGCAGCCTGTAATCGTCTAATATGCACGTCAAAACGTAAAAGATATGGATCTAATGAGTCATAGTTTTTAGTAGAATGTAATAATAGAAATTTAATCGTTTCACGAGGAACCCCCATTTCATCAAATAAAGTTGAAATCGTGTAACGAAATGCGTGAGGAGAAAAAAATTGTTCTGTTTTAATCACTTCTACTCTTTCTTCATTATTAATTGGATTTTTCTTTTCGATCCAATTTAAATGTTCACATATCTTGTTCGTAATATAGTTCATTTGTTTGTTTTCTAGAGGGTTTCCTTTTAGCCCATATAATAAGGAATCTTCAGGGTCAAGATCTTTAATATGCTCTACAAGTAAAGACATCATTTTAGGTGGCAGTGGCAAGAAAAAATCTTTATTTTTTCGGTTCCCTTTTTCTTTTTTCTTAGATACCTCATTTCCCTTTCCTTTTTCACGATTTCGTTTAAATTCCAGCCCATTTTTTTGAATAGCTACAGAATTAACCGTTAACTTTTTTAAAGATGTAGAACGTAATGCAGTGTAGATTTCAATTAAAATAGGGATCAGAACATTTACTCCATTATTTTGTAATTCATACGCAGCTTTATAAACTGTGAATAATTCCTCTAAAGTTAAGGCTCTTGAGTGATGTTCGTCAGCATAATCTTCAATGGCATCTATAGCAGCAAAAGGATTGCTATTAATGATCCCAAGGTGATTAAAGTGAGAAAATAAAGATGATAAGGTTGATATTTTTTGATTAACGGTTTTAGGACTAAACTGCTCTTCCATTCGTTTAACCCATTCCAGCAAATAATCATATTTTACATTTTCAATTATTGGATCAATTTTGTTATTTTCCATATCCAATACAAATTCTTTTATATTCCGTTCATATGCTCCATTTGTAGAAGCAGACCAACTCTTTGCACTTCTGTATTTTTCAAATGCGATGTATAAAGGTGTTTTGGGTGTGATTTTAATATCTGACAATTAGGTTTCCTCCTTATATAACAAAAAACCCCAAGCTAAATACAACTATCAAACGTATATATTACGTTTAACAATGTATAAGCTTGGGGTTTCCCCTTGTTATATATAAATTTATTATTTTTTCTTTAATATAAATATCTTAACATTTTTTAATTATTTGTCAATACTATTAGATTACGTCTAATAGATAAAGCTTTTAATTGTTATTCTAGTGATAGATAAGCCTTAGTTGTTATCTCCTTATTCCCCTTTTACCCCGTACCTGCGCGTTTCACAGCATTCGACGTTCCATAAATTCTATAAGTAGCGAAAACGCTCAGAATTTACTCTAAGCGTTTTTGTTTTGTGTATAACCTACAATTCAAATTTAACTGCAACAACCTGTTTAATTTAATCAACTTAAATAATAATGTTCGTATTTTATTAAATCATAGAAGTATCCAGTCGATGGACATACAGCAATTTCTTTGTTTAAATACGAATGTTTAAAACATCTATTAATAAAATTGTTCGTTAATTACCTTGTGGCTGGATTTTTACAAACAATCGTCTCAAACTAGATATCAGTTTAATCCGCTTCTTTCCAAACGCTGTTTCTTGTTTAATTCAAACTAACAAGGAAAAGTATTGCGCGCAGACGAATTGAAAATAGACCAGATGAACGACCACCCATCTCGATTCGTCTGAACACAATTTCACAGCACCCTATCTACTATATTACGCCATCTTTGAAAAGAGATACTAAAGTTGTTTAATTATGATTTTACAAATGTAATAACCACCTATCGATATATTTGATAGGTGGTTTAAATTTCATTATTTAAATTCAAACTAATGGATGTATTTTTTTGAGACTCTATAAACATTTCCATTATACTTTTTTAGCAGTTCATCAAAGATATCAGATCTCATTACTAGCTCAAAGCCTGACAATCTAAACGTTTCTTCACTTAAGTCTGTACCTATTAAATCATATTCCCAATTTCTATAAGCTACCGCAACTTCATTATTTTGATCCAGTAAATCAAACGCGCTCGGAAAGTCTGCTGCTTTTAGGTTTAATGCATTTATAATCGAATCTTCCAATTTTAATAATCTATGCTCTCCAAAGTCATTATAAACTGTGCCGTAGGATGATAAATAAATTACTGGGGGCTTTGGTAAATCATGTTCAAATGCTTCATCTATATACCACCAATCTATATCTTCTATCTTCTTAAACGGCAGTTTAATAGAGCTAATATCTGCAAAATCAATACTTACAAGTCCACTATAAACTTTCTTTATACTTTGCATGTTTGCAAAGTAACCTTCTTCAAGAATTACTTCATTTTGAATACTAGCAATTGTGACCCAATCTTCAAATCCCTCGATATTTGAATTCTTTGGAATGTGATTTTCTAAATCTATATCCACATTTTCTGGATATCGAACTTTACTATATTTCATCGATATTGGAATTCTTAAATCGCTAACCATGTGCGATAATATTAAGGGATTGACATTACCAAATTTCAATACTTCTCTATTTAAAACTTGTTTGTAAATTTCATTTTCTATTCCCCAATAATGCACTTTAGGTAGTATCCTCTCTCTTGTACTACTGAAAGCTCTATATAGACTTTGCATCTTTTCAACATAGACTTCATTACTCTCAAATATGTTCTCAAATATATTACAAGTTTGCTCAATTATATTGGGTAGATATGGTTCGATATTTATAGCTGCCTGATTTCTATCTAAAGATAAAATACTCTCATCAAAATCAATCTCAATCGATAAATTATCAACTAAATTAGAATCTAAATTTCCAGGTTGAACACCCAAAATAAAATGAGCTAATTGATTTATACTGAAGTAGTCTGAGGTTAACAATGCTCGAATCCAATCATTAGTTAAAACCTTCTCTGGAACTTCCCTTTCTAACAAAAGAGATAAAATTACATCAAATGTTGATTCGTATATATCTGTTTTTATAAACTCATCCAAAGCATTCAAAAATTCATTCTCATAATTAAAATAACTATATTGAATTCCCCATAAAGCCCATGTTCTTCTTTTTAATTCAGGATGTGTAATTCGCGACATTATTAGTTCGATGATACTTTCTATACTATTCGTTTTAACTACAATATCTTTACAATCAATAAAGGGCCCTGAGAAATTTCTCTCCGTTTTTAAACGTAAAGATATTACGTCAAACGCTTCTGTCCAAAGATCTTTCGCTAAATCTATATTTAATCTTGCAAATAAATGTATTAGATTAGACGTTACTCCAAATGAAGGTATCTCACTATTTGCATTGAGTTCAAGTTCATTTTGTAGAATATTATCAATATACTCAGGATATTTCCTATAATTTTGTTCTATTATAGGAATCATTTCTTTGCCGCCAAAATAACTCCACCCTTTATCATATACTCTTGTATACTGAAGAATTGATAAATAGACTGCAGACTCATTTATATTGTACCTTTCTAAGCCTATCATTAAAGAATTAAAGATGTAGGATAATTCTTTATTATAAAGCTTAAGTTTTTTAGCCAGTAAATCTATTATCTTATTAATATCTTCACTGTTTCCAGTAGTTGAATACTCTATCATTTTATATCCTAAGGAATTAATAACTTTGTCATTACATAATTGAGTAGGGGTTAAATTTTTGATATATAAACTTAAATCTATAAAAGAAGCATCTGAAAGATAGCACTCTACGATTTCATTATTGATTATTTCTTCTTCTATTTCTTCTTTATCAGTAGAAAAATATGCCCCTTCCATCTCAAACTCATTTAATAAATTTAAAACTTTTTCTTCTAAATCATTTTCATAGATTCTAGCCTTTATTATGATGTAAAGAGTATTCGCTTTTTCTATATCTATTTGTTTAATTGACTTTATTGCATCAATCATTTTTTTTATTAAATCATATCTAAAAGGAATACTACTTGAAAGAGCTGAAACAATGTATACATCTTTGGGAATTAAATCATAACTTTGAATAACTACCTCTTCTAAAGCATCTTCTAATTTCCAATCGATTTCTCCACCATCAGATTTCAAAGATTGAGATAATATTTTTGTTGCCAGATTAAAATCCAAAAGTAATAAGTATTTAAACCAATCATTATGAACATATCTAACTTCTTTTTGATTAGTATGATTTAATACATTATTCAGTAATGGTAATAAGTTAAATAACTCTTGTTTTATCCATTCATCATCAATGCCTATAAAATACTCCACACTATAAAGTAACTCATAAATAGTAATATCTTTATGAAAACCATAAGAACATAAATATCTACAAACTCGATTCCAACTAGAAAGTGCAACTTCTTTGTTTCCTGCATTATTCATAATCACGGAATAATACATTTCATGTTCTGCTTGAATTTCAAAGTATTCACCACTTTTACTTGCTTTATGGGTAAGTCGTTCCATTGCTTCAACAATAGCTGCCTTTGCATTATCTATATGAGTTAAAGAATCAAGTAATTTAATTAAGCTTAAAGAAGGTAGCGGCCCACCTGCACTTCCCATTAAATATGTAGTCGTTTTCATTGAAATTTCTTCTAAAGTCTGTAATACTTCTTTCCACCCTTTCGCACTACATACATATTTAAGACCTTTTTTAAAGGAATTATAAATATAAGGCTCTATACTGTGTAAATCACACGCTCGCGGTTTCCCTTCAAATGGACTCGAGATATTCAAGAGTGATTTAAAGGTATTTAAAACTTCTGTTTCTCTATCTGAGTCCGATTTAAACTCCGTAAATTCAATCTGTGCCATTTCTATAATAAAAACGAGCCACTTTCTATACCAACCATTCCCAGATACTCTATCTAACTCTTGGTTTATTGTCTCAATGTTTTTTTGAGCTACATGCACTCTAACTGATATGAGCCACTTATATATATTTTTAGCTTCAGAAATATGACCATTTAAAAAAAGATCAATTTCTTCAGGATTTTCAACGGTTACATCTTCTAAAAGAGATATTTCGTTATGATTCAAAAGTAATTCCAATAATTCTTCTATATTCCATTTCCACGAAAAACTTCGAATTAATTCTTTTGCCTTAACTCTATCTACTGAAAACAAATATTTTGCTAACTCAAAGTACAACACACTTTTCAACTTTTCATTCAATTCCAGATTAATCAACTCATAAATAAAATCTATTAATCCTAACTCTAATAAGACACCAGTAATCCCTTTTATATACGAATGATTAAATTTCTCACTTAAGTTTTTAAACCAATCAATTAATATTGGATGTTTTTCATTCCAAGGTTCTACTTTTAGTACCCCTTTAAAAAAGGCTATATTTGCTTCCATGTTATCTTGATTTTCTATATTTCTATAAGCTTCACAGTATTCTTTCCAGGGAGCCACTTTCCCTTGCTTGTCTATTAAATCACATAAAATGAGACCCGAATTTATATCTAGCGTAATACGACCGTCTAATATTAATCTTTGCGCTAATAAATCAAATCCATAAAGCATCCCAAAAGTTTTGCCATATAATCGTATGTCCATTAGTTTTTCTTCAAAAGCTACATACAAAGATTTTTTCAATTCATTTATTCTGATTTGTAATTTAAAATCATTTAAATCTTTTGCCGCATTAGATGCAAGTAATAAGTTTCTTTCTATTGTTTTCCTAGGATGACAATAAGCTATGCTTTTAATTATGAAATCGCTATTTACTATAGATTTAATTTCTTCTAGTAGTCTTCCTTTTCTAAGCATGCCCAATAAAAACTCATACGACTTAGAATCTAAAAAGAAATCTTTATTTCTTAACCAATCTATAATAGGTAAAACTAGACTTTGAATTGATTCACCTTTTTGCTGTGAACGTTCTAAAATAAACCGTTTAAAACTTTCATGATAGATTCGTATGCCGCCCTGTGCAGATACATTTACAAGTACCGGAGATAATAATTCTAAAGCTGGAGATATCAACCGAGCAGCGAATGGTCCTGAAATTTCTTTTATTTCTATTTCTGTTAGTCCAAAATCTACTGCAGATAAAATTTCTCCTACTAAATTAGCCCCAGAGTCTGTTGTAGACTGAAGCAAATACTCATAATAATTACGAATATCACCTTGTATCAAAGGAATATTATTAGTAAACTCTTCTAAATCAATTATTTTACTATTAATATCGATTAGTAAACGTTTTATCAAGAAGGTAATATATAAGGGATTTCCTTCTGTTTTACTCTTAATATTTTCATAAAACTGCATTTCTGAACTAACTAAAGCTGGAATTTTTTCATTCAATTGGTAATTTATAAATAAGTTCTTTATATCTTCAGCTTCCCAATCAGGCATATGATAATATTGAATATTATCAAGGTCCGATAAAGGTTCTAAATGCTTACCAGGTTGCGTTCCTAATACAATATGTACATTATGAGGGATTTTTAACATCATTAGTTTCTCAACTATATCTATCTCATTTATAGATAAATCTGTTGTAGAGTTAAACACTCTAGAAATGTGATCTAATCCATCAACGATAAGATAGATTTTTTCATTATCAACTGAAGCTTGTTCCAAAATATGATTCAACTCATCCTCATCAGCACTAAATAAAGTACTTTTGGAATACCGTTTTTTATCTTTGGAACCCATCAAATCTGAAATTAAATTCCCAAACATTGCATTAGTAGTAACTCGTCTTTGTACATCTTCATCCCCTGGCTCTAAATAACAATAATGTCTAGCAACTAAGAAATCCTTTTTCAAGTCTTCATAAAGCATCGATAATAACCACGATTTCCCTGAACCCGGTGTTCCTGTTAATACTGTAAAGGCTTTATTTATACCCGCTTTAAAATTGTCCAAAATACTTGTTCTGGCTACATATCTTTTCAAATCTACTATATTTCTTTGAGATACTTTCCCGAAGTCAGTTCTTATTCCTAATTGATTGATTATTTCTTTAGGAGTAATTGTTCTACTTTCTGCTCTGCAAATAGTAGCTAATCGAATTAGTGTAGCTGCTACATCTACCGCATTTCGATTTTCATTTGGATATTTACCTATTCCAATTTTATCTTCTAGTATATTTACAAGGTATTCTTCTAGTATTCCAGGGATAGTTAAATCTAAAGATGCCTTTGGCCAATTTAATTCAATAATAAGAGAATCACATAGCTCCTGAATATTATTTCTATCTATATTTAAATTTACTATCTCTTCCCAGACAGGCTTACTGTATTCAGGCCACAATTTATCTAGTTTTAGTTTATAACAATTTGTTTTTAAAACTTCTAAACTGGGTTCACATTCAATCTTCTCAAGAATAGATAAAACTTCTTCATCAATCGGATCGTCCCATGCTAAACATAGCCTATACTCTTTAGTTCCAGTTTGTTTAAATTCTAAGTGACTTTTAATAATATCTACTATGCTTATTGTACCGTCTTCATTCTTTATATCTTTCAATTGTAATTTTCTATTTTGACTATACTTAAACTGGCTCCTAATAGTTTTTTCTCCTGTGTAAACCGTCAAATCATCAAGAGAGTCTCCTTTAAATAATTTCTTATCTACCATGATACTTTCGTAATTATGCGATATTGATTGTACAAAATAACAGGCTGTTACTAAATCTTGATAAATGTATCCTCTATGGGCTGCATTTAAAGCCATGGTATCGTCTCCTTCAATAAATCTTATAATTTAGTAGTTTTAACTTGTGAAGTCCACATAGCGCCAAAAAATATCTTCGTCCGGAGGAGAACTCCAATTTTTATGTAACTTAAACAAAATACCACCTCTTCAAATCCTAATTACTACCATTTCATTATACTAATAGACAATAAGAAATGGTGCAAAAAAACAATTGCATACCTTCTTTTTAAACAAGTTTATTATTTGTAATCAAGAGGCTTTTTGTATTTCAAACTGTTCTCGAGTTTTGTCTTAAAACGTTTTTAATTGGACGTACTGACCTAAGTGCAACAGCTTACATTCAACAATTTAGTCTGCCTCCCGCTTCTAGATTTCCATTATCGTTAGAGTAAATCCATCTATTTCTCAGAAAATTTTTCTTTTCAAAAATCCACATAATTTTTCATCCATTCTGATTAATCCCTCTAAACATAAGCTTCTTAAAAAATATAGTTGGCTACAAACTTATATGGCCTTAAAATATTGAATTTCCACTGCTAATATATTTACACACATAACACACAGACACGAACATATTAGGCTTCAATGTCCACCGTCATTGAACCTTAGATTGTGTTTGTATGTGCGTATTGTGTGTTTGCCCAACATTTTATTTGGAAACAATTATTAATAATCATTAAATAAGGAGGATTAATCATGCTAAATGATAATAATGGGTATGTAAGTATAAATGAGGCTACAAAATTTATAGAACCTGACCGTCGAAACATTTCCTATATCATCACGAAAGCGGAATTTTCGTCGCAAATAAGAATAACTAAAGGTAAAACATTAATTCCCAAAGTATTATTAAATCAGATTGAGGATTATTATGAGCAGAATAAGGCTCTTTTCGATAAATACAGCAAAAGTGATGATCATATTAGTACATTACTAATGTCTAGATATTTAGGTATTACTTTTGAGGAACTAATAGAGCAAATACATGAAGGAAAGTGGGACGGGAAACATGTATGTATTCCAAAACTCACTCCACCTGTCAAAAAAGATCAAAATCATTTTAACTACTTTTTTATTCGATCTTTAACCATCAACCATTTTAAAACTATTAACGAAATAGCTACAAAAAATAAAGATATTATCGTAACAAGAGAAACAATATTTAGATATGCGAGAAAAGGGTTGTTACCTCAACCTATTCACCTAAAAGGCTCAAATTTATACGATGAGAAGGAAGTATTAGCATCATTGTATAGTATAAGGAAAAGTCAAATATTATCTCAGAAAGAACATAAAGGAGGTGTTATAGTTTCAAGATATAGCCTTTTAAATAATCACCAGAAAAATGCAATTGATAAATTTATTAGTTTCAGAAGAAAAAATGGAATTATTGATTTTAATGGATTCCGTACTAAAGATACTATTGCACATATGGATAAAACACTTAAATCCATGAAAGAAATTATTTCAAGTGCCTTTGTTCTAATTATTAGTGGACGTTGTGGAATCGAAGAGGAAGTGATTGTGAATAAAAGTATAAATGAGGATATAATTGATGAATTTAATCCTGATGTTTTCGATTTTCTTTCAATTAATGTAGAAGATTATTTTTCTTTATCCTCAAAAAGAAAAAAAGTGACACTAAAAAATTATCTATTAAACTTAAAACAATTCTATTACTTCTATTTACAACAGCTAGAATTAGAAGCTGTCATTAGTGAAGAAAAACATAGGGAGTTTTTAGCCTTAAATTTACGGGTTAAGCAATTTTTAAATCAATTTCCTAGAGAGAGAAAAAAATGGTTTTCGCTTGATGAATCTAAAGCAAAAAAATCCTTTCTAACACCTGAACAATTGATAAAGGTAAGAGATCTAATTCTAACTGACCCTGTTTCTAGAAATTCCACAATGAATGCTACTATTTGGCAGTTGGGATGTACAACTGGTTTAAGGCCAGAAGAAATGGAACATGTCCGTATTGAGCATTTTCTTTTAGATGAACTAGGATTTTTAAAATTAAATGATAGAGGTTGGGGAATCTTAAAATTACCAACTGAGGCATCCAAGCATGAAAATTCACCTTCTCATGTTATTTTTGGAACACCTATTCCAAAGGAAACAGTAACACAAATTAACAGGTACTTACAAAAACTTTACTTAAAACAAGGTACTTCATACAAACCAGGATCTGGTTATCTCTTTAGGCCTAACCCCGCATTTCCCGATATGCCCTATAATAAAATAGATAAAAGTTTTTTAGTTAGAATAAGACCATTATTAAATTTCCTAACACCTGAACAAACTGAAAACTTTGTTCTAAAATCATCTCGACATTCTATGAATAACATTATTTCTAAAACTCATCTACCAGTACTAAGATTTAATGGTGAAATTCAAAAAATTGCTGCACAGTATCAGATGAGGCATAAGCCAAAAGATACTACAATTGGGGATGATTATTACTCTGCATTAATTACAGAAGATGATTTTTATAAGGTACTTGATTTATCTATTAATTTTCCGTGGAATCAAGAACAATTAGAACTATGGGAAATAAAACAAGGATATAAAAAAGCCACAAATAATGAAACAAAATTACAACAAGATAATCTAATTATGGAAGTACAATCAGAAGAGGTTTCTGAACGTATTAATCAGATTGAAAATCGGCTATCAGAATTAAGGACAAGACCGAAAACAATAAGTGTAAAAGAGTGGACCATCGAAGTAAATAAGTTAAAAAAAGAAAAAAATGCATTACTTACATTTTAAGATGGAGGAAAATTAATGAATAGTAACTCAAAAGATGACGAACAGTTATTTTACGACATTAATGAAAATATTAATATACCAAGAATATTTGAAATTTTGGATGATGATTTATATCTAACACCAAAGGATATTAGTGAACTTATAGGAGTACATCCTGAAACGGTACGAAGATGGTGTCGTAACAAAAAATTACGAATTATTGCTCCGAGCGGCCGCTATAAAATACTTGGAAAAGATCTTAAAGAATTTTTGTTTCGATTGTATATCAATAAAAATCATAACAAAAAAAAACCTCATAAACTGATGTGTTTATGAGGTCTTTTTCTCAAAATACTGCAACAATTCATTGAATTTCAATTCAATATTACTTAACTTGTCCTTCATTTCAGGTGATTGTTTTATTGAATTTTGTATCATTAAATTAATCTTCTTTTTCTCTCTTTTTGGATTATATATTCTTGTTTTTAAAATATGTCCATTATTAAAATATCTAATAAGACTTAATAGATTTCCATTATTGTAACATTTAGAGCATTTCCAATTTGTTGTATTTGTACACATTTCAACTTCGTCAAAGCATTCAAAGCATGGAAATAGGATAATCTGCTCTTTCGAATTGTAAATATAATCCACCTTCTGTTCTTTAAAAAGTGATAAGATGGCATTTTCTTTTCCCATTCTTAGCTCTCCCATCTTGGTGTTACTTTTGATCGCTTCATAAAAATTTTAAAATCTTCCCCAACAATAATGTACTTGTTACCAAAACAATACGATGGTAATTTCCCCTGCCTGCACCATCTTCTTACACTCTCAACATGCATACCAACTAATACTGCAATATCCTCTGGATTTAGAATTTCTTCATCGGGTAATTCAAAAATCTCATGAATTTTTATATTTTTTAATTCTTTATTAGACATATCATCTGCTCCTTCCCACATTAAACATTTTAGACAAAGCAGACAACATTTATACCTTTTACATAACAAACAGATGTAATATATAAATGTCAACACCAATATGTACATTTTCGCTCGTTTAAGGATGTACAAAATCACTCGTTTTCCGATGTTAAATGATGCTTTAATCGGTATGA
>NZ_JBNNVB010000020.1:0-105269 GCF_050280325.1 Lysinibacillus sp. NPDC093216 | reverse complement strand
GTCATAGGGCATTCACCTCATTCAGTATGTTAGTTTCGTCGCTACCATTATACCGAATTTGGGGAGGTGCCCGTTTTTTATTGTTTCAGAACCCCTGATGCTAAAGGGATTAGAATTATGAAATTAACTCATTTATAAATAGTTTAATAATAATTAATTTAGAAGAAAAAAGTTATGAAAAGAAATCCAGCAGATGATTTAGATTATAAGGTGGTGAACAATGTTTCATTTAAATAATATTTCCGATTTAATTAAAAATGTCCCAGCAAGTGAGAAGGAAATCGGTAGTCTAGAAGATAAAATGAACATTAGACTACCTGTTCCGTATAGAAGCTTACTAAAAAACGCTAATGGCTTTTCCATTGCAGGTGGTGTGTTGATTTATGGTACTGAGGATCTTATAGAGAGAAACGAAACCTGGGAAGTAAATGAGTATGCAAAAGGTTACGTTGCTATTGGCGATGATGGTGGCGGCAATGTTTTTTTAATGGAACTAAATGCTAAAGAGAGTAAGATATTCGTCTTGGATTGCGGAGATATGAATACACAAAATGCAACTATTATTCCCTTAGACTTTAACAGTTGGATTGGTAGCGGTTGTGTTAGTGAGTTAAAGGAGTTAGATGACTCTATTGAAACTTGTAGCATTGTGTTAACAGCTTCACCCATTGGGGGATTAAAAGATTTAGTCAAAATAAAAAATGTTTTGTACTTAAAGATATCTACTTTTGATTTACTAAAATGTTCTAAAACACTTCCTTGTGAACTTGTTAATGAATACCCTTACTATCAAGCTATAAGGCAAATTGAATCATTGGGGGAAATTGGACAAGTACTTAAAGTAGTTCCTTTTAAAAAAGATAAAATATAAAAACATTGGCGTATTCCAATTTTATAAGAGTAGAAGGAATACGCTTTTTAATATTTTAAATTTTTGAAATGGAATTTAGTTATTGAGGTTGAATATTTGGAAAATTAGTACATTGTGTGAAAATGCTGCGTAATCTATTGTTTATTTGGCGAATTCTAGAAAATATTGTTGATTAATAGTAAAACGATAGTATAATGGAGTTGTAGTTACATTTATGGTTATTAATTCCTTGTAAAAGAATTGGTAAATTAAAGTTGGAGCTCAATATAATGAGTACCCCAGAAAGTGTAACTATAAAAAATAAATGAAATGAGGAGATTTTATGATTAGCGTGATTCAATATTTAGAGCAAAATCCGTCGATGGTAACTTTGATAAAAGAAAAAAAAGCTTCTCTAGTTGGTATGACTGAGCTTGAGCAGAAGGCAATCATAACATCATTTGATGATGAAGAAACATGTTTAGAAAGCGGCTTTTGGCACTAAACTTTTTAAAAAATAATTGGCTATGGCTTGCTATAAGTACTTATCTCATCTTTGGAAGCTATTTGCTTTATGTTACTTATAGCACGCCTTATTTGGGAATTAAATTAAAAGAAGAGAATGGACAATGGCTAATAATAGAACCATATTTTAAGGAGTGGGCAAATAAGCAAAATATCTCAGCTGGGGATATTATTTTAGAAGTTGATGGTAATAATATTAATGAATTAAATATTATTAAATATGATCCTGTAATTAGGGTAGCTAAAGAGTTAACGTTGGAGAAACAAGAAGATAGACGATTAATTAATATACAAATAAAACCATTTGACATTCCTGAACAACTTTTCTATATATTTTTTTTACCAGCATGTTATTATTTGTTAAGTCTAATTATTTCTCTCTATTTATACAAGAAACAAAAGAACTCGAGTCTAATAAATTTACTTATTCTGTTTATTCTATCAGTATCATTAGCTTATGTTAGTATCGGTGCATCAGGAAGATTAGATAGTGTTGGAACAGTTGTGAATCGAAGTAGTATGCTACTTTGTCTTGTTCTCTTGATTCACTTTTTAAGAAATTATTTTTTATTCTTGAATTTAAAATGGTTATTAATTCACAACATTAAAATACTATATATACTACCTTTAATTATAGTTTTTCTTAGTATTTTTAGTATCATCTTCCCATCTACAAATACTTTATTCTCTAATTTTACCTTGTGGTTATTTTTTATTTTATTAATAATAATTCTTTGTATTTTAGGGATAGGTTATTCAAAATATAAGACCCCTCAATTGAAAATTTTTTTACTAAGTATTATTATCCCATTCTTACCATTCCTTTTTTTGTTTGCCATACCTGAGATTATTTCCTATAAATATATACTTTCTGCCGAAATATGCTCCTTATTTTTAATGTTCATACCATATAGCTTTATATGTACACAGCTCACTGAACGTATATTTGATATGGAATACTTTATTACCCGTTTACGCTATTACTTTAATTTTTCATTTGTTTTTACGATTTGGTTATTAATAGGTCTGTATGTAATTACTGATTTGTCTATTTCAAGAATGGCGGAATTATTCTTTTTTGCCTTCTTATCATTAATAGCACTTTTCTATATTAAAGAGAAAATAGATTATCATAAGCGAAAAATTCTTTTTTCAACAAAAGGGGATTATATCCATCGATTGTATACGACAGTTGATAGTATAGGTAGGGTCGTGAAGATTGAAGACTTGCTAGATAAATTTGTTCAAGAAATTGCTTTACACCTTGAGATTAAACATGTTTACGTATTAACCTATGATTTGCAAACACATCAAGTTACTTCCACAAGTACATCAAAAGACTATACTCAAAATCAAATGGACGAAATATTACTTGAGAATCTCCACATGGGGGATATAAAGAAAACGGAGCATTTTTATATAGCTTTTATCCACCAAGATGTAAATTATAAAAGAATACTAGTCGTAGACCATAATAAATCGATTTATTTAAAGGATGAGGAGTTATTATGGCTTGAATTATTACTTTTATATGTAAATAATTTTATTGAAAATACGAAAATGGTGGAAGGTCTATTAGAACAGTTAAAGCATATGAAAGAGGCTGATAAAAGTCAGCTACCATGGCTCAATAAGCTTCTTTGGCTACGATTTGAACAAGAAAAATATCAATTAGCTCAAGAGCTTCATGATACGGTTTTACAAGAGCAGCTACATATTGCTCGAGAAATGGATGTATGTATTCATGCGAAGAGGACAACGGATATTCAGGTGAACCTTTCTAAGATTCATGATCATATGATTGCATCGTTGAATGATTTAAGAGGCTACTGTGAAAATTTGAAGCCGCCATTATTAGATACACTAGGCTTAAATGCTGCACTTGAGAAGCTTATTCAAAAAGTTCATAAGCGTGCGAATTTTGTTTTAGTTTACACAATTGATCGTCTATATTTAGAAGATGAGCGTTTAAACTTGATGATTTATCGGCTTTTTCAAGAGTTGTTAAACAATGCATTAAGACACTCGTATGCCAACACTGTCGAAATTCATTTGTTAGAAACAGACGATGGCTTTGAAATTATTTATTTAGACGATGGTGTAGGATGCCAAATGGATGGAATTATTGTTTCTGATTCAATGGGAATCAGGGGAATGCAAGAGAGGGTACATGCTTTTAATGGCCAGTTTTCTATCAATACCAATGTAGGAGAAGGAATGTCCATTCGAATTAAGATAAATGAAGGAAATCATACTCATCCCTATGACTACGATACTTATAATAGAAAGCCAACTCTTAGTAGAGGATAATATATGAATAGAAAGAAAGATATGAACCATTTAAACACCTCCTAATCTTCTCGTATTGTGTAGAAATTACAGTGCGAGTTGGATTGGGAGGTTTTGCATTGAAGTATATAGAACTTCAAGATATGCGGATTTGGCAACTCATCAGGTAAAAAAATTAAAGAATGATTATTCATTTTAGTAAGGAGAAACTCACATGCTATTAGAAGAACGGTTAAATAATTGGGTAGATTCTTATAATCGAAACGGTTATTTGAATGGTACTTTATTAATTGCATCTAATGAGAATATTCTTTTAAACAGAGGGTTTGGTATGGCGAATTGGGAGCATAGCATTCCCAATGTACCCACAACTAAATTTCGTATAGGGTCGCTCACGAAAGCATTTACAGCGATGGCAATATTTCAATTGCATGAAAAGCAAAAGTTGAATATAAATGATTGTGTAGGAAAATATCTACAAGATTATCCGAATGGTCAACAGATAACAATATTTCATTGTTTAACTAATAGTTCTGGAATACCTAATTATACAAATGCCCCTGATTTTTGGTTTCGCACAATGAGATTGCCATCAACATTAGATCAGTTAATTGATTCCTTTAAAGAAAGGGAATTAGAGTTTGAACCTGGTAGTAAATTTGGCTATTCGAATTCAGCGTATGCGTTGTTAACGGCTATTATTGAAGAAGTTTCAGACATGTCTTATGCAGATTATATACAGCAGCATATATGTCATCCATTAGGTATGTATCATACAGGCTGTGATGATGGGGTGAAGCTTGTTCCAGGTTTAGCTTCTGGTTATTCATTTTGGGAAGAACCCATTCATTCAGCGTATGCGGATATGTCATTCCCATTAGGTTCCTACGGTTTATATTCAACAACAGAGGACCTATTTATTTGGGATCAGGCATTAACATCATCCAAAATACTTCGCAAAGAATTAACAGAGAAAATGTTGACTCCAAATCTTGGATCCTATGCGTGTGGCTGGATGGTCTCTGAAGTAATGGGGAAAAAATGTGTGCATCATTTTGGAGATATTAGCGGTTATTCAAGTGATTTCCTTAGATTTGTTGATGACCAAGTTACGATTATCTTTTTAAGTAATATGAATGTTACACCTGTCATGCACTTAAGTAGAGAGATTGCAAAAAACACTTTTGATAAAAATGTATCTTCACCGGCACCTAGAGTTCCGATAGCATTCACAAAGAAAGAATCTATCGTGGGGCAATATTTAATGGAAAATAAAGTACTTACTATTTCAATTAAAAATGAAGAGCTTTATCTAACGGTCCCTAAGATGTATGGAGCAGTATATAAATTTAAGCTTATACCAATTAGTCATGACGCTACGAAAAGCACTTTTTTAACAGAGATGATTTATGAACGATTGATATTTTATTATTCATTATCAGGCGAAATAGAGTGTGTGCAGTACGTCGATTGTTATGAAAAAACTTATATGCTTTATAAGCAATAGATAGAGCATCAATATTATATTTTGAAACTTTAGAAAGAGGCAACTCATTAGTTAAGATGCCTCTTTGATTTTATTCATTAAATGTGCTTAGCGTGAAACCGAAGATACTTTCCGGTACTTTTCGTATTGTGCAGCATTCACGGTACGTGTATGGATTGGAGGTTTTTGCTTTTGGTTGCTATATTTCCTATAACAAACACTGTTATTTATGTATCATGATAATAGAGAGGAGATGATATCTTCATGAAAATGGAAGAAATGATCCTGAATTATACATCGCAACAAAATGAATTGAGGAAGCGTATTTCCCTACAAAACAATTTTTCTAATGATCAAATTCAGCTCGTTGCAGGGGTGGATATTGCCTATTGGGGCGAAAATAATAAAGAATATGGAGCTTGTTGCATTCAAGTTATTGATTTTAGTTCCAAAAAAATCGTTGAACAAGTTGAGTACATAAATGAAATCACAATTCCATATATTTCTGGGTTTTTAGCCTTTCGTGAATTGCCTCTTGTATTAGAGGCTGTTAAAAAGTTGAGAACGGATCCAGACATTTATATGTTTGATGGAAATGGTTATTTACATAGTCGTCATATGGGCATTGCTACACATGCCTCATTTTTCTTGGAAAAACCGACAATTGGAGTTGCTAAAACTTATTATAAAATAGAGAACGCAGATTTTATAATGCCGGAAAATATAACTGGAGCGTTTACTGATATTGTGATTGATGGGGAAGTGTATGGTCGTGCTCTAAGAAGTAGAAAGGATGTTAAACCGATATTTGTGTCATGTGGTAACGAGATTGATTTAGATACGGCAACTAATATAACGATGCATTTTATTGAAAAAGACAGCCGTTTACCAATCCCTACAAGATATGCGGATTTAGCGACTCATCAGGCAAGAAAAATACAACGAGATTAGAGTAAGTGTTTAACTTCTTTCAGCGGGTATTCAAACTCGCTGAAATAGAGGAACTCAGGCTAAGTACTTCACATCCTGTGAAAACGCCTGAGTGACGGACATCGTGTCGGCCTAAATCCTCCGGACGCAATTATGCCGGGGCATAATTGATTAGTGTTAAGGAATTCAATTAATAATTAAAATGAGAGGGATAACAAGTGAAAAGTGAAGCTGAAATTCTATGGAATCGTATAATTGAAAAAAATTCGAAGTTAGAAGTGAATGGTATAGAAGCATTAAACCTTCAGCCTGGTGCAACAGCTGAAGAATTTCAACTAATCGAAACTACATTAGGTATTACTCTTCCAGAAGAGATGAAAAGTTTTTATCGTATATGTAATGGGCAAGTCTGGTCGCAAGGTGTACAGCCCTTTGTTAGGAATTTAACACTTTCTCCTATTTCGGAAATTATTGACAATTGGAAGTTTCTACAGGAGGAGTTTGATCCAGATGATTTGCTTTCAGATACAGAGTATGCTGTTGAGGTAAAACCAACGCTTTGGAATGAAAAATGGATTCCGATTGCTGAAAATGGTGGAGGCGATTATCTTTGTCTTGATACAGATCCAACAGAAAAAGGAGTAGTGGGTCAAGTGTTGTATTTTTGGCATGATTGGGGAGATCGAACAATTGATGCAGATGGTCTGTTTGAATTTATAAAAATCGCTTTAAATGAAGAAACTATTTAAAAAAGGAGGTAAACGACGATGATTCAGTTGATAATGAACAAATTAAAGGTTCAATTAGACCAATTATTTTCACCTTTTTTAAATCCACCAGCTTCTGAGGAAGAGATACAGAAGGCTGAAATTGAGATGGGTATTAAATTTCCTGATGAATTAAGGGAGCTTTATCTTTTGCATAATGGAGAGAACGAAGATGGGCCGGGTTTGTTTTTTGGAATGCAGTTTTTACCATTAGATGATGTTTTACAGGAATGGCATGTATGGGCACAGCTAGAAGAGAAATTTGCATTGGAAGGTGCTTCTTATTCCGTCCCAACTGGATACATAAAAGAGAGGGGTATCAATCGTAAGTGGATACCTATTAGTAAAGATTTTGGTGGCAATAATATCGGCATAGATCTCGATCCAGATAAGAAAGGGCGAATAGGGCAAGTCATCAATTTTGGGCGTGATGAGGAAATAAAGTATGTGATAGCAAATCAATTATCAGAATTCCTACTATTTATTTCTGAAACGATAGTACAGGGTAATTATCAAATTGAACAAGAAGAAGATTATATCTACTGGAATTTTGAAAACAGCACCCATTTTTTAGATATACTAAACGCCATTGAATTGCCTGTTCTAGACCCTGTGCCGAGGCATAATTGATAGTAACATACATGTGAAAGAGGCATCCCAAATAACAATGGAGATGCCTCTTTGAAGTCATTCTTTAAATGCGTTTAGCATGGGTACGTAGATATTTTTCAACATCATTGTATAACCCTGATTGATTTGCGTATTTCACGTAGTTTTTTGCAGTACGTAACCAATCTAATGTAGATGGTTGTATCTCTTCTAAAACGTGTAATAAATCATTAGTTGTGATTGGACGTTCATCACCGGTTGCTAAAATTTCAGCAAGTACATTTTCAGTAGCTAATTCAATCATATTTTCAATGTCTGCACCTGAGAAAAATTCAGTTTGAGCAGCTAGTGTTGCTACATCTATTTCTTCAGCATATCTTCCCGCTAGCTTCAATTTAAAAATTTGCTCTCTCGCTTTTTTATCTGGTGGAGCGACAAAGATGAGACGGTCGAATCGACCAGGGCGCTTTAAGGCATTATCGATATCCCAAGGGGTATTTGTAGCAGCCATAATAAGCACTTCATCTGTGCTTGTATCAATTCCCTCTAACTCTGTAAGGAATGTGTCGATGATTCCTCGAGTATATTCAGAAGCTTTAGACCGACTCATACCAATCGTATCTACTTCATCAAAAAACATAATACTTGGCTTTTGAAAACGCGCTTTATCAAAAGCAGCTTTTAAATTTTGTTCACTTTCTCCAATATAGCGATTTAATATGTCTGTAATATGAACAGGATAGAAATTAGCCTTACATTCACCAGCGGTTGCCTTGGCGATAAATGTTTTTCCACAACCCGGGGGACCATAGAGAAGAACGCCGCCGCCAACTTTTTTTCGAAACTTAGCAAATAGACCTTTGTTATAAAATGGGCTAATAATACGTAAAGTAATGGTCTTTTTTAAGTCATCAAGCCCAGCAACATCTGTAAAAGTGATTTGTTCCTTACCTTTTTTTACTGTTTTAGGGGCTTTACCATCAATAATTTTTAACCTAGGTGTAAAGTCTATTAATTGATCCGACTCAGTTTCTTCACTTTTGACTTCTCTTTCAAGCAATTCTTCTGCTGAAGCGGCAATGTCTTCAGTAGTCTCAATCATTTCATCTAAATCAGGACTTTTCTGCTGAATAACTGGTGATTGGATATCCATTGACTTCGTTTGCTGAAGTTGTATACTCGTTTTTGTTAATTCATTAATAATTTCCATACGTAGTGTATCATCTGTACAGAGAGAAATTCCTGTTGAATACGATTGTACAGCTTCTAGCCAGCGATCGTTTTCAGCAAGCTCTTTTCCAAGCCAGTAATGTGCTTGAGGGTCAGTTGGGCTTTGTTCCACCATTTGCTGTAACCATTTAATTTTATCCATATCGATAACCCCTTATTTTTCTTAGCCCTTTTGTCAAAGGAACTGATATCCATGTATAGAGTGCAAGTACTACATAGCATTTTAAAAACAGCATGGCTAGACTATCAAACCCTAATGCTATTAATAAAAAGGTTAGCCCAATCCCTACAAGCCACATGATAGAGGGACCCCCTAAACGTTCCATAAAACGATTAGGCGCTAGCAGAGGGTGAGTTGTAATTTCCATCTCTTCTAATATAGATAGTAATGTTTGATCCTCAGGATTTAAAAGAAAGGCTTGTCTGTAATATTCTTTCGCTTCTTTTTCATTATTTCGGAAGGAGGCATTTATTCCAAGGTGCAACAATTTTGCAACTTCACTATCTGCTGAATTCATATATTGTTCTAATGCAAGGATTTGTTGTTCTTTACTTCCATGTACACCTTGTAAAATAAAGTTTCTACGTAACACATATGAATTTTCTGGATCTAATTCTAATGCTTTATTGATTAATAACTTTGATTTATTACGATATCCTGTTTGTTTCATTAAAACAGCATAGCTTGCATGTGTTTCTGCATTATTTGGATTTAAGCGAAGTGATTCAAGAAAGGCTTTTTCTGCTTCTTGCCATCGCTCCGTTTCCATGTATAGATGGCCGAGAAAATAAAATATGAGTTCCTCATCGAATCCTAATCTCATGGCTTCATGAAATTGTTCTTCAGCTTCGTCAAATTCATTTATTGCATAGTTACTGTAAGCTAACATATACCAAAGCCCGCTATTTTCAATATTGTCTTGTAATTCCTCGTTAATAAGCTCGATAACTTGGGGATATTTCCCTATATTAAAATAATGATTGATAACTTCAAAGGATGGTTCTTCATATTCATCATATTCTTCGAATTCACTCATAATATACCTCCTATAGTGCTAGTAAGAATAACGTAATCAAAGCATCGATTAAGCCAGAGAAGATGATTGCGATAAACCCTGGCTTCCATAATGATTCAGCAACACCATCTACTGCTAAATGTTCTTTATATGGCTCGTCTAAAAAAACGAAGAAAATGAAAAAACAGGCAACCCCAAATAGTCGGCCAACTAATTTAATATACTTTTCATCTATGAGGATTAGTTGTTGACCAATTGCGTAAACGATTGCAAGCTTCGCAATAATAAGTACAATACTAATAATCGTTAACAACTGTATGTATTTTTTCTCGATTTTTAGCCATTTAGCGTTTTGTATACCTAGTATGGTAATGGCAAAAATACCACCAAACATAGCAACAAAAAATAGATTACCAATCTCGTAGCTTCTTGTCCTGTCTACTTCATTGTTTGTTAAACTAGGTTCATAAAGATTTTCCATAATACCATCAAGCTCCTTGTTCCCTATTAATATCCTAATAATAGTTGTATTATACATATATTTCTTGAAACTGGAAACCTTCTTTGCAGGATTGTAAAACGGTTATTATGCTCCTTAATTCTCATTACTTACAATATTGTTCAGGTTAATTTTTTGAATCAAATTCATTCAATGATCTCTTTTGTTTCGTCGTTTTGGATCTCATTATCCCAAGTGAATGACATTTGCTGTGAAAATGTGGAAGGGGAAATAAGTAGTATTAAAATCAATAGATAATCAAAATATTATTATTTTCGTTATTGAAATAGGGAGGAAATACACTTTTTAGAAATATTCAATAAAATGAAGAGAATTATTAAAAATGTAACCGATATAATTCAATAGATGATAGAGGAGGTATGAAAATTTGAATAAAAAATTATTTTTGACAGCAGCAGCTATCCCAGTAGCTCTTATTGTACCAACAGTTGCAGGAGCAGCAGCCAATACAGTTTCCATCACAGGACAAAATACAGTAAATGAAACTTTAAAAGCTTCTATTGAAAACTTACCAGCAAATTCGATTGTTAAAGGCTATCAGTGGTATTATGTAGATGGTTCTAACGATTCAACGAATAAACCAATCTCTGGTGCCACAACAGCGTCATTTACAATACCAGTAGAAGCGGCAGGCAAAGCAGTTTTCGTGGAAGCGACTACAACAAATGGCGATAAGTATAAGAGTGAACCCCGTTCGATTAATGAACTAAAACTTTCAATAACTGCGCCAAGAATTGATAGTAGTTCAAATTATGCAGTACCTGGTGAATTGGTACAAGTCGCAGGTGCGATTGTAACCGATGATGCCGGAGCAAAGTTGAAAAGCAGTCAGATTACATATAGCTATCAATGGTTTTATAAAGTAGGTGAATCCTTCACAATAATTGATGGAGCTACTAACGACACATACCGAATTCCTAATAATGCTTTAAGTATTGGCATCACAGATATAATGGTTAATGTAAAGGCAAAGGTAGGAACTGCTTTCGTAGAATCTGAGTTTTCTAGTGTGGTAACAGTATCTAACGAACCATCTGAGTCAATGATTAAGGAAATAAAAACTTTACTAATAAATGACAACAAATATAATGTAAAAAGTTTAGAATCTTTTAAAGCAGAAGTAACGGCATTAGAAAGTAAATATCAGGCACTATCAACTGCAGCAAAGGCGAATGTGACAAATTATGACGTATTAAAGAGAGCAGCTGCAGATGTAGATTTAATTAGCAAGTTAAATGAGAAAGTAGATAAGGTAAAAGAGGTTAATGAAAAAGACCTACCGAAATATTTAAAAGAAATCGATGAGTCCTATGATAAGTTTGATTTATTACAACGTAGTTTAGATATAAATGATGCTTTATACAATAGTATTAAAAACATTTTGATAGATCCGTCACATATCGAAGAATTTAAAGAAGTTAGAAGACTAAATCAGGCAATTGTAGAATTGTTAGCATATAAAAATTCTTTTGTTACGTATGTACCTACTAGCATAGAATCTTTACAAACAGCAGTTGAAACAATTGAAAAGGATATAGCAAAATTATCTCAAACTTACCGAGCAACTGTTCAAAATCAAACAATTTTAAGTGATGCTAAGTCGGATATTAAAAAGATTGAACAATTTATTAAACTTTTCGATAAGCTGTCACAAAATGATTCGCCTAGCAAACAGGTGACAACAGCAAAATCAATTCGTACGTCTTATGAAAAGTTAACTTATAAACAACTTCAACTTGTACCAGCAAAATATATTAGTACATTACTTCAAGCAGAAAACGCAGAAAACAGTCAAATTGACAGATTAAATATCGAGATTGACAATTATGTAGGCGATGTGGATGACAGTTACCCAATTGATCCGTCAGTAACTTCTTGGCAAAGTCATGTTAATAATGTAAACCGTATTATTAATGAATATAAGGGCTTAACGAAAAATTCAGCGGCTAAAATTGTCGGATATGATAGCATGGTAACCCTGCAAAAGGATTTTAAAGCAGCTGAAAAAATTATTAAGGACATGGACGCCTATCAAAAGCTATCAGTAACGCCAGGGGTAGCTGAAAGTAAGTTGAAAACTAATTACACTAATGTATTGAAAGCTTATAATAAGTTAACTAGTCTACAACAATCACTTGTTTATAATGCAAACGATTTTTTATTAAATACCCCGACTATTACGGTTGATTTAAATGGTAAGGAACCTGCTGATAAAGCTGCTGCATTGGCTTTAAAGGCTGATGTTGATAAGCTTACTGATGTAACGAAATATACGTTTACCCAATTCGAAAGTGCTGTTAATGCAGCAACAACAAAATATAAAAACTTATCTTCCGCTGGACGAAAGTACGTAACAAACTATTATTTATTAACAGCGGCTAGTAAAGATCTTTCTGGTGTTAAGTCATTCCATAAAAAAGTGCAAACTGCAAGAGAAGAAACAGATGCTACGAAACAAGCGAAAAAAATTCAAACAGTACAAACTGCTTATGCAAAGCTACCTGCAAATCAACAGTTTCTAGCAAAACAGCAATATGAAGACTTGCTTAACCATCGTTTAGAAGATGTTAATGCACCAGATATCACAAAGTTAAATAATGAAATTGCAAAAATTGTCTCAAATGATACGTATACAGTTTCAATAGAAAAAATTAATGAGCTTTCAACGCAATATAATAAGCTGAGCTCTAGTGATAAAAAACGTATTACGAATGCGTCTATCTTAACAACAGCGGTTTCCGATGTGAAAAAAGTAGAATCATTTATGAAGACGTATGAAAAATCATTTACTAATAACCCAACAACTGTCATTAAAGCTTTTTATAAGCTAACATCAAAACAAATGAGTTTAGTCAGTCCAGAAATACGACAATCCATTATCGATAAGGATCAAGGTCAACAACAGTCTAATGAAAGTGCTTTGAAGTTAGTAGAATCAATTAATTCACTCCTTGTAAATGGTGAATATATTGATGATTTGGAGACTAAAGTAAAAGAAATTCGTACAGCATATGATGGCCTTAGTGCTTCAGAAAAGAGCATCGTAAAAAATTATTCTAAGCTAACACAGGCCGAGAGTGATTTGAAAAAGGTAGCCGATGTACATGCTCTTTATGTACCTTCGACAGAAGAGAATGCAGCAGCTCGTAAAACTTGGCAAACTGCTTACGGTAAGCTCTCGAAAAAATTAGAAATTTTATATAATAAAATGTATGCAAACGATTTATAAAAAATAGTTTAAACTAAAACCCCGAATAACGAATTTATTCGGGGTTTTAGTGTGTGTGCCTGGAAGGTGGATGTCGATAAAAATTAAAAGTTGGGTGATAAAACGTGAAAGTTAGTCGATAAAATTCAAAAGTTGGTTGATAAAACAAAAAAATGTTCCGATGAAATTCAAAAGTTGAATGACATTATGTTAAAAGGATGTCATGTGGATAAGTTGATTGGAGAGAGGAAAATGGTTCAGGTAAAGCTTATATGGAGAAAGCTGGTATTTTTGATGATGTCAATGATGCAATATCTTATCATCCTGGTACTTTTACATCTGTTTTGACTTACACCTCTCTAGCAAACTATGCAGCTACTTTTAAGCTTAGCGAGAAGCAGCCACATCACATTTAGGAAGAAGTGCATTAGATGCAGTTGAACTCATGAATGTTGGGGTAAACTATTTACATGAGCATATCATTCCAGAAGCACGCATTATGCGGTTACAAACATAGGAGGATCGTCTCCAAATGTCGTTCAACCATTTGCAGGGGTGACATACTTAGTGATTTAGGAATACCAACTTATGAAATAGACTGCTGTTGATTTAATTGACAATCCAGTACTTATTGAAGAAGCTAAAAAAGAGTGGTAGGAACGTCTGGATGGGGAGACTTATGTTTCGCTAATTCCAGAAGGCTAAGCCTCGAAAACTTTAAAAAGTCTTTAAAAAGTTATACCAAATAGAGTCTTCGTAGGGTAAACTATGGAGACTCTGTTTTTGCCTATTATTAAGTTTTTTTCTTAGTAAAGTGTATTTATTGAGTAGTTATGGCGTAAAAATGCCGTTTTTTGAAAGGAGATCACAAAATGCCGACAGAACATATCAATCATAATAATCAGCTTGCGGCAGAATGGGTGAAACAGTTTCGTCCTTACGCAAAAGAGGGGAAATGCGCAAGCTATATTCCCGCTTTAGCGGAAAAAGATCCAAATCAATTAGCGATTTCGATTATCGGTACTAATAATGAGGAAATGAAAGCCGGAGAGACAACTGAACTATTTACCCTGCAAAGTGTTTCAAAAGTCGTTACATTTATTTTAGCGTGTATGGAACGAGGGCTACCTTATGTTTTAGAACGAGTAGATGTTGAACCTACAGGTGACACCTTCAATTCAATTATTCGTCTAGAGAGCCATCAACCTGGAAAACCTTTTAATCCAATGATTAATGCAGGTGCAATTACAGTATCCTCTATGCTTGATGGAAATTCTCCGCAAGAGAAGGTTTCAAAAATCCTTCAATTTTTAGAACAAATCGTTGGCAAGGAATTAAAGGTTAATGAAGAGGTTTATCAATCTGAGTGGCAAACTGCAAATCGAAACCGTTCATTAGCCTATTATTTAATGGATTCGGGCTTTTTAAATTGTCCTGTAGAAGAAGCATTAGAGGTATATTTGAAACAATGTGCTATTGAAGTAAATGTTTCGGATTTGGCAATGATTGGTTTAGTCATTGCCAATGATGGCTATCATCCTCATTTAAATAAACAGCTCTTCCCTAAACAAGTAGCAAAATTAGCGAAGGCATTGATGGTTACTTGCGGTATGTATAATGCTTCTGGGAAATTTGCGGCATTTATAGGATTACCCGCTAAAAGTGGTGTCTCTGGGGCAATTTTGGCGGCTGTACCAAGTCACGCAGGCTTAGATTCACCTTTTCCTACCGGCTGTGGTATAGGCATTTATGGACCAGCAATTGATGACATTGGGAACAGTGTAGCCGGAGTGAATTTACTCAAGCATATTGCTACCGAGTGGAATATGAATATTTTTTAATCAATATGAAAGATGACTTCGTAAATGGACGTAGTCATCTTTTTTGTGATTTTACTTCGCTTTCGCACAATAAATAAAGCCCTGAATAGGTACACTTTCTTTAAAAGTGTCACTATTCGGGACAATTCATTTTACCGTATTAGTTCTTTCTTTTCATTTTATAAATAATCATTAGTATGATAAACCAAATTGGTGTTAACAGTAATGCGGTACGTGTTGCCTCTGAAATGAACATGACTACTAATAGAAAAGCAAAGAAGGCAAGTACTAAATAGTTCACGAACGGAGTAAAAGGTGCCTTGAAAATCGATGCTTCATGAAGTGCGCGATTTTTACGTTTATAAATGATATGAGAGATTAATATAATACTCCATACCCATATAAAGCAAATAGCACTAATCGTTGTAACAACACTAAAGGCGTTTTCAGGCATTAATTTACTTAGTAATGCACCAGCGGAAACTACAATTGCAGAAACAACGAGTGCGTTACTTGGCACACTGTTTTTATTGAGCTTTGCAAACTTTGGCGAAGCTTGCTTGTTGTTCCCAAGATTAAAAAGCATACGGCTAGTAGAAAATAAACCACTATTACCGGCAGAAGCGGCAGATGTAAGTACGACAAAATTAATAATACCTGCAGCAATTGGAATACCAGCTAGTGTAAATACTTGTACAAATGGACTACTAGAGGCAGACATTTCATTCCAAGGATTAATGCATAAAATAACAAATAATGCCCCTACGTAGAATAATAAAATGCGTAATGGAATTTTGTTAATGGCAGAAGGAATATTTTTTTTAGGATTGGCTGTTTCAGCAGCAGAAACCCCTACTAACTCGACACCAACAAAAGCGAAAACAACCATTTGGAATGCCATTAGGAAACCGTGTAAGCCGTTCGGGAATAACCCGCCATGTGCCCAAAGATTTTCAACAGAAACTGTGCCAGAGCTTGTTTGAAAACCTGTAAATAACATGAATACTCCAATCACAATCAGTGCCACAATTGTAATGACTTTTATAAGTGCAAACCAAAATTCTAGTTCGCCAAATAGTTTTACAGTTAATAAATTCAACATTAATAACAGTACTAAACAGCCAATTGCAGGCACCCATTGTGGTATATCAAACCAATATTGTACATAAACGCCGACAGCAATAATATCTGCCATAGCGGTCATGATCCAGCAGAACCAGTATGTCCAGCCAGTGATGTAACCTGCCCAAGGTCCTATGTATTCGGATGCAAAATCAGTAAACGATGTATAGCCAGCATTCGATAATAATAGTTCACCTAATGCCCGCATAACAAAAAATAAGGCGGTTCCGACAATGAGATAAGCAAAGATAATGGAAGGTCCCGCTAAAGCAATGGCTTTGCCTGATCCTAAAAATAAACCAGTACCGATTGTTCCACCAATCGCTATGAGCTGCACATGGCGATTTTTTAATTCACGTTTTAATTGTTGTTGTTCCACGTTAATCCCCCTCAAAGATACGTAAAAACTATGACTGGAAAATAAAAAAAGAGACTAGTAGTGACACTAGTCTCGTAAATGACAGAATAACAAATACCAATTGCGGATGTTGTATGTAAAAAAAGAAAACATTCGTGTGGTATAGCTTTCATGTTGAAAGTTGATATTACTCCTCTGTCCTTTTGCCTGAGATAGTGAACCCTTCGGCGACGCAAAATGCGCTCTCTCCAGAACTGCTCCTGCTATAGTGTTATCCATAGCATTCATAGCTTATATTGTATGTCTGTATGACATTATTTTAAGATATTATAAATCCTATCAGTGCCTACTTAATTATTCAAGGATAAATTTCAGACATTTTCAGAAAAAAAGAAGAATGGAGTTCATCTAGGTAAATACTTTACGAAAAATAGTATTTTTAGACATATGTAAATTTAAGGATAATGTTTTAATTCGCGGTATATGGAGTTGGAAGAGATGAAAATTGGAACTAGCTTAGGAAGCGGCTCGCATTTTGGTAAAGGAATGTGAAAGAGAGTATGTATCTTTCGTTGCTTTAACTTACTCCAACTAACTTGTCAGACATTAAACAAAATATATAATATAGTAGAAACTCAGAATTTTTTGCAAAAAGTAAACCATCTCATAGTCATTTGAGATGGTTTCTTTTAGTTTAAACAATGTGATATAGGTAAATATAAATAAATTTACTTTGTTTCCGTGAGTAGATTTATTTATATTAGTCACTAATGTCTTATTGATTTTTTAATTTTGTTTTTTGGACTTTATTTTACCTGTCCAAGTACGGAAGCCGCCTTGAAGTTGGTAAATTTGGTTGTAGCCACGTTTTTTAAGAAATAAAGCAGCACGTGAGCTACGGCCTGTATTTTGACAGTATAAATATACTGGTAAATCTGGGCGGATTTCTTTGTGACGTTGACGTAGAGTAGTTGAAGGAACATTGCGTGCACCAAGGATGTGACCAGCATCAAATTCTTTTTGTTCACGTACGTCGATAAGCTGTGCTTTACGATAGCCTTCAATAAATTGTTCTTGTGTTAGGTTTGTTACGGCTTTTTTTAGTCGTAGGGCGTTAATGCCGATATAAGCAATTACAACTACTAAAATAACACCGATTGTGATAAGTATGTTCAACAAAATTTCTTACCCCTTTCTATCTTCTTTATTATTATAAAAGATGCGCTAGCGATAGTCCAATGAGTTTGATAAAATAAATTAGATTGTGGCTAGAATTAATTTATCTCTATTTATATGGATTTTATTAGTGAACTGTCACAGTATCTTTCCACTATTTTCTTGGATTAGGGTGGTGGATACTTTCATAAAGAATAGAACTTAAAGCAGAGTGTCAAAATTTTGAGAAGCATTATTTTTGGCTCATAACAAAGAATTGGATAACATTTGTTAAAATGAATGCCATATATAAGGTGACTTATTTTGTACACTTTCGCTAAAGTTTAATTAAATATTTGTAGGAGATGAAAATATGACAACTTGGTATTTTCTAAATTCAGGGAAATGTAGCCCTTCTTTTAATATGGCATTAGATGAAGCATTACTTGATTGGCATAGTGAAGGTTTAATTCCACCAGTTATTCGTTTTTATGAGTGGGAGCCAGCAACACTTTCGATTGGCTATTTCCAGCAGGCGAAAAGAGATATTAATCTAGAAGCGGTACGAGAACAAGGACTAGGCTTTGTTCGTCGTCCAACAGGTGGTAGAGCTGTTTTACATGAACATGAATTGACATATAGTGTCATTGTTTCAGAAAGCTATCCAAATATGCCTGAATCAGTGACAGAGGCGTATAGAGTGTTAAGTGAAGGTATATTGAAAGGTTTTCATAATCTAGGTATGGATGCTTATTTTAGTGTACCTGATACAGAAGAACAAAGAGCAGACTTAAAGAAACCAAAAAGCGCAGTTTGCTTTGATGCGCCAAGCTGGTATGAGCTTGTTGTAGAAGGTAAAAAAGTAGCGGGTAGTGCACAAACTCGTCAAAAAGGTGTTATTTTACAGCACGGAGCTATTTTACTTGATTTAGATCAGGAGAAATTATTGTCTGTTTTCAATTTTTCAAGTGAAGAAGCGAAGGACCGCATGCGTAGAAAGATGCCAGAGAAAGCGGTTGCTATCAATAACCTTGTCAAAGAACCAGTGACTATTGAACAATGTGTGACAGCTTTTCGTGATGGTTTTGCAAAATCGTTGCAAATTGATTTAAAACCATTTACACTTTCTGAGGAGCAATTAGAATATGTACATGCACTAGAAGAAAAAAAATATGCATGTGATGATTGGAACTTCAAAAAATAAAAAATGGTATAAGAAAAATATTTTTTTATCGTTCAACCCTTGTAATAACAAGCAGTTCGGATTCTATTCGAAATTGCAAGAGTTGAATTAAAAAACTATATATAGTATCTTTTTTAAAGAAACATACACAATATGTAGTGTTTAACGACACATGATATTGTGTATTTATTATTGTAATGCAGAAAACAAGGGAGGCAAAACGATGGTACTTACAAATCATCAACCCGAAGTAAACAAATTTGAACAGTTAAACAAAGATATTGAACAATTTCCACAGGTTCATCCTGTAACACCTAATATGCACATAACGCATAAAGGTGTATCTAGACTTGTGATGATCGATCGCTACTCGTTTAAGGATACGGAGAAGAAAACGTTAAAAGCCGGTGATTTCGTCGTATTAACAGTGAAGTCAGATCCAAAATTCCCTGCACGTGGTTTAGGGACAATCCAAAAGCTTGATATGTCTACAAAAACAGCAGAAATTTTGATTGAGGAAGATTACCGTAGTGCTTTAGATGATCCGAAAGAGCAAGAAACGGGTGTGATTACGCGTTCAATTGACGTGCTAGAAAAGCCTCTTGAAATATTTTATGAACAAATCGCAAAACGAAATGCAACAGGACTTGCTTCTGTTGAAAAAACACCAGAGAAACGCCAAGAATGGTTTGAGAAATTTTATGAGCAGTTAGTATCATTAAAATTCATTCCAGCTGGACGAGTTATTTACGGAGCAGGATCTGAAACAGATGTAACGTTCTTCAACTGTTACGTAATGCCATTTGTAGCAGATTCACGTGAAGGAATTAGTGATCACCGTAAGCAAGTAATGGAAATTATGAGCCGCGGTGGTGGTGTAGGGACAAATGGTTCGACATTGCGTCCACGTAACACTTTAGCACGTGGTGTAAATGGTAAATCATCTGGCTCTGTATCATGGTTAGATGATATTGCGAAGCTGACTCATCTTGTTGAACAAGGTGGTAGCCGCAGAGGTAAGCATAATCTAGGTGCTTCTGCGTAAACAAACCTCGTGAATTGCTGGAAACTCTTTAACGGAAATATTGTCACTTTAATCGAGGTGGGAATTATGGATGTTTATGATGCGAAACAGCCACAGACTTGTTTAATATGTGGTTTTACAATAAATCATAATAAACAAGGTTGGTATACGTCTCATTTGAAAAATGAGCATAACTTAACGTTAGATAATTATTTAATATCTTATTTTTATCCAATAGAAATGGTTACCTGCCAATATATTTTATGTAATAAAGAGGTTAAATTGAGGCGTGGTATTCCCAATCAATTTTGTAGTAGAAGCTGTCGAGGAAAAGGTGAGCCTTTAACTTGTGTAATTTGTGGAAAACTATTCGATGAAAAACATCGGCAGACTAAAACTTGTAGTAAAGAGTGTGCGAGTAGGCTTCGATCACAAAATACAGGAAAATGGCATAATGAAATGCCGGATGAACAAAAGAAGGTTCATTTTGAAAATATCATTTCAAAAACAGCTAAAACTAGAAAAATAAATGGAACTCCTTCATGGAATAGCGGTAAGACAGGGGTTTATAGTGAAGAAACCATCGAAAAGATTCGACAAGCTGCATTAAAGCAACTAGAGAGGGAAACATTTAGAAAAACTAGTATTGAAAGAGCTTTAGAGCATTTCTTAGTTGAACAATCAATTCCCTACAAATATTCCTTCATCTTTGAAGGAGCACAATTTGATTTTCTACTATTAGGAACAAATATTCTAATTGAGTGTGATGGCGATTTTTGGCATAGGAATCCAAAATTTTATTCCACTTTTTATGAAGTTCAAAAGAGGATAAAAGCCAGGGATATTGAAAAAAATCGAATTGCAGCGGCTCACGGGTACACTTTACTTCGTTTCTGGGAAGATGAGATAAAAAGTGATTTTGAAAATGTTAAAAAACGCATTATAAATGCACTGCTAGCTACAACGTAACTGGAAACGGTAAGCGTGAATGCTTGAAAATAGCAGTGGGATAAAGACAATCAGCAGCCAAGCCTCTTTCAGAGAGGAAGGTTCAACGACCATCGAAAGCACGCTATGTTAGCGGAAGTGAGTAGAGTAGGAGTGAAGCCACTCCGAAGTGCGAGGACATCTAATAAGATGTAAGATATGGTCTCAACTTCTATGGTGACATAGAGAGTGGGTATAGCGAACCCGCGTAAGAAATCGGCACAAATGATTATGCTGGCAGATTGGCATCCTGATATCGTGGAATTTATTATTTCGAAAATGCAAAATCCACGTATTCTTCGATACCTAATCGAAAATACAACGGATAATTCAATTATTCGTCTAGCAAAAGAAAAATTAAACTTTAAGCCTCTTTCATCTCAAGAGGAAGCTATGTACCAAGGTATTGTTAACTATAAAGGTATCGAAGGCTTAGGCGGTTTTGATACGGCTATTATTCGTGAAGCAGAAAACAAACTTCGTGATGGTGGTACTTATACTGTTCACAATCAAGAGTTTTTAACTGGTGCAAATATTTCTGTAACATTAACAAAAGAATTTATGCAAGCTGTAGAAAATGACGCTGACTTTGAGCTTCGTTTCCCAGCTGTTGAAGAATATACAAAAGAAGAGATGGCTATTTACAACAGTGAATGGCATAAAGTTGGAGATGTACGCGAATGGGAGAAAATGGGCTATAAAGTACGCACTTACCGCACGATTAAAGCGAAGGAATTATGGAATTTAATCAACGTTTGTGCAACATACTCTGCAGAGCCAGGTATTTTCTTCATCGACAACGCTAATGACATGACAAACGCAAAAGCTTATGGTCAAAGCGTTGTAGCGACAAATCCGTGTGGGGAACAACCACTTGCACCATATTCTGTGTGTAACTTAGCGGCTGTGAACTTAGCACAGTTTGCGAATAAGGAAGATCAAACAATTGATTATGAAGCACTACGTGAAACAGTTCGTGTTGGTGTTCGTATGCAAGATAATGTTATTGATGCTACACCATACTTCTTAGAAGAAAACCGTGTACAAGCTCTTGGAGAGCGTCGTGTTGGCTTGGGTGTAATGGGCTTAGCGGACTTACTAATTTATTGTGAGAAAGAATATGGCTCAGAAGCGGGTAATGAGCTAGTTGATGAAATCTTTAAAACGATTGCTGAAACTGCGTATGAGACGTCAACGGAGCTTGCAAAAGAACGCGGTAGCTTCCCATTCCTTGTAGGAGCAACTGAGGAAGAGACAGCACGTTTACGTAAAGCATTTACTGAAACAGGCTTTATGCAAAAAATGCCTGCACACATTAAAGAACAAATTTTAGCAACTGGTATTCGCAACTCACATTTACTGACAGTAGCTCCAACTGGTTCTACTGGTACGATGGTTGGTGTGGCAACAGGTCTTGAGCCATACTTCTCATTCACATATTACCGTTCTGGTCGTTTAGGTAAATTCATCGAGGTAAAAGCAGAAATCGTACAAGAATATTTAGGACGTCATCCAGAAGCTAATGAGAATGAACTTCCTGAATGGTTCGTTACGGCTATGGAGTTAAAACCAGAAGCACATGCTGATGTACAATGTATCATCCAAAAATGGATCGATTCATCTATTTCAAAAACTGTAAACGCACCAAAAGGTTATACAGTACAACAAGTTGAAAAAGTATACGAGCGCTTATATAAAGGTGGCGCTAAAGGTGGTACGGTCTATGTAGATGGTAGCCGTGATTCACAAGTACTGACACTAAAAGCTGAAGAAAATGATATGGATCAACTATCATTTGAAGAAGAATTAGTAGAAGTACCAACGAAGCGTCCTGTTGTATTAGTAGATACGATTCAAGCATTAGAATCGACAACAGTTATTGGTTCGGATGTAGGGAATACTTGTCCTGTATGCCGTAAAGGAACTGTTGAAGAAATTGGTGGCTGTAATACATGTACAAACTGTGCTGCACAGTTGAAATGTGGCCTATAAAATAATGAAAAAGTGTCTATCTCGTCAAAATGACGGATAGACACTTTTTTTATCTTCATTTAGACAAAAGCTAACTACGGAAGTACCCCCACCTTTGAGGGGGAGGCCTAAGCACAAAGCCGATTGCCGTCCATTAAGACAGAGGCTCTTACTTGACGTTTTTAGTTATTACAATATTTCAATATACCCTTCTGTTCCATGTACGCGAATTCGTTGCCCGTCTTTAATCAGTTTAATGGCATTTTCCACCCCAACAACTGCTGGTAAGCCATATTCACGCGCGATAACTGCTCCATGGGTCATCAGTCCACCAACTTCGGTAACTAGACCTTTTATGGATACAAACAATGGTGTCCAGCTAGGGTCAGTAAAGGAGGTAACTAATATATCTCCTTCTTCTATATCGGCATCTTCCATGTTTAAGATGACACGAGCGCGTCCCTCGATAACTCCAGAAGAAACAGGCAGCCCTACAATAGCTTTGGCTGGGAGATTTTCTCGTTTGTATTCACCTACAATGATTTCACCATCAGACGTGATAACGCGTGGGGGAGTAATTCTTTCATATAATTTGTACTCGTCTTTTCGCTCGCTGATGATCTGGTAATCTAGTTTATTTGTGTGTACGATTTCACGAAGTTCTTCAAAAGTGAGATAGTATATATCTTCTTTTTCATGAATAACGTTGGCTTGTACGAGTTGTCCGGCTTCTTTCAGTAAAGCCTGCTTATAAACGAAGTAGCGATTAATCATGCCGTATTTTGGATACTCGCGATAACCGATGAAATTTCGGATTAGGCTGATCATTCGTTTTGTTTCTTTGGCTTTTTGTTCACCATCCGGTAATTGCTTCAATCGCTCTAATAACTCTTGTTCTTTTTTCAAAGCTTCCTGTCGCCCTTGCTCAAATTTCCGAGTGCTGGCATTAGGCTGCAAGTTTTTGATATTGTTAAGAATCATGGGGACAAGTGTAATCGGTTTTTCACTCCAACGAGGTTTCGTAATATCGATTTCTCCAGCACATCGCATTCCGTATTTGTTGAGAAAAACATAGAAAGCGTCTCTAGCTTCCTGTCCACCATTGAATTTAACTAGTTCATCCAAAAAGGTATCATCTTTTGTGTGTTGTAAATATGCAATTACTTCTGGATAAGGACGGATCACATCTGCGACATCTAATAGTGCTAGACCCATTTCCGAAGTAATATTATTTGGTACAGATTGAGAAAGCGTGTCTGCTACGTTTTTTTCACCTAACCACTCGTTCATTTTTTCATTAATCCATATTGAAGCATTTATAGCAGCCATAAATACAGCTGAACTTTGTGGGTCAAATAAAAACTTCTTTAATTCCTGAATATCTTCTAGAATAAAATCAAATAAATCTATTCCTGATTTCGTTTGGATGTTTTGTTTTAACTCTTCTATGGATGTTTGATTTCGCTTAATCAATTCAGAAACGATTGATGGATTGTTTTCAATTTGTGCTAGCGTATCTGTATTGCCTCTGTTGGGACTCGGTGCTTTAATATCATTCGGTAACGATTTTATAAAATCTCCACGCTCAATGATGTTCATAAGTGCGTCTTTCATGAGCGGATCGTGTTGTCCCATAGCATTTAATAAATTGTTTCTACTGACCGGTAAAGCTAGTTGATGCGTAACATCAACAAACAACCTTCCGCCTGCTTTACGCATGGGCGCAGAAGTCGTTAACAGAAAAAAAGACAATCCCAATGGTTTCATAGGATCGGTCATCATTTGTTGGTGACCGACAGATATATAGACGTGGTTTTCTTGATCATTCGCTTTAGGGATGGGGAAAAGGGTCGTGATTGGGCGACTTTGGACAATATAAAATGTATCATCAACCAAACACCATTCGATATCTTGTGGGCAATCAAAATAAGCTTCGATCTGTCTGCCGATGCGTGCTAGTTGTAAAATCTGTTGATCGGTAAGTGTTTGTGTCTTTTGCTGATTCGGATCGATCTGTTGTGTCTCTGTTCCTCCTCCTTTTAGGCTATAGATAGCTAATTTCTTGGTTGCTATCATTTTATCGACGATTTTATCTTCCTGTACTTTATAACAATCGGGAGAGACCAAGCCAGAGACCAGTGCTTCTCCGAGTCCAAAACTGGCATTGATTGATAGCAGTTTTCGGTTAGAAGTTATCGGATCAGCGGTAAATAAAATCCCTGATGCTTGTGGGAAAACCATCCGTTGTATGATAACGGATAAATACACTTGACTGTGGTCAAATCCATTTTGCATACGGTAGATTACCGCGCGATCCGTAAATAGGGAAGCCCAACATTTGCGAATATGCTGCAAGATGGAATCTTTGCCGATGATATTTAAATAGGAGTCTTGTTGACCAGCAAAAGAGGCATGTGGTAAATCTTCAGCAGTCGCACTAGAACGCACTGCGTAAGCATGGTCATCACCTAGCTGAGAGAGTGTGTGTGCAACTGAATTTACAACGTCCGAAGGGATTTCTACTTCCATAATGATTTGTCGAATCTTCCTGCTGATTTCGCCAACTTGATCTCGATCCTCTACTTTTAGCGTTAATAGTTGGTCCAACAATATTTGAAACGTTTCGTTTTGTTCGATGGCTTTTTGATAACCCACCGTTGTAACACAAAATCCCTCTGGTACTTGTATTCCTTCGATTTTTGATAATTCCCCTAAATTTGACCCTTTTCCACCAACGAGCAAAAGCTGTGTTTTATCCATTTCCTGAAAACCAAGAACTAAAGAATTCATTCTGCATCTCTCCTAACCATTTTATTGAGAAAAAATATTTGACAAGAGCTTACCAGTGCGATATAATTAAATTATAAAATAGGATTACTATGCACATTTTGTAGACGACAATTGTAATATAATTATATCTTCGTGTCTGTTTTTGTGCAATATTAAAGAACTTGGTGAAAATATCCAAGTCTCTTCTTGATTTCCCTCTTCCGCTAATCACATCAAAAACCTGATTTAATCCGACTCAATACATAGTTAATCCCGGCATGCCTAAGATACTTTTTAACTCTTCTGCGGTTTTTTCTTTCCTATTTCGCTAAATTAATTCCTTCACGTTGACGTATTCGAATTAGATCACGTCTAACGGATTTACTATACCCATAACCGTCATTAAAAATTGCCTATACGGATTATCTTGCCACCAACGGGTGCTTATGTTGAATTACGCTTAAGCAATGTTCTTCAACAAAACCACATAATAAAAATAATATGATATCCATTAAAGGGCGCGATTGTGAAGGACGCAGGTAGAAAATGATCAAACTTTTTTATAAAACTGATAATTAATTCTTCTGGATAAGAATCCATTTTGATCTATCTATGTTCAAAATGGATTCTTTTTATTTATCGTAAAATACTGGTTGTGGGGTATTTTTGATCGAACTTTATTTCAAAGTAACCATCTATATCGTTAACAAGACGGATAGGTACTTTTTTTATCTTCATTTAGACAAACCCTAGCTACGGAAGTCTCCCACCTTTGAGAGGGGAGATGGGTCCTTGTCATTTCAACGTAAGATGTGGGGTCAGAACTAAAATTTAAATTTTTTTAGTAGGATTTTCAGGAAATCTCTCGAAATATTTAAGTATAGAGGGGGAGAGTGTATGTTTAGTTTACCAATTATAGTAGCTCCGATGTTTTTAGTTTCTAACCCTAAGATGGTTATTGAAGCTAGTAGAGCAGGGGCTATCGGTTCATTTCCATTATTAAACGCAAGACCCGCTTCAACATGTGCTGAGTGGCTAGAAGAAATAAAAAAGGCACTACCGACTGAGCAATGGGCAGTCAACTTAATATGTCATCCTGTAGCGAATACACGTTTTGAGGAAGATATACAGTTAATTGAACAGTTTCAGCCACCAATTGTCATTACGTCACTCGGTAATCCAAAGAGAGTTTTGGACATTGTACATGGCTATGGTGGGAGGGTCTATGCAGATGTTGCGAACGTCAAGCATGCAGAAAAGTCTGCTGCAACGGGTGTAGACGGACTAATTCTTGTTTGTGCAGGTGCTGGTGGGCATGGTGGGCAACTGAACCCATTTGGCTTTGTATCTGCCGTAAAGAAATTCTTTACGGGGACAATTATTTTATCAGGTTCCATCTCTAGCGGTGCAGACGTATTAGCTGCTCAAATAATGGGGGCAGACTATGCTTATATGGGTACTCGTTTTTTAGCTTGTGATGAAGGAAATGCACCTGAGGAGTACAAAAATATGGTAATTGACAGTGATACCTCTGATATTTTATATACCGATGCCTTTAGCGGTGTCCATGTTAATGTGTTAATTCCATCTTTATTGAAGGAAGGCATTGATCCAGCGACATTGAAGCCAAGAGAGGATGTTGATTTGACACATCTTGTCAATGTAAAAGCATGGCGAGATATTTGGTCGGCGGGTCATGGTATCACAAATGTTATCAAGCGAGAATCGGTTCGTGAAATACTCATAACATTGGAAGCGGAGTACGAGAAAGCAAAGCAACAAATAATTTCTGTACAGCCATTGTAAAAACTATAAAAAAGGGCAAGTCCAACCAAACTCATCAGTTGGACTTGCCCTTAATTTTTAATCATGATTTAAAGTAGCTGCGATTTCTGGTTGCTGTTCAACTTGAAGCAGCATATTGAAGGATGCGATGGCTACTTCTACTTGCTCATCCTTAGGCTCACGTGTTGTTAGTAATTGCAGCCATAAGCCTGGATAGCCCAGGAAGCGTAACACGGGAATATTACGGCACGCATTTGTCGCTTGAAGTACTTCAAATGATATACCAAGAACAACTGGAATTAATAGAATACGGTCCAAAATGCGTAACCAAAGTGGATCAGTTGGCACGAAGAAATATAAAAACATGCCTACGAACACAGTGAACAGCATAAAACTACTACCGCAACGATAGTGTAAGCGTGATTGTGCTTGCACATTTTCCACTGTTACGTCCATACCAGCTTCATAGCAATTGATAACCTTATGTTCTGCACCATGATATTGGAATACTCGTTTAATTAGTGGCGTTAAAGATATAAAATATAAATAGGAAAGTAGTAAAACTAACTTAATGCCACTTTCAAGTAAAATTTGACCAGTTTTGCCTTCTATCCATTTAGAGAAAAAATCCGCAATAAATACTGGAATTAATGTAAAGGCAAATTTACTGAATAAAAAGGTAAGAATACCTACAACTGCAACGCCTAAAATCATTTGAAGTCTCGAGCCTTCCTCTTTATGCTCTTCTTCTTCGCCAGGTGTAACGTCGAAACGGTCCCCTGAAAATTGCATGTGGCGAGAGCCTAAACCAGCTGATTCAATCAGTGCTACAACGCCCCGTACCAATGGAATTTTTTTAAGCTTTTGTAAAATAGGGTTTTGAACTTTTTTAAAATGATAATAATCAATGGAATCATCGTTACGGCGAATAGCGGTAACCGTATGTTCCTTTCCTCCGAACATTACACCTTCTAATTGTGCTTGTCCCCCGTATACAGGTGAATTGCTCAAGGCTAACACCACTCTCTTTATATATTTCAACTGTACCATTGTACTAAATTTAGTGAAAAACCTCTAGAGTTACGCATAGTAAAATTTCTATATGGTTACACTAATCGTACAGTTTAGGAAATGATTAACGTTTGAAAATAAACTCGTGGTACAAGTTAGGAGGATTTTACTTGAAAGTAGCTAGTATAACATCGCTCGTCAGTGCACTTGTTTTAGCATTGTGTTTAAAGGGACTTGAATACTTTCAACTCATTAAATGGAATCCAATAGGTTTTTATAAGAAGTGGGATATATTTGAAGGTAGCTCAAAACTATTTCAATGGAGCTTTCTCATCCTAGTCTTATTTTTTATTGGATTTTTATTATTTATTACATTGAGATATGTCTATATTATCCCAGCTGTGCTATCTTCTTTTCTACTTGGCCTATTTTTGTCCATCACATTAGAATGGATTGTTCTGGATTTGCCTTTACAATCTTCTTCCTTTAAAAAACTATCAATCCCTTTCATGGTCATTGTTATTTGTCTATTACGTTTCTTGCTTGAAACTGCGAATTTTCATCAAAAGGAACACACAGCACAAAAAGGAAATTAGTTGCTGTCTGCGCCTTGTATGATAAAATAATGGCAAGTACATAGAAAGAGGCGAATATGCGTGAAGTTATTATGTTTGAATGGACCTAACTTAAATCGACTAGGTAAACGAGAGCCACATATTTATGGGTATGAAACATTAGAAGATGTGAAAAACAATGTTCAGAATCTTGCGGCGTCTTTAGGTGCAACTGTCGAGTTTCGTCAATCTAATCATGAAGGGGTACTTGTTGATTGGGTACATGAAGCAGAGGACGAAAAATATGATGGTATAATCTTTAATCCCGGTGCATATACCCATACAAGCATTGCGTTACATGATGCAATTGCAGGGATTTCTGTGCCGGTTATAGAAGTACATATTTCAAATATCCATAAACGTGAGGCTTTCCGTCATCATTCTTATCTCGCTCCGGCATGCCTTGGTCAAATCAGTGGACTAGGTACGAAAGGCTATGAACTGGCACTACGCACATTTATTGAGAGGGAGAATTGATTATGATGAAATTACAAAAGCTACGTAAGGCACTTCAGGAACAAAATATTGACGGTATTTTAATTACAAACGAGTACAATCGTCGTTATATGACTGGTTTTACAGGAACAGCGGGCGTAGCGATTGTGTCTCAAAATGATGCTGTGTTTATCACGGATTTTCGTTATACAGAGCAAGCAGCTGCGCAAGTACAGGACTTCCGAATTGTAAAGCATGAGGCGACGATCATTGAAGAAATTGCAACACAAGTAAAAAATATGGGCATCAAATTATTGGGCTTTGAGAAAGATACTGTTAGCTATGGCACGTATGAGCTGTATAAAAATAAAATTCAAGCTGATTTAGTGCCGATTTCTGGGCTAATTGAAAAAATTCGCTTGATTAAGACGCAACAAGAGATTAATATTATTAAGGTTGCGTGTGAAATTGCTGATCACGCATATACACATATCTTAAACTTCATTAAGCCTGGTAAAACAGAGCTTGAGGTTTCGAATGAATTAGAATTTTTCATGCGTAAACAAGGAGCAACTCAATCCTCGTTTGATATAATTGTTGCGTCTGGTCTTCGCTCAGCTTTACCACATGGCGTTGCAACGAATAAAGTGATTGAAAAAGGCGACTTTGTCACATTAGACTATGGAGCACTGTACAATGGCTATATCTCGGATATTACACGTACTGTGGCAGTTGGCGAGCCATCTGAAAAATTAGTGGATATGTACAACGCAGTCCTTGCTTCCCAGCTCTTAGCACTTGAAAAGGTTGGGCCTGGCTTCACAGGGATACAAGCAGATGCGATTGCACGTAACTACTTAACAGAAAAAGGATATGGCACGGCATTTGGTCATTCATTAGGACATGGGATTGGTCTTGAAGTACATGAAGGCCCTGGCTTATCAATGCGTTCAGAAGCGGTGCTAGAGCCAGGTATGGCCGTAACGATTGAACCAGGAGTGTATTTACCGGGAATCGGTGGTGTACGTATCGAGGACGATATTTTAATCACAGAGACAGGTAATGAACTGCTAACTCATTCGTCAAAAGAACTTATTATTTTATAAACTATGGAGGAACACAAATGATTTCAGTAAACGATTTCCGTACAGGTCTAACAATTGTTGTAGATGGCCAATTATATCGCGTGTTAGATTTCCAACACGTTAAACCAGGTAAAGGTGCTGCGTTCGTACGCTCTAAATTACGTAACTTACGTAACGGTTCAGTAAATGAAAAAACTTTCCGTGCTGGTGAGAAAGTTGAAAAAGCACAAATCGATAACCGTAAAATGCAATACCTTTATGCACAAGGTGACGAGCATGTTTTCATGGACTTAGAATCATATGAGCAAACTGAACTTGCTTCAGCTGCAATTGAATATGAATTAAAATTCCTAAAAGAAAACATGGAAGTTCATATTCAATCATACCAAAGTGAAATGCTAGGTGTTGAATTACCAAATACTGTTGAGCTAGAAGTAACAGAAACAGAGCCTGGTATTAAAGGTGATACAGCTTCTGGTGGTACAAAACCTGCAACTCTTGAAACAGGTCTTATTGTACAAGTGCCATTCTTCGTAAACCAAGGTGACAAGTTAATCATCAATACAGAAGAAGCTTCTTACGTTTCTCGTGCGTAATAAATAAAAACATTCAGCCTACTCTTTTTTAACAAAAGGGTAGGTTTTTATTTAACTTCTTTCAGGGGTGTCAAAACATCTGTACCTGTCGCTACGCTTTCGGTACAAAAAATATCTGCTCGTATTCTATACATATAAAGTTATTTTTTGTGACAATAGATAGAGAAATAGCGACCTTTACTATTTTTATAAAAAGTAGTTTCTACCATTTGGTATGTGGTCATATTTGGAAAAGTTGTTTACAATAATAGTAAGGAGTGAATGCTATGTTACAAACAATTTTTGAGACCACGTCTCCAATAATACAGGCGCCAATGGCTGGTGTAACTACGCCAAAATTTGTGGCTGCCTGTGCAGAGGAAGGTATTTTAGGCTCGATTGGAGCAGGCTATTTAGATGGCAAGCAAACAAAAAGTTTTATTCAGGAAGTTAAAAAGCTAACGAAAAAGCCATTTGCTGTTAATTTATTTGTACAGGAAGAGCCACGTATTGATATCGATGTACTTCAAAAAGCTCGAATGGCTTTACAACCGTTTTATGATGAGCTTGGGCTTTCGCCTGTACAAAGTGTCACGTCCAAGGAAGTATTTGAAGAACAAGTACAAGCTGTTCTTGATGAAAATGTAGCCATTTGTTCCTTTACGTTTGGCATTCCTTCAGCAGATGTGATTCATCGTTTAAAGGACAACAATGTTTATGTTATTGGTACAGCTACTACATTAGAGGAAGCGAAGCGTGTAGAACAAGCAGGGATGCAAGCTGTTGTCCTTCAGGGTGGTGAAGCCGGTGGTCATCGTGGTTCTTTCACTGAACCAATGCAATTAATTGATTTGCATGATTTACTGCAGCAAGTAGTAGGACAAATTTCCATACCGATTATTGGTGCTGGGGGCATTGTCACAAAGGAAGATGTAAGTAAAGCACTAGCAATAGGTGCTCAAGCGGTTCAAATTGGTACAGCGTTATTAGTAGCAGATGAGTGTGAAATTTCACCTCTTTATAAAAATGCCTTGCTTGAATCGAAAGCGCAGCAGACGACGATTACTCGTGCTTTTTCTGGTAAACCAGCAAGAGGCTTAGCAAATGCTTTTACGGAACGTATGAAGGATGCTGTTGTAGCACCTTATCCATTGCAAAATGATCTAACTACAACTATTCGTAAAGAAAGTGCAAAACAGAGCAAAGCCGAATATTTATCGATGTGGATGGGTGAAAAGAGCTATTTAGTGAAACAACCAGGTTCTGTGAAAAGCATCATTGAAAAGCTACTGTAACTTATTTCCAATCCCGGACGTAGGTTTGCCAAGGCATCATTAATTTCATAAAAATACTAAGATCTCTATACGTATGTATAGAGGTCTTTTTTTTGGGGTAGCAACATATATTGCTGTACACGAGGGGGCGTATGAAATGGAATTACAAGACGTATTAAGAGTCGCTGGAGTGGGACTAGTAGTTGCGCTTCTTCATGTCTTCTTTGATCAAACAGGAAAAAAAGAATTTTCATTTTTCCTATTTTTCATTGCCTACTTATATATGACAGCGGAATTACTGCGATTTTTACGTCTATTTTTCAATGAAATCCTTACATTCTTTCAATGGCTGACCTCTTCTGGGTAATGTAAATGGAAATTGTCATTGTAGCTGTTGTCATGCTGCTTTTATTATTGCTTATAAAAGAAGTCATAAAGCCACTCCATGCGCTGATTAGTGTAATGTTTTCGTTTTTGCTGTTTAGTATGCTGTTTTCTACACTCCTATTGCCATTCATCAAGCAATTGCTTGAGACATTAGCTTTTTTGCCTTATGCAAAAGCAATTGTAGTAAGTGCTAGCCTTTTTTATGTAGGGCAATGGGTGTCTTTTTTACTTGTAGAACAAAGCTATAAAGTACTCGGGCATATTGTCTACGATGGGGTCAAGATTGTTATTTTGTTGTACTGGTTTAAGGAATTTTTGGCTGTTTTACAGGAGGTGTCGGCCATTTTACAACGGCTAAACTAAGGGGCGAAGACATTGCTGGAGCAAATATTTTCGTTTTTAACGGATCCATTTTTTCTATTGCTGAAGATGACGCTTATTTTGTGTGGCTATGTCATTATTATTTTGATTGTTAATATGATTTTACCAGAATTTGAAAAAGGGACAAGGATACTTTTTTTTCTTATTGTACTGGCGACTATAGGACCAGTTGTTGTGAGTTCATTTAATTTGATAGACGAAATAGCACAGGGACTTGCACATATATTTACTGCATTTTATCCCATTCTTACTTCAAGTTTTCTTTTATCTAGCAGTATTACAGCGATTGCTTCTTGGCAGCCTTTTTTACTTTTCTTTGTACAAGTCTTAACGATTATTAGTAGTAAATGGCTTATTCCAGGAGTGCTTTTTGCCATTGTGTTTGATGTCTGCAGTGTCATTGTTAAAGAAATTTCGTTTACGAGAATTGCCGAATTGATTCGTTTTACCATTATGAGCATCGTCTCGGCATCTGTAATTTGTTACATCATTTTAATGTCGGCGAGTGGCGTGGCCGCATTTAGTGTCAATGCAGCTGTTGCAGAGCCTGTGAAGAAATTAATAGAGGAAAATATTCCGGTTGTTGGTTCCTTTATAGTAGATAGTTTTTCGATGTTCCAGCATATGACACAATTTTCCTCTTCTATTACTAGTATTTCTGCTTTTATAGCGGTTATTACCGTGTCGTTTATTCCAACAGTTCAGCTTGTTGTCAGTGCGTATTCGTTGAAAATGTTAGCTGCTATTTTAGAACCGATTGCTTTTGATGATATTTGTAAACTACTTGATCATGTTAGTAAATCTCTATTTACCTTATGTGCTGTATCATTTCTAATTGCTTTTTCATTTATGTTTTCTTGTTTATTCCTCATCGTTTTTGTGCAAGTTATGGCTGGGGGGAGATAGATTGATTCTTTTATTAGCGATGCTCTTTATCTGTCAGATATTTGTGTTTTTAACAGAAGATAAAGAAATAATTTCACTTACAAAGCTTGTTATTACGTTAGTATTTTTGCAATTGCTATTAAAGATTCCATTTATCAATTCATAGGAGGAAACAAGCGTACATACACTTGAAAAAGAGAAGATGAAAGGAGGCAATGTACAAGTGATGTGGAAAAGAAACGAAAAAAATCAACGTCATTTCTAGTCTTAATGCTTATTGCTGCCTCCGTGGGAATTTTCATCATTTTACCAATGTATCAAACGGGTACAACGAATGGGCAAGTAACTTCGATGACCAGTGAAGAAAAACTTGAACAAACACTAAAGGCTATGAAAGGTGTTGGGGAGGTTAAAGTCTATTTTTATTACGGAGATATGACAGCTGAGAAGGATGACAATAAACTATTCAGTCAATATTTTCGAGGAACTGAACAAGGCACGAAAGAAGTAACAGGGATGCTAATTGTTTCAGAAGGAGCATCAGATATCTTTGTGAAAAATGAAATTCGTGCTGTTGTTAGTCAAGTAATGCAATTGCCGATTCATCGAATTATTATCGTTCCAATGGAGAATAAGGAGGAAAAGTAAATGCGCGTACGTAGAAGAACAGTTTGGTTTATGACATTATTAAGTCTAGTAGCGGTTATCTCAGTGTATTATTTGGTTGATCCAGCAAAACAATTTAATGGACTAACTATTTTCACAGATGACGCATTACAGCAAACTGCGGTAACGGGTGTGACTGATCAAGAAGCAACGAAAGAGGGAGAGACGAAGGAAGTATCTTCTCCAAGTCATTTATTTGAAGAAATGCGCATGCAAGTTAGTGATGAAAGAAGCCAGCTTCGTTTGCAATTAGAGCAGAAGATCGGTTCAAAAGATTACACAGCAGAACAAAAAAGTGAAGCTTATAATGAAATGGATAACCTTATAAAACAAGAATCCTCTGAAGCAATGTTAGAAATGCTTATTAAATCTTCAGGTTACTCCGATGCGTTTGTTCGAGCAGATGGTGATAAAGTACAGGTAACTGTTATGGCTGAGGAGCTATCAAAAGCTCAAGCAAATGAAATTATTTACTTGGTAAAAACAGAGATGGAAGGCGCAAATGACGTCCAAGTAAAATTCAGCGCGAATAACTATTAAAAATAGAGAGAAAAAGAGGAATTTTCTGTTTATTTGAAACTGTTGTTATATATCAGTATAATGAAAAGGCTTTCGTTTAGTAAAGGAAAGCCTTTTATTTTGTTCATATTTACTTAATTTGCATTAAAGTATTTCAAATTGTTCGAAAAAAATATAAAATAGTATTTGTAGTAGATTTTATTTCATAAGGAGAGTTAGAAATGTTCAAAATTCAAGAAATTCGCGAAATTATTAAATTAGTAGATTCTTCTTCGATTGACGAGTTCGTTTACGAAGTAGATGGCGCAAAAGTTAAATTAAAAAAGAATGGTGTTGTTGTTACTGATACTGTAGCACCTAAAAAAGTAGTAGTTGCACCTGTTGTACAACAGTCTGCGCCTGTAGCAGCTCCTGTAGCACCAGCTACTCCAGCAAAAGCTGAAGAAGCACCAGCTGCAGCACCAGCAAATAACGACCCATCGTTACATAAAATTGTGTCACCGATGGTTGGAACTTTTTATCAATCTCCAAATCCAGATTCACCAGCTTACGTTAAAGTGGGGGACAAAGTTGGTGATGAAACAATCGTATGTATCGTAGAAGCTATGAAACTATTCAACGAAATTGAAGCAGAAGTTCAAGGGGAAATCGTTGAAGTACTTGTTAAAGACGGTGAATTAGTAGAATACGGTCAACCATTATTCCTTGTAAAAGCTGAGTAAGGAGTGCACAACCATGAAAAAAGTTTTAATTGCAAACCGCGGCGAAATCGCTGTGCGTATTATTCGTGCTTGTAAAGAGTTAGGCATTCAATCTGTTGCCGTATACTCAGAAGCAGACGCTGACGCATTACATGTGAAATTAGCAGACGAAGCATATTGTATCGGGCCAAAGCTTTCAAAAGATTCATATCTTAGCTTCCCAGCTTTACTTAGCGTAGCAGAAAAAACTGGTGCAGACGGTATCCACCCAGGTTACGGTTTTGTATCTGAAAACGCTGACTTCGCTGAGGCTTGTGAAAACGCAGGCATTAAGTTCATTGGACCTTCATCTGATTCTATTAAAATTATGGGTATTAAAGACGTTGCACGTACAACAATGGAAGCAGCAGGTGTTCCACTTGTTCCGGGTACTGGTATTGTTCCAGATATCGAAACAGGTAAAGAATGGGCTGCTAAAATTGGTTACCCTGTGATCATCAAAGCAACTGCTGGTGGTGGCGGTAAAGGTATCCGTGTAGCTCGTACAGAAGAAGACCTTGTAAAAGGCATTGAAATTACGCAAAAAGAGGCTGCTGCAGCATTCGGTAACCCAGGCGTATATTTAGAAAAATTCATCGAGTACTTCCGTCACTGTGAAATCCAAGTATTAGCGGATGGCTATGGTAACGTTGTACATTTAGGTGAACGTGACTGTACCGTTCAACGCCGTATGCAGAAATTAGTAGAGGAAGCTCCATCTCCAGCGCTATCTTCTGAGCGTCGTGCTGAAATGGGTGCCGCTGCCGTTAAAGCTGCTGAAGCTTGTAACTATGAAGGTGCCGGAACAATCGAGTTTATTTATGACTATCAAGAAGATAAATTCTACTTCATGGAGATGAATACTCGTATCCAAGTAGAACACCCAGTAACTGAAATGATTTCTGGTGTGGATCTTGTACAACAACAATTAAAAATTGCATCTGGTGAAAAACTTCCTTTCACTCAAGATGATATACAATTAAATGGTTGGGCAATTGAATGCCGTATTAACGCAGAAAATGCTTATAAAAACTTCATGCCATCAGCTGGTACTGTAGATACTTACGTAACTCCAGGTGGCTACGGTGTACGTATTGACTCTGCTGTATATGCTGGCTATACAATCCCACCATACTATGACTCAATGGTTGCGAAACTAATTGTTCATGCCAATACACGTGAAGAAGCGATCGCGAAAATGAATCGTGCGCTTAGCGAATTTGAAGTATCTGGTCCTGGGATCAATACAACAATTCCGTTCCACCAAGCATTGATGAACAATGACGTGTTCAAATCAGCGCAATTCAATACGAAGTTCCTAGAAGAGAATGATGTTTTGGGGAAAAGCAAGTAATTGTGATTTGTGGATTTAGGGAATAGAACACCCATCAAAGTTCTTAATTTTATTACCTCCTAACTTTTATTAGTTAGGAGGTTTTTTTATGTCCCAAAATATACAGAGAACAGGGATATTTGATTTGAATGACTTTACAGGAGGCATACAGATACCAAACTTTAATGGAGCATTTCAACAGGATGACAAAGAGCTAATTGCACCTCCAAAATTTTTAGTGGACGTCACAGAATTGAGCTTCTGGAAGCCCACTTCTTCAGAGATTGGAAGGAATGAAGTGCTTTTTTCTTTATAGAACATATGTTTATATTGTATATTGTAAATAATCAAAAAAAGAAAGGAGTGACGGGTAATGACGAAAGGGAAGAAAGATTGTTTTGTTATAGAACTCAAGTTACTTATAGATACATGGCAAAAGGATATTCTATTAAAACGTTTTGAAATTGCCCGTACACTCTATAATACAACTTTGTCTTATGCAGTAAAACAATATACTTTAATGCAAGAATCAAAACACTATCGAAAACAATTACGTTGCTACCAAAAAGCGAAAAAATCGAATGATTCAAAAGAGTTGAAGCAGACTGCAAAAGAATTAGATAACATTCGTCAATCTTTTGGGTTAAGTGAATATCAACTGCATGCGTATATTAAAAAGCATCAACATAACTATAAAAAACATATAGATAGCAATACTTCTCAGAAGATCGCCTCTACTGTCTGGAAAGCGGTTCAAGATGTTCTATTTAAAGGGAGTAAAGAACACTTTAAACGTTACGGAATGCTTCATTCTGTAGAAGGGAAATCTAATAAAGCAGGCATTCGATTTAAAGAGAATATTGTCTATTGGAATGGATTAACCCTTCCTGTGCGTATTCGCAAACAAGATTTGTTTGTAATTGAGGGGTATTCCTTCGTAGGTAGAGCTACCTGCCTTCGTTAAAACTTATTGCCAACACAACATCGGTTGTGTAAATAAGAAAGTCTTATGGAACAGAGGATAAATCAAAGATGTTGTACACAGGACATGGCAACACCATCTGTGGAGAGCTTTGTAACGCTTCTCTTAAGTACATAAGAACCCCACTGCTTTAGCTGTGGGAGTAGTCAGGAGAAGGGCATCAAAATCGCTAATGCATTGCTCTTTTTTAAAATTATCTCCAAGCATTTCATTTGCCAACAATCCCATACACGGTCTTTGTGCCAATAGTGATTAAAAAAAACTAGAGACGTTTGCATTCGTCTCTAGTCATTTTTTAATATTAATTTTCGGGATTTTACATCGTAAATTTCGTAACCCATAGTAAACATATTGTCTTTTGTAAACATATTTTCTTTTGCAACTGACACCTTACAATAGTAAGGAATTGACATACCATAAGCATCCAGTTCAGGAATATCGAATGAGGTATATTGTTCACCAGTTTCGATCATTTCAAAAGTTGCTGATGTACGGCGTCCGAATGAACCAACTTCGATCGTACACTCTCCACTAATAACGTCATAATCTTTTTGGATAATAGATTTTAGACTCGGTAGGGTAATCACTAATAACGTAACACCTACTAAAAAACCAAAAAGAGACTTAAATCCATCGAAAGATAGCAATTCTTTGTCTTGATACATAAAAATTAATGATATAGCTTGCGAGAGAGCGAGTATTAATCCTATTGAGAGTACTATATAATACAATTCTTCACTTCCTATGTATAACTGTTGAATATTTCCTTGTGCAAATTTGAAGTTGGCCTAACATATTTTATCGTATTATTCTTATCAAGGTAAACAGGATTATTATTCATGATTAATTTGAATAAAGGGGTCTAAAGCTAAAGGAAAGTTTAAAGAGCGTAAACGAAGTTAGTTGAAGGCGAAGAAGAAGAAGTCAGACGCAACGCAATCATTAAGGATTATCAATACGGCGTTTCAATTGTTGACATTCGCAAGACTTACAAAGCCGGAAAAGGAACAATTTATCGATTGCTTGGACGTGAAGGAATAAAACGATAACAAAACGATCAACGAAAGAATTAAATCTCGTTTGTTGGTCGTTCTTTTTTGCGTTGAAAGAGCGTGACCCCAAAGCCCTTTATTCTGACAGGTGCATTCTGGTGTTCGGAACTTGCGCACAGCTTTTAAACATTTTGAAGAATAATAGTTATAATATACACATTAATATTTGTAAAGATGGTGAAACGATGGAACAGATGATAAAGGAAATGATGTCTCCAAGTAATCAATATAAAGTTCAAATTATAAAAAGGAGGGATGGTCTTTATACAACAGAAGTATATATGTGGCAAGAAGACTGCGGATATGAATTTTGGAGTCCAATAAAGATAGGATTGAGTTTAATTGAGACAGAAGAAGGTGCAGTGACATTAGCCATTGAACATTTAAGAGAATACTCTGGTGAAATTATCATTCTTTAGTTACCTCACTTATTCAACGCTGTCAGACGTATCGAGATCGTTTAAGTGGATAGTTGGTAGTCATGAGCAATATATAGAATTTAGTTATCCCGATTAACTTACGTCAGTTTTGCGTTAAAAAAATAAGCGCAGGAATCCCCACAAGCTCATAACTCGTTTTAATAGCCCAAAATAAAAGTCATGACAGCCGATTATCATGTTGTGTCAAGGGCATTATACTCCGAATTAAGGAGAGTGATTGACGGTGCATACACGAAATTTATCAGTAGACCAAGTACGCATAAAGCTAGGCTTACATACTAATAAGAATGCTTTTGTCTTGGAGATATCGGAATTGTGAGAGGCTAGGTAGTTATGGAGGTTGTAATGGTTTATATTACTCGTAAGCAGAATTCGAGGTCAGGCTTATTTGATTTAACAGTATTGCCACCTTTTATGAAGCATGTTATTTGGATGTGTTATAATCAAATTTATGAAGAAATCTACACTAACGGTGCAGTATGGTTAAATGAAATAGGGGGACAGATGATGGATAATCAATATGTCGTAGGTTGGGGTACATTGGCGTTGATAAATGCTGCACTTGCACAAGGGAAGAATAGAACAGGGTTCAATTGGTTTTTACTTTCTCTTTTGTTAGGCCCATTAGCAACACTAATTTTGTTATTTGTTGAAAAGAGACAGTAACACTACATATTCACAATAATTTATATAAGTTAATAAAGTGAGAAGCGTGGTAATGTAGACTCTCACTTATTCAATTAGGGTGTTTAATAAGTCGATTATTGATCGGCTTATTTTTTATATACTAATGTACTTTTTAACGCTTAAATAAAATATTTTTTTTGGAAAAATGATACAATAAATATAATTCAGGCCAACATCAAAATATGTACTTGCAATGGTGGCGAGTTTTAGTTCCGAAAGCAAAGCTGTGCCGACGGAAAGCATTCACCTGTAACGGAATATACAGTCAAGCATACATTTTGATGAAGAGCCATAATTCAAAAACTAAATTGTTCCTTATTTTAAACAACGCGGTAATTACAAGTTGGAACAAATCGATAGTAAGGAAGGAGAAGAAAATGAAAACTCAAGTGTCAAACTATATAAAAATAGGCTCTTCAGAACAATTTATTTCTATTTTTGGTGAAGATAACGATCTGCCTCTTTTAGTGTATTTGCACGGTGGTCCAGGTGATGCCGCTTTACCACTGATTTATAAATATAACTCAGAACTTGGAAAAACGTTTAATGTTGTAGTCTGGGAACAAAGAGGGGCGGGGAAATCTTACTATACTTTTTCGGAAGAGGAACAAATAACTATTGAAACTTATATAGAAGACTTATACAGTTTAATTCATTATTTGTTAGAAACGTTTAAACAAGAGAAAGTTTACCTTTTAGGTCACTCATGGGGAAGTGTCCTAGGCTTAATTTTCATTAAAAAATATCCACAATTAGTACATAGTTATTTTGGATGTGGTCAAGTAGTTAACATGAAAAAAGGATTGCAGTGTCAATATGATTTTGTTTTGAAAGAAAGTCGAGAACAAAATAAAAAAAAGATTGTTCAGCGATTGGAAAATATTGACCTTTCATTGACTCAAAAAGATTGGTTAAACGATTTATTATTTGTTACTAAATTAGTGGTTCGATACAGACATTCTTTATATGGGAAAAGCAATTACAACCAACTGGTAAGGGATTTCATTTTTTCATCAAAGTACACATTTAAAGATTTAATCAATCGCGAAAAAGGTAGTCTACAATCTATACAATATTTGTGGCAAGAGCTCATGGAAATTGATTTTAGAGAATACAAGAGTTTCGATGTCCCTATTACGTTTTTTGAGGGGCGTCATGATCAGCATGTTTCTTCTTCATTAGTAGAGGATTACTATCACACGATAAAAACGACAAAAAAACTCATTTGGTTCGAAAACTCAAGTCATTTTCCCCAGTGGGAAGAGTCAGTCAAGTTTAATCAGTCTTTGATAAGTATCAGAAAGCAGAATTAATGAACAATGACGTCTTTAAATCAGCTCAATTCAATACGAATTTCCTAGAAGAGAATGATGTTTTGGGGACAAGCAAGGAATTGATTCGTTAACAACGGAATAAAGCGCTAACGTCTATTTCTTATACTTTCTGACTTTTACTAGTCAGGAGGTTTTATTCAGGCGTAGATTTATAGGACGAGATTATTTTAGACGAACGATTATTGCAATTAGAGAATATATAGAAAAAGAAAGGGGAAAAAGCTGATTGTTTACAAATTAACAATATATGAATCAAATTAATAAAAATGCATATATCGAAGAAATGATACATGTCCATGTGATAAAACAAAAAAATATGAAACGGATCAGAAAATATAAAAATTGTTTTGTAACGTAGTATAAATGAGTTCGCCAAATATTGAGGGGGATGTGCATGAAGAAGAAATATTTTTTATATTTAGCAGCTCTTTTTGGACTCACCTTAATGGGGTGTTCAAATACTAATGGATTGCCAGGAGGAAAGCCTCCAAAAGTCTATATAGAAATTGATAATAAAAAATTTGAAACTACACTCGGTACCTATTGTTGGCCAAATAAATGCGTTGATACCGCTGGACCAGTTGAACTATTAGAAGGTAAAAAACCTATAAAAGTTAAATCTGGTAAAAATATAACTCTTGTGATGGAATACGAACCAAAACCAAATGAATTTAATCTTGTCCTAATAAGTGATAAAAAGGAAACTGAAGTAATGGTGAAAGACAATCGTTTTACCGCACCAACACAACGTGGAGTTTATTATTATTCATATGGTGTATGGTGGAAGGATGAAAAGGAAGCGAATTTATCTCGTGGCGACGCTTTCTACGCCTTCGCTTTAGAAGTAGATTAGGTAGTTCATTAAAGGGAGCTATTATTGCACAACGTAAGGAAAAAATTGCTCCCTTTAGAGTAATTCGAAAACATTATGTTTTTTATACTGCTACTTTTATTTCCCCATTATTTCACCTACTTTAGAACAGTGCTAATTCAGCATATTTGATATACTCTTTTAAAAATTTAGGAGCTTGAGGGTTGTTAAGTATTTCTTCCGTAGCTAATAAAAATACTTTTTCTACTTCTTCAGGTTGTTTAACAAAAATATCACCTGATTCATATTCACAGAGGAAAATAATATCAACAACGTTTTCACCTTTATTTGTTACAAATGAAGTGCTATGTATATATTTTAAATTCTCTTTAATTTTAATACCAATTTCTTCAAAAACTTCTCTTTTTAAAGTTTTTTCTAATATATTTGATGAAATTCCTTCAATATCTACTTTTCCTCCAACAAGTGAAAGTAATCCACCCGCATGTTCTTCTTTTTTACTTCTTTCAACAATTATCCACTTATCATCTTTTCTTATAGCCCCTTCAACATTGACAATAAACAAATCTAATTCCCCCATACTGAAGAAACCTACGAAGATTTCTTCGCTTTTCAATTTTTATCGAGAGGTTATTTGAATTTAACGATTAAAATTTTGGATTTATCGCCCAACTTTTTATATTTATCGATCTCGCTTAAAAGCGGTTTTGTTTGTGAAAATACATTGACTCTGCAATTTATTTAAATTTTCTAGAGTTAATTTCATACGCAGAAACTTAGAATAAATGTTCAATTTAATTGCTTGTATTTTCTTCTGTATCTCGGTTGTTCTTCTTCAATATTTCAATAATTTCTTTATTTTGTTCCCGTATATCCTTCATAATTCTTTCTATTGCTAAACCTGTGAAAACTAAAATTAATACTAATATAAACGTAAAAATATCCATGTTGTTCAATTCCTTCTCCTACATATTTCTTAATTATTCAGAAAATCCGTATATAAGAGAATTATAGTGTATTATGATTGTTTATTGAAATCAAAATGGAAAAAATGAAATATTTTGGGATGTTGATTATCGGAATAAGAAGTCGTAGGTGATAAAATCAACGTCAGGTTTCCGAGTGAAAAATGGCTAGTAGGAGGATTCAATCTTCTGTAAGTTAAATTTGATTATTTTACAAAGAGGGAAGTGGAAAATTCATTGTGAGGTAGCGGTTGTTTTCGCTTTTCATTTTTATCGCCCAACTTTTTAAATATATAGACATAAATCTGTCTCATATAAATTAAATCTGCTTTACGAAGCCAAACCTCCCTTTTTATAGTATAATAAGCGTAAGTACAGCATTTGTTTGTGATGTGTAAGGGAAAGGATGATATTTGTATGGCAGAGAAAGTAGGACAATCTTTCGTACAACCAACGCCTTCTGGAAAAGAAGAACTTGGGAAAATTGAAGTAGCAGCGGAAGTAATCGAGGTTGTTGCTGGAATCGCAGTGAACGAGGTAGAAGGGGTCGCGGCCACTCGTGGTAATATTGCTACTGGCGTAGTAGAACGCTTCGGTAAAAAAGTTCACAATAAGGGCATTAAATCGGGTGTTACTGAAACTGGTGAGATTGCCATTGATGTATTTTGCTCTGTAAAATACGGCTATACAATTCCGAAAGTGGCGAAGGAAGTACAAACTCAAATTCGCCAAGCGATTTATAATATGACAGCACTTGAAACAGCAGAAGTGAATGTACACATTACAGGTATTCACTTTGAAAAAGAAGAAGTAGCCGTACAAGAATAAAAAGAAGGGTTGCCTATAGGGCAATCCTTCTTTTTACGTTATTAATGGAAATTGATCAGCAGTGATTAGTATTGCTATTTTATTATATTTCAATATGCTTTGGTTTTCTCCAGAACAAAGCAAGGATAACACCGAGTGTTAAAACAATTGTCGCAAAGTAATATGGGTAGTTCAAATTGATATCGAACAATACTCCACCTAAAATAGGGCCGAAGATATTACCAAGACTTGTAAACATGGAGTTCATGCCACCAACGAACCCTTGTTCATTACCAGCTATTTTTGATAAATAAGAGGTAACGGCAGGACGAATTAAATCGAAGCCGACGAAAATAAAGAATGTGACAAATAATATTGCGAAATAGTGGCTTACAAATGTCATAGCAAATGTTAAAACAGCAGATAGGACGAGTGAATAACGGATAAGATTAATCTCGCCCATTTTCTTTGTTAGCCAATCGAATAAAACTAGCTGAGCAAGAGCCCCGACTACTCCACTTCCCGTAATAATAATCGCGATATCTGAAGGTGTAAATGCGAATTTATGATCCACAAATAGGCTAAATAACGATTCAAATGCAGCTAAACCAAATGATAATACGAAAATAAGCACGAATGGAATAAGGTATAGTGGGCTAAAAATACGCTTCATACTGCCTAAAATTGATGGTGCAGACTGTTCATCATCGGCAGCACGTGTCGGTTCTTTTAGTAAAAAGAATGACAAGAGCGCTGCTAAAAATCCGAGTATACCAGCAGCATAAAACGGTAAGCGCGTTCCGAATTCGGCCAAAAATCCACCGATACCTGGTCCGATAATAAAGCCAGTACTAATCGCTGCGCTCATGTAACCTAATGCCTTTGGACGTTGTGACAGGGTTGTAATGTCAGCGATATATGCAGTTACCGCAGGCATGATGAAAGCAGCACTGATACCACCTAACATACGTGAGATAAAGAGTATTTCAACTGTGCGTCCAAGCCCGAATAATAGCTCTGAAAAACCGAATATAAAAAGACCCGCAACGATCATAATTTTACGGCCAATGTTATCCACCATTTTACCAGAAATCGGCGAGACGATAAGTTGAGTGATAGCAAATGCGGCCACCATATAACCAACGACAGAGCCTGAAATTTTCAGCTCATTCATAAGTGTTGGTAGCACAGGTATAACTAAACCAATACCTAAAAAGGCAATGAATAAATTCGATAATAAAATACTTAAAGTTAAAAGTTGTTGCTTATTCATATTGTTCTCCTTCAATCTTTCACGATACATGAATCAAAGTCTACTAGAATATTTCCAAGTAATACAATAAACCCTATAGTAACTATAGAGTCAAAAGATTTGTTTTAACTTTTTATAAGTGTGGAAGTATTCGTTCGCGGTTATACAAAGTGTTATATATTTCTTTCATACGATGTCAATGGAGCAGGCATATTTATTTCTCTACGTTCATTCATAAAATGCCCTTACTGGTAAGAGCTAAAGAAGTTTTATATCGCATCAAAATGAATTTTATATTTACAAATATCGCAGTAAAATAGGCGGGATTTGCGTTCGTTCTTTTACGGCTTGTACATATAACTTCATAATGCGTAATGAACACCTGAAAAATGATGTTTAATTTCCTTAATTATAACATTCTTGGTATTTAAACAATAAAGGTTGATTTTTAATTTCAATATATTTCTTAGAAAAGTTAATTGCAGGGTGTTAAAATAAGCAAAAAGTTGCTTGAAAAAGGTATCAGATTATTTAAAACTTGCTTGAATTCGTGTTTCTCTCACGAATTTATGCTATTATAAACCTTAATGCCACTTAAGAAGGAGAGCTTTACATGAAACGACATGAGGCACGCGAAAAAGCGTTGCAAGTTTTGTTTCAGCTAGACAATACTGAACTAACAGTAGAAGAAGCAATGGGTCATATTAAAGGACAACCAACAAATGTCTTCTACGAAAAGATTGTTACTGGAACAGTTGAACATTTAGAGGAAATCGATGCTACTATAGAGCAGCATCTTGAAAAGTGGTCACTTGCCCGTTTACCTAAAATTGAAAGAACGGTTTTACGTCTAGCTGTATACGAGATTTTATACATGCCAGAAACACCAAAAAGAGTAGTACTTAATGAAGCAATCGAGTTATGCAAAACATTTGGCGACGATGGCTCGTCGAAATTTGTTAATGGCGTACTTTCTAAATTTACAGAACAATAAAATGTGTTGAATTGGAAGGAGTAACTAAGGTCTATGTCAAGTGCAATTATTAATGGTAAAGAAATTGGTCAAGAAATTCGTAATTCAGTAGCAGAGCGAGTAACGCGTTTAAAAGAGCAAGGATTAACACCAGGCTTAGCGGTTGTTTTAGTAGGAGACAACCAAGCCTCGGCTACATATGTGAGAAATAAGCAAAAATCTTGTGAAGCGATTGGTATGTTTTCTGAGTTAATCAAACTGCCAGAAGAAACTACACAGGATTCATTATTAGCACAAATCGAATTATTAAATAATCGTGAAGATATTCATGGTATTTTAGTACAATTACCACTCCCAAAACATATTGATGAGGATATTGTTATTGCCACAATTGCTGTGGAAAAAGACGTTGATGGCTTCTCACCAGTAAGCGTTGGGAAAATGATGCTTGGCCAAGAAACATTTTTGCCTTGTACACCGTTTGGCGTAATGAAACTTCTTGAATATTCAGGAATTGAAGTAGCAGGAAAGCACGCGGTCATCGTGGGGCGTAGTCATATCGTGGGTAAACCAATGGGACAACTACTACTACAAAAAGATGCAACCGTTACATATACGCATTCCAAAACACCGAATCTACCTTCATTCACTAAACAAGCAGATATATTAATTGCGGCAGTTGGACGTGCAAACTTTATTACGAAGGAACACGTTAAAGAAGGAGCAGTTGTTATAGATGTTGGTATTAATCGTGATGAAAATAACAAGCTTTGCGGTGACGTAAACTTTAGTGAGGTCGATGGTATTGCTTCTCACATTACACCTGTACCAGGCGGTGTAGGACCAATGACAATTACTATGCTTCTATTCAACACAGTTCAAGCAGCAGAAAATAAGCTTGCACATACAGTTAAGTTATAATTTTGAATGATTGAATGACTCTTTAGTTTGCAAAAAAGCTACCTCAATTTTTTTATTGAGGTGGCTTTTTTTGCATTATTTTACTTTTCAGGTATTCTTTATGAACTTTTCATTGCCTTCAACGTCTAATGTAATGTTTGGGTCATACATTTTAATAGGGAGGTTTTTATGGAAAACATAGATTTAATACTTATAATCAAACATATCATTATCGGTCTTGTACAAGGATTTACTGAGCCAATTCCTGTATCATCGAGCGGACATGTTATGATTGCTAGCGAAATTCTTGGTCTTGGTGAGCAAGGTTTTACTTTTGCTATTTTAACGAACACAGCTTCTTTACTAGCTATTGTCTATATTTATCGAGAGGATATTGTCCGACTCATTACAAACTTTTTCCTGTATCTCAAAACAGGAAAGAATCGTTATAAAGCTGATTTCCGTTTTGCCGTTTTCATTGTGATTGGTTCTATTCCAGCAGGCGTTTTAGGTGTTTTATTAAGGGATGTTATTGCGGATAATGTTAGTATGACTACGATAGCACTTATGCTATTTGTGACAGGTATTGCCCTATGGCTAATCCGTAATATGCGTGGTACGAAAAAGGATGCGGATTTGACTGCAAAAGACGCCATTATCGTAGGTCTTGGTCAAGCTGTAGCTTTAACACCTGGCATTAGCCGTTCAGGAGCGACCATTATTTCAGCCGTTGCAGTTGGTATGAAGCAGGAAACTGCTTTGCGATTTTCCTTCATGCTTTATATTCCTGTAAGTCTTGGTGGGGTTGTCCTTGGAATTTCAGATTTTTTAAATGAGCCAAATAAAGGTGTATTAGCAATTCCATACGCTTCGACATTTATTGTGACATTATTTATGACTTATTTTGCAATGCGTTGGTTTATGGGAATCATGAAAAGTGGCAAGCTTAGCTACTTTACATATTATTGCTTTCTTGTAGGTATTCTCTTATTAATATTTTATTAATTTAGCTATGTTAAAGAATATTGTTAGAAGGGAACTACATCTTTGGAGTTCCCTTTCTCTATTTATGCTCTTGCTAACTGACGAACTCGTGTTTCAGAATACTCATTCTTAAACGGTCAATAAATTCACCATTTCTTAGTCGGTCCTGTCTTAGTATACCTTCTTCAACATACCCAATTCTCTTATAAGACTTAATTGCTTTTGCATTGTCAACTTCTACTCTAAGCCAAATCTTGTTAAGGTCTAATTCATTAAAGCCCCACAAAAGCATTTCTTTCATTGCAGATAATCCATAGCCCTTACCCCAATAGGTTTTATCTCCTATTGCCACCCCTAGTTCTGCATGTTTGTTGAGTGTGTCGATGTTCTTCAAATCTATCCAACCTATATGCTTTCCTTCTTCTGTAATGATCGCTTTTTGTTCATATCCATTTGTTTTGGTAATGCACATTTTAATCCAACCTTCAGTTTCTTCCCTACTAAAAGGTGGATATTTCGCTGGCATATTTAAATGTTTTATCACTTCTTTATCAAGACACCATTGATAACGGTCTTCAACATCATTAAGAGTTAATTCTCTTAAATTGACTTTTGGTAATTCAGTTGTATTCATCCTCTTTCCCCCTGATTATTTTTCTAAATGGAAAATTTTGATAGCTTGAGTTTATCATAGGTAACAATCGTTGAGAACAAGCAATTTTCAATAATGATCTTGCTACCTGTTGTATCATCATTACGGTTATTTTGTGAAAAATTGAAAGCAACTTAAATAATGGTCAAGGTATTTCGTCGCCACGCCATTAAATCGACTTATCCAGCTTTCAAACGACTATGAAAACTTTTTACATTCGAATATGATAAACCCCTTGACTCGTTTCTTCCATCTGAGTTCGTTCTTATCAAATATCAACAAAGTTCTTAAACATAGGTATTAATTTAAAAAGCCTCATAACTATATTTAGTTGTGAGGTTTTCTTGATGTTGAAAAACGAAATGGTAGGAGTTCTAAATTAGAGTAACGACCTAAAGACACATATAAGAGAAATGGTTGATTGGAGTGGAGGCTGGACGCCCCCAGGAAAGCGCTCAGTCGGAACGGAAATCAACCCCTCGCTTTGCATTGAAAGCCATACTTTATTTAATATATCCCTTAGTTAAAAATAACATGAAAATCTCATAGCTTTGTGATTCTTTATTTTATTTCAGTGAATTATCGAAATTTTTAAATGCGATTCGTTTGCATAAGCAATATCATTTTAAAGAAGCTTTATTCAGGTAACAATACTATAGAAATGTTATAGTAAGGTTTTCAATACTATGAAAGACAGTCGTTTTTTCTAACGAAACTGCATTTTGGCACGTCAAGCGCAATAAAAAATGTTATGATAGGTGTAGTTTTGTGAAAAACTTGATTTTAGTAAAGGAGCCGGGAAAATGTCATCTGCTTCTTATTTAACTGTAAAAGCATTAACAAAATATATTAAACGGAAATTTGATGCTGATCCGCATTTACGTGAAGTCTATGTAAAGGGAGAGCTATCCAATGTCAAGATTCATCAATCAGGACATATTTACTTTACATTAAAGGATGATGGAGCACGAATTGCGGCTACCATGTTTAAAACTGCAGCCACAAAATTAGCGTTTGAACCAAAGGAAGGTATGCAAGTATTTATCCGTGGAGATGTAAACGTTTATGAAGGCTACGGTACATATCAATTATATGTACAGGAAATGCAACCAGATGGAATAGGTAGCCTGTTTGTTGCCTTTAACCAGCTGAAAGAGCAGTTACAACAAGAAGGACTTTTTAAAGCTGAGTGGAAACAACCAATTCCGAGGTTTCCAGAAAAAATTGGTGTTTTAACGTCAACAACAGGTGCTGCCATTCGAGATATCTGTACAACATTAAAAAGACGCTATCCACTTGCTGAAGTTTTTATTTATCCAACCCTTGTACAGGGAGCACAAGCAGCGCCAAATATTGTTCAAAATATTGAGCGAGCAAATATCGATGCGAGTTGCGATGTACTGATTGTTGGGCGTGGCGGTGGATCGATTGAGGATTTATGGGCATTTAATGAGGAAGCTGTTGCACGAGCGATTTTTGGAAGTCGTATCCCGATTATTAGTGCAGTAGGTCATGAAACCGATACGACTATCGCGGATTATGTAGCTGATTTGCGCGCTCCGACACCAACGGCAGCGGCTGAAATGGCTGTACCTGATCAACAAGATTTATATCAACGGGTGCTTACACAAAAATCACAACTGCATCAAATCGTGAGAGCGCAACTTATGGCAGAACGTCAGCGTCTAAATAAGCTCCAACAATCTTATCCGTTGTCAATGCCAGAACGCCTATATCGACCATTTACGGAAAGGCTAGCACAACTTGAATCGGGATTACAAAAAGCAATGCAGGTCGATTTAATGAAGAAAAAAGCAAAGTTTCAACAATTACATAGTGCGGTAGAGCAGCACTCGCCAAAAAAGGCATTAGCTTTCCATCAACGAGAGCTAGAAACTCACGTCCAACAATTAACTCGTGCTGCAACTCATTATGTAACGAAACAAAAACAACAATTTGAGGCAACTGTCAGAACTTTAGAAGCATTGAATCCACTTGCCATTTTAACAAGGGGCTTCACGGTAGCTTATAAAGATAATCAAATGTTAAAATCATCAGTTGATGTAAAGCCACAGGATCAATTAACACTTTCCTTCCATGATGGAAAGGTTATTGCTGATGTGGTAAAGATCTTGCCGAAAAATGAGGGGGAATAATTGTGGCAGAGAAACAACAAACTTTCGCAGATGCAATGACGGCACTTGAGGAAATTGTCCGTCAGTTAGAGCAAGGTGATGTGCCTCTAGAAAACGCGATTGATTTATATAAACAAGGTATGGAGCTATCACAATTTTGCCATGGCAAGCTGCAACATGCTGAGGAGCAGTTAATTTCTATTGTCCAAGAGACAGGTGAGACTACGGTATTTGATCCACTAAAGGGAGAGAACTAAGAAATGAACGAGCAATTAAAACATTTTATTGAAAGCAACATACCACAAGTTGAAGCTGAAATGTTTGCACTAGTCGAGAAAATTGATGCACCAGCCAATTTAAAGGAATCAATGCTTTATTCATTAAAAGCTGGAGGTAAACGTATTCGCCCTCTTTTCGTATTGGCTGTTCTTGAACTATACAATACAAATTTAAAGAATGGATTAACTGTAGGATCAGTCATTGAAATCATCCATACGTATTCGTTAATCCATGATGATTTACCAAGTATGGATAATGATGATTTCCGTAGAGGTAAGCCAACAAATCATAAAGTTTATGGTGAGGCATTAGCGACACTTGCAGGCGATGCATTGAATACACTTGCGTTTGGCATATTGGCACGCATGGATGTATCAGCTGAAAAACGCATTGAACTAGTCAATCTGTTAAGTAAAGCAGCTGGTGCAGAAGGTATGGTTGGGGGTCAAGTACTCGATATGGAAGGTGAGAAGCGTCAGCTCAACATAGCTGAGCTTGAGCATGTCCATATTAATAAAACGGGCGCTCTATTACGATTTAGTATTGAAGCGGGAGCAGTATTAGCTGATGTAACGCAAGAAGAACGCGAAACTTTAAAGGAATATGCGCATCATATCGGTCTTGCCTTCCAAATTCAAGATGATATTTTAGATATTGAGGGTACTACAGAAGAACTAGGTAAAACTGCAGGTAAAGATGTAGCAAGTGATAAAAGCACATACCCGGCTCTATTATCTTTAGATGGGGCAAAAGAAAAGCTTGCTGAGCATTATCAGCATGCCATTAACGCACTAGATAAATTGGAAGTAGACGCCAACTTATTACGTGAGTTTGCAGCCTATATTGTACATCGTAAAAACTAGGGGAAAAACGAGGCGTTAAAGGCATATAATATGCTAAAATAGGTGAGGGCGTTTGCCAATGTGCAAACAATAAAGTGTTCGTACTTTTAGCATATTAATAACACTGTTATAATAGTGGAAACACGATTACGGTGAATAATTTATTGAAAAGGTGTGTGAGAAAGGTGGATTTAAATAAGATAACTAGTCCAGCCTTTTTAAAAAGCTTAGATAAGAAGGGTCTTGAGCGACTTGCAGAAGAAATTCGTACCTTCTTAATCGAAAAATGTTCTGTCACGGGTGGTCATATTGGACCGAACCTAGGTGTTGTGGAGCTAACGATTATGCTCCATAAAATGTTTGACAGTCCAAAAGATAAGTTTTTATGGGATGTTGGCCACCAAGCTTACGTGCATAAAATTTTGACAGGTCGTGCAAATCAATTTGATACATTACGTCAGTTCAATGGGCTTTGTGGTTTTCCGAAGCGTGTGGAGAGTGAACATGATGAGTGGGAGACAGGTCATAGCTCGACATCTTTGTCAGGAGCTATGGGTATGGCAGCAGCACGAGATATCAAAAAAGATAAGAATTTCGTGATACCAATTATTGGAGATGGAGCTTTAACTGGTGGTATGGCTCTTGAGGCATTAAACCATATCGGCCATGCTAAAACAAATATGATTGTCATTTTAAACGATAATGAAATGTCAATCGCTCCAAACGTCGGAGCGTTACACAATGTACTAGGACGTCTTCGTACAGCCAAAGAATATTCAAAAGCCAAAGAAGAATTGGAATCGCTCATTAATAAAATTCCAGTGCTAGGTGGTAAGCTTGCTACAACGGCTGAGCGCGTAAAGGATAGCTTAAAATATTTAGTAGTATCAGGTGTGTTCTTTGAGGAGCTTGGCTTTAAATATCTTGGTCCGATTGATGGACATGATTTTGATGCTCTTGAGACAACTTTATCACAAGCTAAAAAAGTAAAAGGCCCAGTGCTCGTTCATGTCATTACGAAAAAAGGCAAAGGTTATAAACCTGCTGAAGATGATACAATTGGTAATTGGCATGGGACAGGACCTTATAAAATTGAAAACGGTGCTTTTGTAAAGTCTGAGACGAAAGGTCCAGCTTGGAGTAGCTTGATTGCTGAGACAGTCCGCAAAATTTCTCATGAGGATAAACGCGTTGTCACTATTACTCCTGCAATGCCAGTGGGTTCAAAATTACAAGGGATCCAAAAAGATTTCCCAGAACGTTTCTTTGATGTAGGGATTGCTGAACAACATGCAGCAACGATGGCGGCAGGTTTAGCGACACAAAACATGAAGCCGTTTTTAGCCATTTACTCAACATTCCTTCAACGTGCCTATGACCAAGTGCTACATGATATTGCACGTCCAAATCTAAATGTCTTTCTAGGGATTGACCGTGCAGGCTTAGTTGGCGCAGACGGTGAAACACATCAAGGCGTATTTGATATTGCATTCCTTCGTCATATACCAAATATGACAATTATGATGCCAAAAGATGAAAATGAAGGTCAGCATATGGTGAAAACAGCCATAGACTATGATGGCGGTCCAATTGCATTACGTTATCCTCGAGGTAATGGTATAGGTGTTCCGTTGGATGATGAGCTTATGAAGTTACCAATTGGTAGCTGGGAAGTATTACGTGAAGGTAAGGATGCAACGATTTTAACCTTTGGTACGACCATTCCAATGGCAATGGAAGCAGCCAATATTTTAGCGCAGCAAGGTGTAGAGATAGAGGTAGTCAATGCCCGTTTCATTAAACCGATGGATGAGGATATGCTTCACCGTATATTAACAAGCCGTAAGCCAATATTGACGATTGAAGAGGCAGTCCTAAAAGGTGGTTTTGGTAGTGGTGTATTAGAATTTGCCCATGACCATGGCTATTTAAGTGCAATAATCGATCGTATGGGAATCCCTGATCATTTTATTGAGCATGGTAATGTAGATCAGCTTCTCGCTGAAATTCATATGACGGCTGAGGATACAGTGGCACGTCTGCATGTGTTACTTCAACAAAAACAGCAAGTAGGTTTGAATAAATAATGACAAAACAACCAAAAGAACGTGTAGACATTTTACTTGTAGAGCGTGGACTATGCGAAACGCGAGAAAAAGCAAAGCGCTCTATTATGGCAGGGCTTGTTTTTTCTAATGAAACTCGCATCGATAAGGCGGGGGAAAAAATTGCTATAGATGCACCACTACAAGTAAAAGGCTCTGATTTAAAATATGTTAGTCGTGGCGGCTTGAAACTTGAAAAAGCGCTACAAATTTTTGATATGTCTGTAGAGGGAAAGCTAATGCTTGATATTGGCTCCTCTACAGGAGGTTTTACAGATTGCGCATTACAGAATGGTGCAAGACATTGCTATGCATTAGATGTTGGTTCTAACCAACTAGCATGGAAGATCCGTTCTGATGAACGTGTAACTGTAATGGAAAAAACAAATTTCCGTTATACGACAGCGGCAGATTTAACAGAGGGCTTACCAGAATTTGCAACAATTGACGTTAGCTTTATTTCATTATCGCTTATTTTACCTGTCTTAAAAACAGTGTTAATGCCAGGTGGCGATGTAATGGCACTAGTGAAGCCTCAGTTTGAAGCTGGGAAAGAGAATGTCGGTAAAAAAGGCATTGTTCGTGATAAAAAAGTACATTTAGAAGTTTTAGAAAAAACTGCTGCAATGGCGACAGAGGTTGGCTTTGTCGTTAAGGATGCTTCGTTTTCGCCAATTACAGGAGGCGAAGGAAATATTGAATTTTTATTCCATTTAGTGAATCCTGTAGGTAATGAAGAAATTCCTGCATATACAGCTTTTAATGCACTCGTTGAAGAAGCGCATAGTGCACTAAAATAACACGTGCTCTCTTATAGAGCCGTGTTTTTTCTTGTGCTTTTATGTTTAAAATGGTAGTGTAAATATACAAATATTCAACTATTTATAAGAGGTGACCGACATGAATAAAGGACAGAGGCATATACGAATTCGGGATATTATTGCCAATCATGAAATTGAAACACAAGATGATTTAGTCGATTTTTTAAAGGATGCAGGCTATAATGTGACACAAGCAACAGTATCACGTGATATTAAAGAGCTTCATCTTGTGAAAGTACCTTTACAGGATGGACGCTATAAATATAGCTTGCCCGCAGACCAACGTTTCAATCCTATACAAAAATTACATCGTGCATTAGCTGATGCTTTTGTCAGCATTGATGGTGCATCACACTTTTTAGTAATGAAGGCTCTTCCTGGTAATGCCAATGCTATTGCATCACTACTTGACCATTTAGATTGGCCTGAAATTTTAGGTACTATTTCTGGAGACGATACTATTTTAATTATTTGTCGTAACGAAGATGAGCGTGAAAATACAAAAAATCGCTTATTAGAAATGCTATAAAATAGCGGGGTAATTTGATACAGAGGTGACAATTTGTGTTAAGAGAGCTTAGTATTCGAAACTTTGCCATCATTGAGGATTTAACAGTTAGTTTTTTAGATGGTTTAACAGTTTTAACAGGTGAAACGGGTGCAGGAAAATCAATTATTATCGATGCCGTGCATTTACTTGCTGGCGGCCGAGGGAATTCCGAATTTATTCGTCATGGAGCTAAAAAGGCTGAATTAGGTGGTTTATTTCAAATTTCAAGTTCTGGGCATCCTGTTTATAAGAAACTTGAAGAGGCGGGCATAGAAATAGAAGAAGATACCATTATTCTACGCCGTGATTTAAATGATTCTGGAAAAAGTGTTTGTCGAGTAAACGGTAAACTTGTGCCATTATCTGTACTACGTGATATTGGGGCTAGTCTTATCGATATTCATGGTCAGCATGAAAATCAAGAGCTTATGGATGAGAAACAGCATATCTATTTACTTGATCATTTTGCAGAGGAACAACTAACACCTATTCAAGATTTGTACAGTTCTCAATACGATGAATATCGTTCACTTAAAAAAGAATTAGCTTCGATTTCGATTGACGAACAGTTAATGGCGCAACGTATTGATTTGTACCAATTCCAAATGAAAGAGCTAGAGGATGCCAATTTAAAACTTGGCGAGGAAGATGAATTACTGGATGAACGTCGCCGTTTAATGAATTTCAATAAGATTTTCGAACGCTCGAGTGCCGCGTATGAAGCTATTCAAGGTGATTCAAAAGGCCTTGACTGGATTGGCAATGCAATGGGTGCATTAGAAGATGCTGCGACAGTTGACGAGCAATTTAAAGAAGCATCAGAATCTGTCACGACTGCATTTTATGCATTACAGGATGCTGCTTACCAGGTCAAAAATGTATTGGATGAATTAGAATTTGATCCGGCTCGATTAAATGAAGTTGAGCAACGTTTAGCCTTAATACAAAATTTGAAGCGCAAATATGGTTCAACAGTTGAAGAAATTTTAGCGTATTACGATAAAATTAAAACAGAGTTAAATGAGCTTTTAAATCGAGACGAAATTTTACAAGTAAAAGAACGAAAAGTATTGGAAATGGAAGCAGTATTAACTGAACTTGCTGCAGAACTTTCTACTGTTCGAAAGGACGCTGCACATAATCTAAGTGAAGCTATTATGGCCGAACTACGTGAATTACATATGGAAAAAGCAAAATTCATTGTTAATTTTGATGAATTGCCTTACTTTGATGCAAATGGTAAAGACCAAGTAATTTTTTATATTTCTACGAATGTCGGTGAGCCGCCAAAATCTTTACCGAAAATTGCTTCTGGTGGAGAATTATCGCGTATGATGCTTGCGTTAAAGACGATTTTCTCCTCCTCTAATGGCATAACATCTATTATTTTTGATGAGGTAGATACAGGTGTAAGTGGTCGTGTAGCACAAGCAATTGCAGAAAAAATTGCTGCAATATCCGTTAATTCTCAAGTTTTATGTATTTCGCATTTACCGCAAGTGGCTGCGATGGCTGATCATCATTATTTTATTAAAAAAGAAGTCGAGCATGATCGAACATTTACGTCATTACTGGAAATAGATACGAATGCTCGTATTGAAGAAATCAGTCGCATGATGTCTGGAGCGGAAATTACAGATTTAACTTTGCAGCACGCAACAGAGCTCTTAAACATGGCTAATGCACGAAAAAAACAAATGAGATAGCAAAAGAATCCAGAAACAGCTCGTTGTTTCTGGGTTTTTTCTTTTTGCGCAAATATTTACCGCTTATAAGAACGCCACAAAAACACATAGTAAAAAGACAAAAATAAAAAGGAGGTGTCGTATGTATCGTCGTTGGCGTCAATTTGTCATTTTGCCTATGCTCATCGTTTTATTATTCATGCCCGTAAAGGCTTTTGCCGCAAAAAAGCTTATTCCGATGGGCGAAGCAATTGGTATTCAACTTCAGCTATCACATGTATTTGTAGCACATGATGTACTGTTAGCTTCCAATCAGTGGATGAAAGGAGGCGCTGTAATTGAAAAAATAAATGATATTACAGTAAAAACGCTTGTAGATGCCAAAAAAGCTGTTGCTCGGCAAGGACAACAGAAATGGACGATAAAAAGTGAAGGAAAAGAAATGACACTTGATTTACAGGAACAAGAAGCAGAACATGTTATTTCCTTTCTAAAAGATGAAACAGATGGAGTAGGAACATTGACATACATTGATCCAGAGACAAAAAATTACGGTGCATTAGGCCACCAAATCGTTGATTCAACGTTACAAGAAGCCCCTATTTTCCATGCTGGCTCCATTTTTTTAGCTTCGATTCAACAAATTCGTAAAAGCATACCCGGTCAACCTGGCTATAAAATATCCTCCATTGAAAAACATCATAATCGATTAGGGAGTATAGATAAAAATACAGTTTATGGAATTTTTGGCCGTTGGGAAGACGGTTATCAACAAAGTTTGCCTAAAGCAATTGAAATTATGCATGAAAAGGATATAAAAACAGGGAAGGCTGAAATCTATACTGCGATTGAGGGCAGTAAGGTGGAAACTTTTTCAATTGAAATTACCAAGGTTGAAAATGAACGCCTTGAATTCATAGTAAATGACAAAAAGCTCATTGAAAAAACCGGTGGTATTTTGCAGGGGATGAGTGGCAGTCCTATCATTCAAGACGGTCGTTTTGTAGGTGCGGTTACACATATGTTTGTGGAGGAGCCAAAAAAGGGAGCAGCGCTTACAGTAGCAGAAATGTTAAAAAAATCATCTTAAAAGAAGGAGCTGCCAAAAAGGTAGCTCCATTCTTCATGAAAATATCTTGTTCATCAAGTATTTCGTTTATTTATGAAGCGATTTGCGATACTAAAAAAAAACTGTAGTTTTATCTCCGTTTTTTCTCTAAAATAAATGATATAAGCATTCGAAGCTTTGCAGGTATTTATCATAACTTGTCGATATAAAAAGAAAGTATCGGACTACATACTCATTTTTGGAAATTGAAAAGGTTTTTAAAACGAAAATGTCGAAAATTCCAAAGTGTGCAAAAATTGCATTAGGGGATAGGTGACGCTTTGGGGTATTTCAAAGCACAGTTCAAAAGGAGGAATTTAAATGACAAAGGTTAAAGTAGCGATTGCAGATGATAATCGTGAGTTATTAAAAACGATGGAGCAGTATTTTCAAGGGCATCCTGAAATTGAAATAATTGCAACTGCTTCAAACGGGAAAGTTTGTTTACAAATGCTAGAAGAATTCGCACCAGATATTTTGCTTCTAGATATAATCATGCCGCATCTTGATGGGTTAGCTGTTTTAGAGTCGATGTATCAAAATGAACGAATGTCATCAATTCAAGTTATAATGTTAACTGCTTTTGGCCAAGAAGATGTGATGAAACAAGCTGTAGACTTAGGTGCATCCTATTTCATGCTAAAGCCATTTGAATTTGATCAATTGGTTCAAAAGATCTTACATTGTGCTGGGCAGAAGGCTACACTCCCTAAAAAGACAAGTGTTTTACAACCAGCTGCACCTCAAAAATTAAATCAACATCAATTAGATAGCACGATTACAGCCATTATTAAAGAAATCGGCGTTCCAGCTCATATTAAAGGTTACTCTTATCTGCGAGAAGCTATCCAGATGGTGTTCGAAGATATCGAGTTATTGGGCTCTGTGACGAAAATTTTATATCCAGAAATTGCTAAAAAATTCAATACAACGCCATCACGAGTTGAACGTGCGATTCGTCATGCCATTGAAGTCGCGTGGAACCGTGGCAATTATGAATCAATTTCGTCGATGTTTGGTTATACGGTGCATCATTTAAAATCGAAACCGACAAATAGCGAATTCATCGCCATGATCGCAGACAAGATTCGCATCGATATGATGGCGAGTTAAGGATAGAGCCACAAAAGATTACAGGACTTATTTAGAGAGAATTCATTGAATTTATACCGACTAATTACTGAGATCATAATAATTGAATTAAACTATGAAACACATTCATTTATGGGAATTCCCATTCATGGAGGTGTTTTTTTTTATGACTAATTTCGATAATGAAATAGTCCGTTTTATGTTGGATTGTGTGGCAAAGGGACTAGACGAATGCAAAGGTCTAGTTTCTTATTTGTCTTTTTTAGTCAGCATGAGCTAGCTATTGGTGGATACCTAGTAATACCAATTGCAACTAAACTTGACAGGTTATGACGTTTCTACCACATACAAACGTCTAGGATATCGCTAGAAGCCTCCTTGTTGGCTTTGGTAACTGAATGGTGCTGCCGAACATAAAGGGCAGGAATGGAAGGTCTGAGTGGCTATGGCTACGCAGGATATACAATACATTTTCGTTGTTGCCGTGTTCTACATAATTTGTGAACATGTTACGAGAGCGTGTAGCAGACGATAAGACGTTTCGGGGGCAGAAGTATCATTTAAAAAATCAAGACTTTTAACATTTTATAAATAAACTTTTCTTGAAATAGAACAATCTAGTACTATAAAAGTAATAGATCGTTTTGGAACAGCTTGTACTTTCTATGACATAATTTCTTTCAAATAAATAGAAGTGGTTTGTTTGAATTGTAAAGCATGCTCTTTAATGAATTATATAGTAGAATAGTATGAAGATAGTTAAAAATGGTAAAATAAGCTATAGAAATTTAATTAAAGAGGTGGTTAAATTGCCTTTTAGAAATATTTTAATTGTTGATGACCATATAGAAATTATTCAATTAATGACTGATTTTCTAGAAATGGAAAATTACGAAGTTTATGGTGCTAAAAATGCTGAAGAGGCAGAAACACTGTTACGTCAAATGACAATAGATTGTATTATTTTAGACATTATGCTGCCTGGAACTGATGGCTTTACCCTTTGCAAGAGAATTCGAAAAGATTCAGAGGTTCCTATTTTATTTTTAAGTGCCAATCATCAAACCGATGCAGATAAAATTAGAGGTCTCATGCTTGGAGCTGATGATTATATTGTCAAAACGGCAAGTCCAAGTGAAATCGTGGCAAGGGTCAAGGCAGTTGAAAGAAGAATAGCTATACATTCTCGGAAAGCTATAGATGTGCAGAGGGTTTTATCTATCGATCAACTTGAATTAAACCTAGACACGAGGTCAGTGAGGGTAGGACAACAAGCAGTAGAGCTAACGACAATTGAGTTTGATTTATTATACTATTTTATGGAAAATGAGGGGATTGTGCTAACGTATGAGCAAATTATAGATAGAATATGGAATGACGATGTAACTGGGTTTCACAGTGTGCGAGTCCATGTTGCAAAATTAAGAGAAAAGCTAGCTCCTTTCGATACAGTTCCCGAGATAAAAACAATTAGATCCGTTGGTTACCAGTTGCATAAAGGAATGAGAGGATAAAAAATGCCAAAGATTAGTTTTAAGGCGTTTATTGCGTTGAGCCTTATCGCTATTGTTTTCACGCCAATCCTTTTAGCGAAAACTGCTTCACAACTAACGAATGTTTTTTCATCCAAAGAGAGTCAAAGATTCGATTTGGACTCATGGGTGCAGAATAATATAGTGAATACTGATAAGACACAGTTTGATAAGGAAGAATGGAAAAGTCAATTAAGAAAGAAAGCCGAAGAAGATAATCTTGATCTGCTCATTATTTTTGCCGATGATGAGTTGCTCTACACTGAAAGAATGAAGGAACCTGAAAATACTCTACTCCCTGAAGGTGATCAAGCCCTTTCAGAAAATCTCGATGAAAAATCTAATTTATATCTAGTTCAATCTTATTTATATACAGCTCATTATAATGTTTATTCAGCTGATAATTCGTTCATTGCAACGGTATATATTAGCCCTCCTCCGATACCTGCAGAAGAACAACTTAAAAGTACGAACTACGATTTTGTCTTTTACATTGGTGCATTTTCTTTAGTCTCGATACTCTATATATTATTTCTGCAAGTAAATTTAATGAAGCCATTGCGTGCTATTAATAAATCTTCACAGCTTATATCTAATGGAACATATAGCATAGATTTACCAAGTTCCAACATTAAAGAAATGAACTATACCACTCATGCCTTTATTGAAATGGCTAAAAATCTCAAATTGTCGAAAGAGAATAACGAAAGATTAGAAGATGAAAGAAAACTCTTTGTGTCTTCCATTGTTCATGATTTAAGGACGCCTATTTTTTCATTGCGAGGTTATTTGGAAGGATTAATAAAGGGACTTTTTTAAAACGAACAAAAGAAAACGCAATATTTAGAAATGAGCATGAAACAAGCAAATCATCTGAATGAATTGGTCACGTCTTTGGCTAATTATTCAAATATTGAAGGACAAATTAAACTCGAAGAAATAACAGTATTTCAAGTTAATGATCTACTACACGATTTAAAGCAGATGTTGTTTTTTAAACTTTCAGAGAAAAAACTTACGCTAGAAGTAATTAATCGAACGAGTCTCCCCATTACTGGTGATTATCTATTGCTAAAAAGAGCATTTGAAAATGTGCTTATCAATTGTATTCGCCATAGTCCACCAACAGAGAAAATAGAAATATTCATTAGAGAAAAGGATAGTTTTATAGAAACGATTATTTTAGATAATGGAAAGGGCTTTGCAGAAAAGGATCTTGAGCACATATTTAAACCTTTATATAAAGGAGATGAAGAAAAGTTTAGCGATGGACAAAGAATGGGATTAGGTTTAACTATTGCACAAGTTATTATTCAGAAGCATAGTGGAACAATCCAAGCCGCAAATGATGTGGAAAAAGGGGCAAAGATTGTTATAAAGATTCCTAAAAATATCATTGAATAAAATAATCAGAAAACATAAAAATGAAGGAAATCGCTTCCTTCGTTTTTTTTTGATTGTTATTTTTTCAAAACAGTGAAAGTGAGTATAAAGTATACCTAGTTGTTGTATAGAAGGATGATGTTTCTTGATAAAATCTTGATACTAATTATATAGAAAATTGATTTACCTTGGCTATAATTCTTACAAGAATAAGAAGGGGGAGATTAAAAAATGTCAGTTCTTAGCGTGAGAGGACTCTCTAAGATATATGGTCAAGGTCAAAGTCAAGTAAAGGCATTAAATCATATTGAATTAGAAATTGAAAAAGGCGAATTTGTCGCAATAATGGGGACAAGTGGTTCTGGAAAATCAACCCTTTTAAATATGATATCTGGGCTAGATACATATGATCAGGGAGAAGTTCTGATAAGTGGTGAAAATATAAAGGGGTATTCTGATCACGAATTGACTCGTTTACGCAGAGAAAAGATAGGGTTTATTTTTCAATTATTTAATTTAATTCCTGTATTGTCCGTTATAGAGAATGTTACCCTCCCAGCAATGCTAACTGTAAAGAATAAGAAAGAATTAGAAGAAAAAGCGATTGACTTGTTGCATTTGGTTGGTTTAGGTTCTTTTATACAATCTAAACCTAATCTATTATCTGGCGGTCAACAACAAAGAGTAGCGATAGTGAGAGCACTTATAAATGACCCGGAATTAATTCTAGCAGATGAACCTACTGGTAGCCTTGATTCAAAAACCTCTAAAGCTATGATGAGTATTCTACGTAACTTCTGTGAGGAACTGGGACATACGTTAATTGTAGTAACACATGATGCAAATGTAGCTGCTTATGCTGATAGAGTTATTTTCATGCATGACGGTAAAATCTGCGATACGCTAAATTTAAAAAACTCAAGCTTGAAGGATCATGAAGTAGTCAGGATTATTGCATCTAAGATTGAGGAACTAAGCTTATGAGATTATTTATTAAAGCAGCTATTAATTCAATATTCAACCATAAGGCCAGAAACGCATTCTTAGTTTTAGGTATTTCTCTAGGTGTTGCTCTAATTGTAATTGTGCAAATATTATTAGCTAGTTTACAAGAATCAAATGAACAGACAATCAAAGATTTGCATGGCGATTTTGACATAGTAGTTGGTTATCAAGATAGTCATAAGTCACTTACTAAATTAGAGATTGATACGATAGAGACGATAGAAGGAGTGGAGAAAATAAGTCCCTTCCTATACCCATACTTAAACAAAGAAGTAGAGTATGATATGTGGGGCGAACCAACTTACATTGGTTTTAACAATGATGAGTTGGCTTATGAATATCCGTTTGTATCAATAAAATCTGGTAATTTCCCTAAAGCACAAGAAGCTTTAATTTCTCCCACATACGCTAAATTGAATAATTTGCAAATTGGCTCGATGATAGAAATGAATTTTCCACCACAAGGGAAAAGAGATGTTACGGTATCGGGAATTACTGAAGAGCATGAAGCCTTATCGAATATGGTCATTCTCGACTTTCATTGGCTTCAAGAAGTTACTTTAAACGATGGAATAACAACCGCATTGATTATTAAGTTAGATGATATTGAAAAGAAATCGGATGTTGTTCAAGAATTGAGAGAGCTTAACCAGGGTTTTTTTATTGATAATCGATTAGAGATTGATAATGAACGTAATAATATTTGCGGGCTTGGACCATTTGTAAAGGGGCTTAATATTGCCATTTACCTTATAAGTGCATTGATACTTATTAGCACAATGAGAATGTCCATTCAGGAAAAACAAAAGGAACTTGCAACGCTACGCCTATTAGGTTTTGGGAAAAAACACATTATGTTTTTAGTTTTAATTGAAACGATGATGGTAGGATTAGTTTCTGTAGCAGTGGGAATCCTTGTTGGTATTCTAGTCCCTTTTCTTACACTTGATGTGTTTTTAAGACTAATGAATATTCCAAATGCCGGTATTGTATTACCATACCACGATATATTATTTAGTTTGGGGATTTTTACAGTAATCATTTTTTTATCTTCACTCATTCCTGGCTATATAGCAAGTCTTTCTCCACCAATTGTTGTTTATAGAGGTGTGAAAAACATCCAAGGTATTACTAAAAGGTATTTCATGATTAGTTTGTTGTATGCAGTATTCATAACTATATTATTTGCCCTTAATCAATGGCAGTGGCAATCGAGGTTTATATATGTTATTAACGCAGTTTTGTTTATAGCATTAATATTTATGACGATCCCTCTAATGTTTGTGTTATTTGAGAAAGGAATAAGTCTGTTAGATCGAAAATTAAGGGTTAGAGCAGAAGGCTTATTAGCTACAAAAAATTTACTAAGACAATTAGGCAGAAATGTGCAAATCTCTACTATTTTCACTTTAGGGGTTATCATCTCTATTATAGGAATGGTGGTATTAACAAGTGTTAAAGTGAACACAACTGAAACAATCAAGGATACTTACCCAAATGACTTGAAATTAGTGTCTGTGGGATCAGAAATAGAAGAGGGGTTTCCATTTTCATTCTATGACCTTGTCAGTGAAAGCCCTAATATAGAGGCGCATTTTTACACAAATGTAAAGCTGTTTGATACGATGAATCTCCCTTCAAAACAAGGTGAAGTGATACTTGCTCTTAGTGGGACTGATTTACAATACAGCTTAGATAAAAATGAGGTTCAGATAAAGGACGGTATTCATCTAGAGGAAGATTTGAGTCCTAACGGCGTTATGATAACAGAGTCTACTTCAAAGAAATTAGGATATCATTTAGGCGATGTAATAGAAGCTGATATGTCTGAAAATGTGGATGAAGTGGATAAGAAAGAATTTATCGTCGAAGGTATTATAACCAATTCAGAGCACATGAGTGACGACTACAAAGTATTCACTACTAAAAAAAATATGGAAGATATGTTTCAGATTCATACTCTTCATAGTGTAGAGATGAATATTACATCAGATATAGACCAACAAGAAACAATGGAAGAAGTTCAATCACTGATCCAACAACCGCAGTATGCTAATACAATTTTATATAATAGAGCAGAAGAATTGAATGACTTAGAAGAACAATTGTTACAACGCTTTTTCATATTATTTCTAGCTGTAGGATTAATCATTTTGTTTACTATCATCGGGTTAATGAATAGTACAGCCAGTAGTATTAAGGAAAGAATCCAAGAATTAAGTATGCTACGTGTACTTGGTTATACAAAGAAACGGTTATTTTCGTTGCTATTGCTTGAAGGAGCTCTTTTAACGGGAACAGTTGGAATATTTGCAGTAGGGTTATCGATGATTTCCACATACTGTTTGCTTCAAAGTTTAAATGCTACTACATTTCCATCAATGCCTTTACTTCTGGGAGGTATAATTGTTCTTTCTCCATTAATAGGTATGGCGGCAGTTTTATTTCCTGCTCTGTGGGCAACGAGGCAAGACGTAATGAAGGGATTACGCTAGATAGGTTGTCTCATTAACAAGTAAGCAAATCTTGCTCACGTATTCTTAGAGAAAATAAATTGATCGATCGTAAAGAAGAGAAAACCTCTTTATATACGTTACAGAGAACTGTATCATAAGTAAGTAGTTAGTACGGTTTATAAAAAACGTATAGATAATGTGCATTTAAATGACCACGAACTACTGTTAAATCAGCTTTCGTGGCTTTTTGTATTCTAAACTTTTGTTTGCGAAGAGGAGTGATAAGTTATGGATTATTTTTTAGAAATAGTAAAGGAATTCGGTATACCTACAATTACAAATAAAACTCTATTGACTAATGGAAAAACAGCTTCAACCTATTTATTGCATACAAATACTTCAAAAAAATATATTTTGAAATCCGTTGATACGAAAGTGCAGGCTTACTTTGAATATAAACTTATACAACATATTAGAACAAAAAATATTAACATTGTGAGTGAGATTTTAACTTCAAAGTCGGATGAGCCATTTACTCAAATAGATAAGAATTTATTTCAAATACAGGTTTACGTACCTTCAGTAAATGAAAAAGCTCCTTTGCAAAAGATTTTAAATACTTATCAGATGTTACAAGAATATTTAAAGGATTTTCATTATGAACCAGCGCGTCATAATCGTTTCGCATTAGATAGGTTATGGAGAGATACAAAAGAACTTTTGCATGAAAACTTCCCAGAAATTTATGATGAACTTTGCCCATCAATTGAAAAGTTAAAGGCGTTGGATCATAGCCAGAGGAATTGGATTCATGGAGATTTAGGTGCATGGAATATTTTATTAACTGCTGAACGAAATGTTTGCTTCATCGATTTTAGTGAGGCACGGCAAGGACCTAAATATTTTGATTTAGTAGCAATTTTTGCGTCATATTTACCTCCGAGTTTAGAGACAATTGATACATACACTCAAGTATTTTTAGCAGAATATGAAGTTTCGGTTAATTTGAATGAGTTCTACCAAACGTTAGAACTTTGGTATGTTAAAGGAATTTTAAGTTTATTGAAAGTCGATATTCAATCCACTAAAGAGCACATCCTTTATTTTTATAAAATTATTAAATATATTAGAACCTTATAGTAGTTTTTTGCCTGAGTTAAGAAAAAACCGCTTTTAATCATGTGGCGGGAACTATAGCAAACAGTTGTGATAATATAGAATAAAATTATCCAAAAGACTTATGATTAAGGATGATCTGATTTGAAGGAAATTGTAATTTGTAACAGTATTGGTTCTTATAGTGGAGCATTAACTCGCGGAAAAGAATATGTGGTCATAGAGGAGAATAAGGAAAAAGAGCAGATAAGGATAGTTGGCGATAACAACCGAACAAGGTGGTATAAAAAATATTATTTTGTTCCACACGGGACTACTGTTCCTGTTTTGGATAAATGGAAATTTGATGATGAAATAATTGATTCAAGTGAAAAATCTTTAGAACATATTGAAGTGACTTTTACCTTTAGCGATGGTCAAAGGCGATGGTGTTCGATTTGCACTAAACAAGGCCTAAAGGATTATGTGGAACGGAATATGGATGGGAATGTTCTTCTTATAGAAAATCAAATTATTGTAAAGGATTTTTCGTACGAAATAGTAAATAGAGCTTTTTTCGATTTAGACCAGCAAAATGAATTATTAAATGCAAGTCTGTTATACAACTAAAATAAAGAGCCTAGACAAAGCTGATTCGGACGCAATTATGCCGAGGCATAATTGATGAGAAATAATAAGGTATCATACATAAATTAAGGAGTAGCCAAAATGACAAACGAAACTGAAAAAACAATAATCGAAATGCTACAAGAATTGAAAGCCGAAATGGCTGAAATGAAGCAAGACATGAATCAACGCTTTGACAAAGTGGACAAACGTTTTGATAACGTTGAAAAGAATTTTAATTTCTTAGCCGAAGAACTAGGAAAGCAAAATATGGTTATTAACAGCCCAAAAATGTTTGAAGAACCTGCAAAGCAAAAAGCTGAAGTAGAAGGACAAATGCCAGATGAGATTCTTAATTTAAAGAGCGCAGTAAAGATTAGTAGCTTTGAAAATTTAGAAGAATTATGGAATATTATCCTGGCTCAAGTTGAACAAAAAATTTCTAAACCAAGCTTCGAAACGTGGTTTAAGTCTACAAAATTACTGTCTTACAATGGAAGTAGTTCAACTGTGGCGATTGCTGCACCAAATTCGTTTGCTCGAGATTGGCTTGAGAATCATTATAGTCATTTGATTACAGGTATAGTAGGGGCGCTTACAGGCGAAGATTTGCTTATTGAGTTTGTTGTTCAAAAAAACCACGATTCAGACGATTTCGATCTGCCAGCGCGGATTAACTAAGCAAAAAGGCAGTGGGCACTGAATAACTTAAGGATTACTAAAATTATAGTAACTAATTATGGTTTTCTCAATTCTATTAAGTGTCGAAAGTGTAGCATGGAATCGTGGCAATTATGAATCAACATGAAGCGAGCTAATCGGTATATCGAAGCTGAGCTTTGTTCTAGCGGAGATTGACCTGTAAATCTAATTTAAATAACGTAGCGAAAATTATAACGCCTTTTTAGACAGTTTGCGCTGACTGTTTGAGAGGGCGTATTTTTATTGTCTAAAAATCGAAATTGAACGTATATGTTGGATTTTTCTGTAAAAATCTAAAAGTGCTTACTTTTTTAATTCACCTAACCTGAGTTTTATGCTAATGCACTCAGTTTTAAAGGTTAACTGCAGCAGATTTACATTGAATTTATGGAAAAATAATCACATATTTTATATGGAGAATGGACATTTGAAGGGGGAATTAAGATGGGCTTATTTGATGGGATAATAGGTAATGCAAGTGAAGTAAATCTAGAAAAATTACGGGAAGAAGTTAAAGATTTATTAACACCTCATGAAACAATTAAGCATGCCTATAAAATTATAAGAGACACTTTTATTTTTACGGATAAAAGACTTATCTTAATCGATAAACAAGGAGTAACTGGGAAGAAAACGCAATATCATTCAATTCCATATAAGAGTATTCTTCATTTTTCAGTTGAAACTGCGGGAACGTTTGATTTAGATGCAGAGTTGAAAATTTGGGTTTCAGGTAGTGAATTACCGATTCAGAAAAACTTTAATAAATCAACTAACATTTATAAAATTCAAAGTGTGTTAGCGGAATATGTATTAGGAAAGGCATAAAATTAATTTCTTTCAGCAATTGTTTTGTGTAACGAAAGCGAAGCGGCAGTTACAAATGTTTTGTGTAACGAAAGCGAAGCGGCAGTTACAAATGTTTTGTGTAACGTAAGTGAACGGCAGTTACAATTGTTTTGTGTAGCGAAAGCGAAGCGTCAGCAACAACACACGACTGAGTGATCAACATTTTGTTGCTGCCGCTACGTTAGCACTACGCTTTCGCGCAAAAAACATTTGCAGAGCACAAAGCCGATTCCATACCCAATTATGCCGAGGCATAATTGATCGGTCAAAAATACTGTTGATCGTTTATCTTTGCTTAAACGTATATAATTATATTGGGTGATAACATATGAAAAGCGTAAACTTACAGCTTGACGAAAATAATTCGTTAGAAATAACGCAGATAGAAGAAAATTTATTTGAGGTGCGACTTGGAATTAATGGAAGCATTAGTGTGTACTATATGACACGTGAACAACTCCTTAATTTTGATCAATTAGGCGCTCATATTCGCATTGAGGCTATTCTAGAGGATGATCTGTAAACATATTTCAACTCTATTCGAAACCTATATTAGTAGTTGATAAATGTTTTACAAGACATATTCACAGAAGTGAGCTTCAGGAAGCCCACTTCTTCAGAGGTGGGGGGAATGAAGTGCATTTTTCTTTAGCCAGTCAGTATAACCATGTGACGGATCGTTATGAAAAGAAAAAACTGTATCAACGTTGGAGTCAAATTGGGAGTCATCCCGTACAACGAGATTTATATAGTGCGTTTTTACTGATGAATAGTGATCCAAATTTACAACAAACTAATCAAGACTTATGCAAGAAAACATTTCCTACCTTTTTAGAGTTACACAATCAACATATAGAAGACTTGAAACAAGTAAAGAAAACATTCCCTCCTAGCATGGGTATCAATCAAATCAAGTGAGGGGGTATTCCCCTGTAGGTAGCGCTACCTGCCTTCGTTAAAACTTATCGCCAACACAACATCGGTTGTGTAAATAAGAAAGTCTTATGGAACAGAAGATAAATCAAAGATGTTGTACACAGGACATGGCAACACCATCTGTGGAGAGCTTTGTAACGCTTCTCTCAAGTACATAAGAACCCCACTGCTTTAGCTGTGGGAGTAGTCAGTTAGTATTGAAGGCCTAATGTATGTTTGTGAAAATTATGACAGATACATTATGTATTATTTTAATTTATTAAAGATTTTGTGAATTTCCTGATTAATAACAGTGGGATTTGTCCGATTAATGAAGGTAGATTTTCGAATCTGAGTAAAAACATACCTTTCTATAGTATAAATCGACTAATTTTGATGTGAAAATTAAAAGAAAATATGAATGTATTGCTTACAAAGTATGGGTAAAATCTTTCTTGGTAGTGACAATTGTCTCTAAACAAATGTAAATAGATTGTATATACTTACAGTTAGAGGGAAGGAGGAGGTAACTTGATTCTAGTTCGTAATGATAAATTCGAAATAACCGAAGAAAATGGCAAGGTCTATATGCTTACTTACAGTGCCGGTTATCCATTAAAAGAATTTGATAGTATTTTACGTAGTCATCCCCGACTTAAATTATCAAATTTTTCAATATTAAAAAATGTCTTAGCAACAGAAAATACTAGCCCTGTTGAAATTGGACGCTGGCTTCCAAATGTTGAAGCAGAAATTGCACGAGATAAAATGTCTGCCTCAATATTTGTATACGAAACACACGATTATATACTAGAGAATAAAGAGAAATTAACTCAACAAATTCTGGAAACAATCGAGAACGAAGGAATTGATCATGGAATATTAGATTTTGATATTTCTAAAATTGATCCAGGAAAAGCATTTTTAATTGCACAAGGAACACCACCTGTAGCAGGAACAGATGCACAAATTACATACTTACCTAAACCGGAGAGAAAGCCAGTAATTCGCGAAGATGGGAAAGCTGATTATTATGACATGAACTTTATTTCTGAAATTTCAGAAGGTTCTTGGCTAGGTGAAAAAGTCCCTGCGACATTAGGTAAACCAGGAAAAAATGTACTAGGCGAAATTATGGCTGCTGTACCAGGTCGTGATTCTCCTATACGATACGATAAAAAATCAGCTTATGAAGTGGAAGAGGATGGGAAAACTGTCATCCGTTCTAAAATAGCTGGTGTATTAGATGATGTCAAAGGCATGATCGGTGTTAATAGACATTTGCCAATTAATGGGGACGTTGGCGTTGAAACAGGGAATCTCGAATTTAATGGCTCATTAAGCATTAAAGGAACAGTTACATCAGGCTATACAGTCATTGCTACTGGAGATATTTCCATCGAGGGTGCTGAAGGTGTAAGCGGTGCCAAACTTATTAAATCCATTGAAGGCGACGTTTATATTCGTGGAGGGATTTTTGGTTTAGGCTCAACTATTGTAGAAGCAGGCGGCAATATTTTCGTTAAGCATGTCAATGAAGCAAATCTAGTTGCAGCTGACAGCATTCATATAGGATTTTATTCATTAGGATCACAGCTCTCTGCGCATTCGATTTTTGTGGACGAACGAAAAGGGAAAATTATTGGGGGCCGTGCAGTAGCTAAGAATACAATAGTCACTGCCATCTCAGGAAATCGTTTAGAGCGTCGAACGGACTTAATCATTGAAAGCGTTAATAAACAGGAAAGATACTCTATTATGCAAGAGAGGGCTGCACAGCTTAAGTCGCTACAATCAGAAATCTCTGAGCACGAGGGAAAAATTAAAAGCATATTGCCTTTCCTTGATAAAATGTCTAAGGAACAGATAGCTACATTTGAGGAAACAAAACAAAGCTTAACAAAATTGAAAGCGGATGCAGTAGCAATCGATCGTGAGGTTAAGCTAATAATGGATGAAATGCGTCATGCTGGAAAAGAAGAAATTATTGTGACGAAGGAAGCTCATCCTGGTACCTATATTCAAATTGGCAAAAAATCATCCTTATTAAGTAAGATGACAAACGGTAAATTTCTTATTGAATTTGGTGAGTTAAATGTCTAGGGAATCGTTCATTCCTGTATTTGCACATCGTGGGGCTTCAGCGTATACACTTGAAAATACTTTGAAGGCTTTTGAAAAGGCTTTAGAGCTAGGAGCAGATGGGATCGAATTAGATATCCAGCTTTCAAAAGAAGGTATTCCGGTTGTGTATCATGATCCACAGCTGTCAAGATTGGTTGGCATCAATAAGCATGTGAACGAATGTACGATAGAGGAGCTAGTAAGCTTTAAACTTGGGAAGCCTTGGAGGCGATTATTTTCAACGAATAAAATCCCGACGTTTGACGTAGTTTTAGCTTGGGCAAATTCACAACAGCTACCCCTTAATATCGAATTAAAATCAACAATTCTAGATAATAAAAGCGCACTTATTCAAATGCTTCAAGGGCTTACTTTGCCAGTTGGCAGTCATTTTTCATCGTTTCACTATGAGCTTCTGGAGATTGTGAAACAATATAAGCCGGACTATGAAACAGCACTTATAGCAACAAAAAAATTAAAATGGGATTTGCTTAGTGATTACAAAGCTATTGACAGTGTTCATATGCATAAAAGGTATTATAAACCAAGATATTTAGAGGCCTGTGTAGCGAGTAATAAAGCATGTCGTTTTTATGCAATAGATGGGGATGAAACATTTTTATTGAATCCGCATCCTTCTGTAATTGGTTGGATTACTGATTTTCCTGATAAAGTAATTGCGAAACAGCAACGTTAATCATTCTGATGAATGAAGATAAAAATAGCTATCCAATAAGTCATTTGGACTTAAAAGGATAGCTATTTTTATTTTTTTTGGAAGCGTGGAGCCACTTTTCCATTTTTTCGATCGCGGTGGAGTAAGAATCCTGCGAAAAAGCCAAAGCCTATAACAAAGAGAATAATGCCAACGACGAATTGTAGCCATAAAAATGGGAAAGGTGAGATGAGCTTTCCAAATAATGTATCACGCATAAATTTAATGCCACCTGCAGCCATAAGACCTGGAATAAGCATTACAATAAATGCAGCTAAACGAGCCATGCATGTCCCCCCTTATTCCTAATTTTAATTGTACCTGTGGATATTGGAATGTCAAGGAAGCTATGTAACTGGAGTACCCAACAACTAGTAAAGACATACTAGATCAGTTGTAACTGAATGTTTAGAAAATTCTTAATTAAATAAGAAAGTGTAATAATAGTTGATAAATTGTGAAATTGTGAGTATTGTAAAAATAAATGGAGCATTATTATCCATTGTTAAACAATTTTTGAACATTTATTATACTGAATTGGAATGGGCATTTGGGGATGCACTTTCTAAAGCAAAGGGGCGAGTTTTCATGGAAATCTTCAAGTATATGGAAAAGTATGATTATGAACAATTGGTATTTTGCCAAGATGAAGCATCAGGGTTAAAAGCGATTATCGCTATCCATGACACAACACTTGGGCCAGCACTAGGCGGGGCACGTATGTGGACATATGCATCAGAAGAAAATGCGATCGAGGATGCATTACGTTTAGCACGAGGGATGACCTATAAAAATGCTGCAGCTGGTTTAAACCTAGGCGGAGGAAAAACGGTCATTATCGGTGACCCATTTAAAGATAAAAATGAAGAAATGTTCCGTGCACTAGGACGTTTCATCCAAGGGCTTAATGGTCGCTATATTACGGCAGAAGACGTTGGTACAACAGTGACAGATATGGATTTAATGCATGAGGAAACAAATTATGTAACGGGAATATCTCCGGCTTTTGGTTCATCAGGAAACCCATCTCCAGTAACTGCTTACGGGGTATACCGTGGTATAAAAGCATCGGCAAAAGAAGCGTTTGGATCTGATTCACTAGAGGGGCGTACTATTTCTGTACAAGGTCTGGGCAATGTAGCCTACAAGCTTTGCGAATATTTACATAATGAAGGTGCAAAACTTGTTGTTACAGATATTAATCAAGCGGCAATTGATCGAGTTGTGAATGATTTTGGTGCGACTGCTGTGGCACCAGAGGAAATCTATTCACAGGAAGTTGATATTTTCTCACCTTGTGCATTAGGAGCGATTTTAAATGATGAAACGATTCCGCAACTAAAAGCAAAGGTTGTCGCAGGTTCTGCTAATAACCAGCTACAAGATTCTCGCCATGGTGATTATTTACATGAATTAGGGCTAGTGTACGCACCTGATTATGTGATTAATGCAGGTGGAGTAATAAATGTAGCTGATGAATTATACGGATATAACCGTGAGCGTGCGATGAAGCGTGTTGAAGGCATTTATGATAGTATCGAAAAAATCTTCGAGATTTCTAAACGTGATGGTATACCGACATATGTTGCAGCTAATCGTTTAGCAGAAGAACGTATCGCTCGAGTATCGAAGTCTCGTAGCCAATTCTTAAAAAATGAAAAAAATATTTTACACGGTCGTTAAGAACCGATTATTCGTTGAGAGAAGTCGCATTGTCGACTTCTTCTAACTTTATAGTAAATTAATAGATTTAATAGTTTAAATGAATTTAAACGGCAAGGACAGATCACTTATCTTAGGTACCAAAGGGACAAGATGCTTTAGCATTTTTCTCATAAGGGGGAATCCATATGGCTCAAAATTATGATGTTGTCATTTTAGGCGGAGGTACAGGTGGCTATGTTGCAGCAATTCGAGCTGCACAGCTGGGCTTAAAAACAGCTATTGTTGAACGTGAGCGCCTAGGTGGAACATGCTTGCATAAAGGCTGTATACCGAGTAAGGCCTTACTTCGAAGTGCAGAAGTGTATCGTATGGCAAATAAAACAGCTGCTGAATATGGTGTTGATATTGAAGGCGTTACATTGCAATTCGACAAAGTGCAGGCGAGAAAGCAAACGATTGTTGAGCAATTGAGCCAAGGTGTGAATACACTGATGAAAAAGGGCAAAATAGACGTTTATCAGGGAACAGGGCGAATTTTAGGACCTTCTATTTTCTCACCAATGCCTGGCACTATTTCAGTTGAAATGAATAATGGCGATGAAAATGAAATGCTAGTTCCAACAAATGTGGTCATTGCCACCGGGTCAAAGCCAAGAGGAATGGCCGGACTAACGGTTGATGGTAAATATGTGATGAACTCTGATCATGCGTTGGAAATGGAAAATTTGCCAAAGTCATTGTTAATTGTCGGCGGAGGAGTTATTGGAATTGAATGGGCCTCGATGCTTTGTGATTTTGGGGTTTACGTAACGGTCATTGAATATGGGCCATCCATTTTACCAGCAGAGGATGCAGACATTGTAAAAGAAGTAACCAAGCAGCTTGAAAAAAGAGGTGTCCGCATTGTGACTAACGCCCGCTTAGATACGGGGACCTTTAAAATTGAAAATGATAACGTTTTCATTTCTGCAAAAGTCGATGATAAGGATGAATTATTTGAGGCTGATAAACTATTGCTTTGTGTTGGACGTGAAGCAAATACACAAGGTATCGGATTAGAAAATACTGAAATAGAAGTTGAAAATGGGTTTATCAAAGTCAATGATTCGTATCAAACGAAGGAATCACATATGTATGCCATAGGGGATGTTATCGGTGGCTTACAATTAGCTCATGTTGCTTCGCATGAAGGGGTATCTGCGATTGAGCATATTGCAACGGGTAAAACAGAGGCACTTGATGTTCTAAATGTACCAAAATGCGTTTATTCTTACCCTGAGGTTGCAAGTATTGGCTTAACAGAGAGTGCTGCTCGAGAGCAAGGTTATTCATTGAAGGTTGGTAAGTTTCCATTCAAGGCGATTGGAAAAGCGCTAGTTAATGGAGAGACAGATGGCTTTGTGAAAATGATTGCCGATGAAGAAACGAATGATATATTGGGTATTCATATGGTAGGACCACATGTGACAGATTTGATTGGAGAAGCATCGCTTGCTAAATTATTGGATGCAACGCCGTGGGAAATTAGTCAGGCCATTCATCCACATCCGTCACTAAATGAGGTACTAGCGGAATCAGCGTTAGCAGTGGATAATCGCGCCATTCATTTTTAATTTCTCTTTTGGTAGCGAAAGTGAAACGTCGGGAAGGGGTGTTCGTATGCAAGGTGTTCAAATTAAGCATGAGGATTTAGGTTTATCAAAAGAAGATGTACTTGCAATGTTCGAAACGATGTTAATGGCGAGAAGACTAGATGAACGTATGTGGTTATTAAACCGTTCTGGTAAAATTCCGTTTGTTATTTCTTGTCAGGGACAGGAGGCAGCACAAGTAGGGGCAGCCTTTGCTCTTGATCATAATAGAGATTATATTGCACCTTACTATCGAGATATGGGAGTTGTTTTACATTTTGGCATGACACCAAGAGAATTGATGTTATCCGCATTTGCTAAAGCAGAGGATCCAAACTCGGGTGGGCGTCAAATGCCAGGTCACTTCGGACATAAGAAAAATCGTATTCTAACAGGCTCTTCGCCAGTTACTACACAAGTTCCACATGCGGTGGGAGTTGCTCTAGCAGGTCGTCTACAAAAAGAAGATTTTATTACTTTTGTTACGCTTGGTGAAGGTTCTTCTAACCAAGGTGATTTCCATGAAGGTGCGAATTTCGCAGGCGTGCATAAGCTGCCAGTAATTATAATGGTAGAAAATAATCAATATGCAATTTCTGTGCCTGTAGAACGTCAATTAGGCTGTGCAAAAGTATCAGATCGCGGTATTGGCTATGGTATGCCAGGTGTTACGGTTGATGGAAAATGTCCGTTACAAGTTTATAAGGTTGTGAAAGAAGCAGCTGATCGCGCACGTAGTGGTGAAGGTCCAAGTTTAATAGAAACAGTGACTTATCGCTTAACGGCTCATTCTTCGGATGATGATGATCGTCAATATCGAACTGCCGAGGATATAGCAGAAGGAAAGGCAAAGGATCCAATTTTGTTGTTTGAAAAGTACCTTATGGATGCAGGAGTTATGACAGAAAAACTACGTGCTGAAATAGAAGAACGTGTCATGGCAGAGGTGAATGAAGCAACAGATTATGCAGAAGCTGCTCCGTATGCAACAGCAGAGCATGCTTTGAAATACGTGTATGCACCAGTGGACGGAGGTGATGTGTAATGGCAGTGATGTCTTATATTGATGCGATTACATTAGCGATGAAGGAAGAGATGGAACGTGATGAGCGTGTTTTCATTTTAGGAGAGGACGTTGGTCGCAAAGGCGGGGTTTTCAAAGCAACAGCAGGTCTTTACGAGCAATTTGGTGAACATCGTGTACTTGACACGCCACTTGCTGAGAGTGCAATTGCAGGTGTTGGTATTGGTGCTGCAATGTATGGGATGCGCCCGATTGCCGAGATGCAATTCGCTGATTTCATCATGCCTGCCGTTAATCAAATTGTTTCTGAAGCAGCAAAAATCCGCTATCGTTCAAATAATGACTGGTCTTGCCCAATGGTTATACGAGCACCATTTGGCGGCGGTATTCACGGAGCGCTCTATCATTCGCAGTCTGTAGAGGCACTTTTTGCAGGAACACCAGGATTGAAAATTGTTATACCATCAACACCGTATGATGCAAAAGGCTTGTTAAAAGCAGCGATCCGAGATGAGGATCCAGTACTGTTTTTTGAGCATAAGCGTGCATATCGACTCATTAAAGGTGAAGTCCCTGTCGACGATTATACATTGCCCATTGGTAAGGCAGATGTTAAGCGGGAAGGGGAAGACGTTACTGTCATTACGTATGGTTTAGCTGTCCATTTTGCATTACAAGCGGCCGAGCGCCTAGCAGCAGATGGTATTTCAGCGCATATTCTTGACCTACGCACGGTATATCCACTTGATAAAGAAGCGATCATTGAAGCGGCTAGTAAAACAGGTAAAGTTTTACTAGTTACCGAGGATAATAAAGAAGGTAGCATTATGAGTGAGGTTGCAGCAATTATTGCAGAGCATTGTTTATTTGAGCTCGATGCACCAATTCAGCGCCTTGCAGGACCAGATGTTCCAGCTATGCCGTATGCACCAACGATGGAAAAATATTTTATGATCAACCCTGATAAAGTAGAGCGTGCGATGCGAGAACTTGCAGCATTCTAATATAGAAGAGCTTAAAAGTTTATATCTCGGGCGGATCTACAAAATTTGACTGGAAGTAAAACGTTATCTACTCATTGTAGTAAATAGAAGCTTATGAAAAGTTAAAATCCGTGTGATTGTTTATCTACGCGTCATAGCCTAAAGCTTATAAATATCACAGGTATTTTAAGACTCTTCATAGAAAGTTTGGGATGACATTTCTTAAAACGTTATGTCATGTATATAAGTTGATTGGAGTGGAGACTGGACGCCCCCAGGAAAGCGTCCGGTCGGAACGGAAATCAACCCCCACTTTATTGTGATGAGTTTATTATAAATATGATAGTAATTTGATAGATACAAATACACCTAGGCATAATTGATGGGGGGAATAGATGATGGCTATTCAAAATATTACAATGCCACAGCTCGGCGAAAGTGTAACAGAAGGTACGATTGAAAAATGGCTTGTCAAGCCAGGTGATACGGTAAAAAAATATGATCCATTAGCAGAAGTTGTAACAGATAAAGTTAATGCAGAAATCCCGTCTTCTTTTGAAGGAGTCATTACAGAGCTACTTGCAGAGGAAGGGCAAACGTTACCAGTTGGTACAGTCGTTTGTTCCGTTGAAATAGCAGGCGACAGTGAGTTACCACCTCCGCCTCCGCCGAAAAAATCAGCGGTAAGTACAGCAATTTTAAATGCAGGTGTACAAAAGAAACAGGAGGCTCAGCAGCCAACTACAGCAACAGTAGCCCCACAAAAAACAGTTCGACAGGATAAAGTGCGTTATTCACCAGCTGTTCTTCGACTTGCACAAGAGTATGAAATTGCACTTGATCAAATCACAGGTACTGGTGAAGGGGGACGTATAACAAGGAAAGACCTAATGAAACTGATTGAAGCAGGAAATGTGCCAACTTCTCTAGTGGAAACACCGCCTGCAATCGATTCAGCCGTTCCGCAGTCAGTACCTGTTGTGGCACCAGCATCACAGGAAAATACTAAACCAGCCACACCGACACAACCAATTCAAGCAGGCGATATTGAAATTCCGGTAACAAAGGTGCGCCGTGCTATTGCCAATAATATGGTACGAAGCGTCCATGAAGTGCCACATGCATGGATGATGATGGAAGTAGATGTTACAGATTTAGTAACATATCGTGATAGCATTAAGACAGAGTTTAAGCAAAAAGAAGGCTTTAATATAACGTATTTTGCTTTCTTCGTAAAAGCAGTTGCTCAAGCTCTGAAGGAATTCCCGATGATGAATTCCATGTGGGCAGAAGATAAAATCATCCAAAAACATGACATAAATATTTCCATTGCAGTCGCAACAGATGATGCACTATTTGTTCCTGTTATAAAACACGCTGATGAAAAGTCAATTAAAGGTATTGCCAAGGAAATTCATGAGCTTGCAGTGAAAGTTCGTGCCGGAAAACTAACGATGGATGATATACAAGGTGGTACATTTACGGTTAATAATACGGGTGCATTCGGCTCTGTACAGTCGATGGGCATCATTAATTACCCACAAGCAGCTATCCTCCAAGTGGAAAGTATTGTAAAAAAACCGGTTGTTTTACCGGGCGGAATGTTCGCTGCACGAGATATTGTGAATTTATGTTTATCTTTAGATCATCGCGTTCTTGATGGACTTGTTTGTGGTAAATTCCTCAATAGAGTAAAAGAAATACTCGAAAATGCAAATAAATCTTCGACGTCAGTCTACTGATGACTTCTCGGAAACCTGTTATATAACGGTTTCCGATTTTTTTTTGCTTTTCGAGTCGCAATTTGTCATGTAGAATAACAAATAGAAACTACTAAGGGGGGAAGCTGATTAAGCGTCCGCATGTCAAACAACATGAAAAATATTGAATTTGAAAAGCCGTCCTATTCAGAATGGCAAGATGCAGCAATCAAGGCTTTAAAAGGGAAATCATTCGAGTCTCTTTTAACGAAAACAAGTGAAGGTATTACATTAGAACCTCTTTACACCCAAGAAAGTTTAGTAGCAAAACTTGGTGAAGAACTTGATAAACAAGTTGCTACAATCCGTTCCCTACAAAATAACGAAGCATTTCGAGTGGCACAGCAAGTATATGCTGAAACAAGCGAGGCATTTTTTGCACAGCTTGATGATAGCTTAGCTCGAGGCAATGAAGTAGTAACAGTTGATAGCCGTGTGAATTTTGAATGGACTGAAGAAGTATTGGCACAATTAGCGACTTATTTCTCTGAATATTCGTTTAAAATTACGGTTGAAAATTCAAATGACCCATTATTAGCAGTGTTCGACAAAATAGCAATTGATCAGCGAGAAGCTGTAAAAGGTTTCATCGTATCGAAATACCCTATCTCTATCACTTTAAATAATTTCCCGAGCGTGCGCTCAATCGGTGCGGACACGACGGTTTATCATAATGAAGGAGCAAACGCAGTACAAGAGTTAGCATATGCACTTGCATTAGCCGCAAAATACGCAAATCAAGAAGAAAGCTTTGAAGCGTTCGCGAAGAAATTTTATGTATCCTTTGCAGTGGATACACAGTTCTTTACAGAAATTGCAAAACTCCGTGCTTTTAAAGTACTTTGGAAAGCGTTCTCATCCGCATATGGAGTATCTAATGGCGTAAAAGTTCCAACTATTGCTGAAACATCATTAAGAAGCTTCTCGAAGCTGGATGTATATGTAAACTTATTACGTTCAGCGAATGAAGCTCTTTCAGGCTTAATTGGCGGTGCGGATGTCTTTACAGTTCACCCTCATGATGCATTAACGAAGCCAACCGATCAATCAGTTCGTATTGCACGTAATGTATCGTTAATCTTAAAAGAAGAAACAAATGTTTTAAAAGTTATAGATCCAGCTGGTGGCGCTTACTTTATTGAGTCATTAACAGCAGATTTTGTGAAAGAAGCTTGGGCATTATTCTTAGAAATTGAAGCAGCTGGAGGCATCGACGCTTACACTGTATCTGGAAAGCTTATGGAGGAACTAGAAAAATCCTATCAAGCTCGTATCAAAGCGGTACAAACGCGTAAGCAATCATTAATAGGTACAAATATTTATGCTAATCCAGCAGATGTGCTTGAAAGCGAAACAAACCTAGCGTTCGCAGAAATTAAGCGAATTGCTAAACCTTTTGAGGAATTACGTGCGGTAATGACTGCGGCAAATGTGCAAACGGGAATCTTATCATTAGGTACACTTAAAAGCTCAAAACCACGTGCTGATTTCGTGTCAGGTTTCTTAAACACTGTAGGTCTAGTTCCAGAAAAAAGCGAACCAGTTGCTACGGCTGAAGAAGCATTAGCTTGGTTAAACGCTACAGAAGCAACATATGTGGTAATTGCAGGTAATGATGACGATACAAAAGAATTAGTACAAGCAATTTTAGCAGGCAAACCAGCTAACGTCATTGTTGACGTTGCAGGTAAATTTAAAGACGAAGAAGAAGCTTGGTTAGCAAATGGCTTAAACGGCTTTATTTTCGCAGGACAGAACATCATCGAAAAATTAAACTCAGTGTTCGCTAGCATGAAGGAGGTCCAACGATGAGCAAGCCAAATTTTAGTGCAGTTGAAATCGAAAAAGTTTTAGCAGCAGAAGCTCCTCAAGCGTCAGAAGAAAAATTCATGACCAATGAAGGAATCGAAATTAAAGATATATACACAAAAGAAGATATTAAAGAGGCAAAACATTTAAATGATGTAGCAGGTATTGCGCCAAATACGCGCGGTCCATACCCTACTATGTATGTAGCTCGTCCTTGGACTGTTCGCCAATATGCAGGTTTCTCAACAGCTGAAGAATCAAATGCATTCTACAAGCGTAATCTAGCGATGGGTCAAAAAGGTCTTTCTGTTGCCTTTGACTTAGCAACTCACCGTGGCTATGACTCAGATCATCCTCGTGTAACAGGGGATGTTGGTAAAGCTGGCGTAGCGATTGACTCTGTAGAAGATATGAAGATTTTATTCGACCAAATTCCTTTGGATCAAATGTCAGTTTCTATGACAATGAATGGCGCTGTATTACCAGTTCTTGCATTCTATATCGTTGCTGCTGAAGAGCAAGGCGTTACACCAGAGCAATTAGCGGGTACGATTCAAAACGATATTTTAAAAGAATACATGGTTCGTAACACATATATTTATCCACCAGCAATGTCGATGAAAATTATTGCAGACATTTTTGAATATACAGCGAAATATATGCCGAAATTTAACTCAATTTCGATCTCTGGTTACCATATTCAAGAAGCGGGAGCAACAAATGACATTGAGCTTGCTTATACATTAGCAGATGGTCTTGAATATGTTCGTACAGGGCTAAAAGCTGGAATCGATATTGATGCCTTTGCACCGCGTTTATCATTCTTCTGGGCAATCGGTATGAACTATTATATGGAAGTTGCAAAAATGCGTGCTGCACGCCGAATTTGGGCACAAATGATGTCAACGTTTAATCCTAAAAATCCTAAGACATTAGCACTTCGTACACACTCACAAACATCTGGTTGGTCTTTAACAGAGCAGGATCCATTTAATAATGTGGCACGTACACTATTCGAAGCGAATGCGTCTTCAATGGGGCATACACAATCCCTGCATACTAATGCACTTGATGAAGCGATTGCGCTACCAACTGATTTCTCTGCACGTATTGCACGTAATACACAGCTGTTCCTACAAGAAGAAACAGCAATGACAAAGGTTATTGATCCATGGGGCGGTTCATACTATGTGGAAAAATTAACAGACGAAATTACAAAATCTGCGTGGGCATTAATTGAAGAAATCGAAGAACTTGGCGGCATGGCGAAAGCGATTGAAACAGGTCTTCCGAAAATGAAAGTCGAGGAAGCTGCGGCAAAACGTCAAGCGAAAATCGACTCTAAAACAGAAACAATCGTTGGTGTAAATAAATATCGTTTAGAAAAAGAAGAACCTATCGACATTCTTGACATTGATAATACATTAGTTCGTCAAAAGCAAATTGAACGTTTAGAAGCAATGAAGGCAGCTCGTGATGAGGCAGAAGTACAAAAACATCTAGCTCGATTAACGAAAGCGGCGCAAGATGGTGAAGAAAACTTATTAGCAATAGCGGTTGATGCAGCGCGTGCTCGTGCTTCTTTAGGTGAAATCTCTGATGCAATCGAAGTTGTTTCAGGTCGCCATAAGGCAGTAATTCGTTCAATCTCTGGCGTTTACTCTGCAAACTTCTCAGATGAAGAGCAAATTGCTGAAATGAAACAAATGACAGAGGAATTCCTTGAGAATGAAGGTCGTCGCCCACGTATTTTAGTAGCGAAAATGGGACAAGATGGACATGATCGCGGTGCGAAGGTTGTGGCAACGGGATATGCTGACTTAGGTTTTGACGTAGATATTTCACCATTATTTATGACACCTGCTGAAGCAGCTCAAATGGCTGTGGAAAACGATGTTCATGTCATTGGTGTATCTTCATTAGCAGCTGGTCATAAAACGCTAGTTCCTGAATTAGTAGCAGAGTTAGAAAAACTGGGCCGCGAAGATATCATTATTATTGTTGGAGGCGTGATTCCAGCACAAGATTATGACTTCCTTTATGAAGCTGGCGCAGTAGCGATATTTGGACCTGGTACAGTTATTCCTGTATCGGCACAAAAGATTATTGAGGAGATTTACAAACGTTTAGGCTATGAGGAAGTGTCTGAATAATGGACAAAAACAAAGGAATGCCTGAAAGTGCGCTATTTGTTATGGACGGAGTAGAGGCAACTCACGACGGAATGCAATATGGTACACCTAAAAAATTCCGAAAGAAAAAAGCCGACAATGTAAACATACAGGAGCTTGCACGAGAAGTACGTGCAAGCTCTCGTACACACTTGTCAAAAGCCATTACACTCATTGAAAGTTCAAATGCAACACATAAAGTGCAAGCACAAGAACTGCTACAAGAGCTTCTACCACATACAGGAAACAGTGTCCGTATTGGGATCACAGGCGTTCCTGGTGCGGGAAAGAGTTCGTTTATTGAGGCTTTCGGAACGATGCTTTGTGAGATGGGGAAAAAAGTGGCAGTCCTTGCGATTGATCCAAGCTCTTCTTTATCGGGAGGAAGTATTTTAGGCGATAAAACTCGAATGGAGGAGCTCGTGAGAAAGCCTAATGCATTTGTTCGTCCCTCTCCAACAGCAGGTACCCTAGGGGGTGTTCATAAAAAGACACGTGAAACGATGCTTGTTTGTGAAGCGGCTGGCTATGATGTCATTTTAATAGAAACAGTTGGTGTTGGACAAAGTGAAACGTATGTCCGTGGTATGGTTGATTTCTTCTTGCTGTTAGTTTTAACAGGTGCCGGGGACGAGTTACAAGGCATGAAAAAGGGCATTATGGAGTTAGCGGATGCCATTGTTGTTCATAAGGCTGATGGTGATAATGTTCGCCTTGCTAAAAAAACGGTATCTGAGTATAAGCAAATTTTACATTTCTTACAGCCTGCTACTCCAGGTTGGATGTCTACAGCAATGCCGGTAAGCTCATGGGAAAAACGTGGTCTCGACAAAGTATGGAGTACAATAGGGGAGTTCAGACAAATCGTTGAGGCAAATAATTACTGGTCAATTAGACGCCAAAATCAGACGAGAGATTGGTTCCAATCGATGATTACCGACCAATTAATCGATATGTTTTATGGTAATCCAGAACGTAAAGCACAGGTGCAACTTTTAGAACGTCAAATTTTAAATGGACAGCTGACAGTCACGCAAGGTGTAGATCGTTTGTTTAGCGATGAACAATCACAGAAATAATATGATCCTTAATATGAGCAACTAGGTGCACAAATTCGTCACTAACTGCTATGATAGGAGATGTATGTGCGTCGACTATCTAAAGCTAGTAAGTTTAACTTCTTTCAGCTGAAAGAAGTTAAGGCTTCCGGAAGTAATTATGCCGGGGCATGATTGATGATGACGCGAACTTGAAAGGAGCTATCGCTATATGAATATGGATTACGATTTATTTATGCAAGAAATTTTAAAAACAGCACGTGCAGAAATTGAGGGTGCTGGTTATGAGCAGCTTCGCACGCCAGAAGCTGTTGAAGAGGCGTTTGCTCGTCCAGGTACAACATTAGTCATGGTAAACTCAGTATGTGGCTGTGCAGGCGGTATTGCACGTCCAGCAGCAGCACAATCCGTACATTACGATAAACGTCCAGACCATCTTGTAACGGTATTTGCTGGTCAAGATAAAGAAGCAACTGCAGCTGCTCGTTATCACTTCGGTGAAGATCATTTACCATCTTCCCCATCATTTGTGTTATTAAAGGATGGACAAGTAGTAGCAGAAGTTGGACGCTATGAAATTGAGGGACATGACCCAATGTCAGTAGTAACAAACTTACAAGCAAACTTTGAGGAATATTGCGACGAACTTTAATTTTATTCATAGAAATAAAAGAGAAGCTATTCTATAAGTAGGAAGCCCCGCAGTTAGAAAACATCTGCGGAGGCTTACTACTTAGCCATGATAGATGATCCCCGATTTGCATGACTTCATAGATAATCTTCTTTTATATTCAAGATACTAGTCAATTGGCATTCGGAATATTTGAAATATTGGCTAAATAATTCACCTAAAGTTCGAAATGAATAAAATTAACAGGTGTGTTGATTAGAAATATTGGGCATTATTGTGGTGAAACCCATTGTTTTTCTAAAACTATATATTGCGGCTCATCGCTAAAAGTTGTGGGTGACATTTGTAAAAACCTATTCAATGAATATTAGTTGATTGGAGTGGAGGCTGGGCGACTCCTTGGGGAAAAGCGGCTCATCGGACGCCCCCAGGAAGCTTTGCTCTGCGCGAAAGCGAAGCGACAGCAACAAAGCGCCCAGCCGGAACGGAAATCAACCCCACGTTATGGTGATGTGCCTATGTTTGTAGTGATATATAGCCTTCAACACATTTGTAAAATTAGAGTACTGAAAGATAGGAGGCAGTCGACTTGAAGAAGTTTTCAATCGGCTATCGTACATTAAAAACGGCATTTGGTGCAGCAATCGCTATTGCCATTGCCCAATACTTTGAATTAGCTTCTTATGCATCTGCTGGTATTCTAACAATATTATGTGTACAGCCAACGAAGAAAAAATCTCTTCATGCAGCTTATACAAGATTCGTCGCAAGTATTATCGGTATGCTTTATGCATTTTTGAGCTTTGAGCTATTTTCCTATCATCCGCTTACATTAGCATGTATGTTAATTGTTTTTATACCAACAATTGTGTCATTAAAAGTAGCAGACGGCTTTGTCTCAAGTGCAGTAATTATCATGCATATTTATGCAGCAAAAAGCTTTTCATGGGCACTTGTTTCTAATGAATTCGCATTAATGGCAATCGGTTATGGTACAGGAATAGCTATAAATATGTATATGCCAGACATTCAAAAGGAATTAAATTACTATCGAGTTAAAATTGAGGAACTTTACAGTAAGATTTTTTTAGAAATTGCCAACTATTTAAGAGAAGGCGATACATTGTGGGATGGGCAGGAAATTATAGACGCGATAAAAGCATTAAATAGTGCGAAATCCCTAGCGTTTAAAGATGTTGAAAATCATTTTACGAGACGTGAAAATGACTACTACGTGTATTTTGATATGCGTGAACAGCAGCTAGAAATTATCGATAGGGTTCTTCCAAAAATAACGGCACTTCCTGTTATAGTACAAGAGGCAGTGATCGTCGCTGACTTTTTACAAGACCTCGGTGAGCATGTTCATTCAGGAAATACGGCTAGTCATTTTAGGGAGAAGTTAGAGCAAGTAAAGCTAGATTTCGCCCAATTACCTTTGCCAAAAAATCATGAGCAATTTCTAGCACAAGCAGCACTCTATCAATTTCTAGAGGAAATGGATCGATATTTAGAAATTAAGCAGTCTTTCAAGGGGATAAAGGTAAAGAAAGAGCGCCCGCAGTAATGCGGACGCCTAGCTTTTCATTACACAAACATTGATAAGCCGAATGCTAGAGATGAAATTACCATGATTGCAACCATCGTATAAACGACGATTTTTTGAAATTTTTTATTACTCATATGCTCGTTCGCTCCTTCTTTTCTTATAAATAGTTTATCAAATCTGAAAAATTTCTCAAGTAGTAGAGTTTTGACGAAAAAGTCTGTAAAATAGATTATGTACCATAACAGAAGGAGATGTCACCATGGAGAGAGTAGATCATATTGGGATTGCAGTGCGTGATCTTGATGAACGCATTACATATTATACAGAAACTTTAGGCTTAAAGCTGCTGAAAGTGGAAGAGGTAGAATCTCAACAGGTTCGTGTTGCATTCATTGACGCGGGTAATGTAAAAATTGAGTTATTAGAACCGATGAGTGAAAAAAGTACTATTCACGGATACATCGAAAAACGTGGAGAAGGTATTCACCATGTAGCTTTCGGTGTAACAGGTATTCGTGAGCGTATGGCTGAGCTTCGTGAAAAAGGTGTCCGCCTTTTATCTGAAGAGCCAGGACCAGGTGCTGGTGGTGCAGAGGTTGCTTTCATGCATCCAAAATCATCTTTCGGTGTGTTATATGAATTATGCGATAAAAGTGGAAAAGGGGATAAGTGATCAGTATGGATATGTTCGACAAAATTAATGACTTGTATGACCGTAAGACAGTAATTGAACTTGGTGGCGGCTATGAGCGCATCGAGAAGCAACATGATAAAGGCAAATTAACTGCTCGTGAGCGTATTGAATTATTACTAGACGAAGGTACATTTTTCGAGATCAACCCATTCATTACACACCGTACAGTAGACTTTGGCATGGACAAGATGGAAGGTCCTGGTGATGGTGTAGTAACTGGTTTCGGTAAAATTAATGGACGTCCAGTATACTTATTCTCTCAAGATTTCACAGTATTTGGTGGAGCACTTGGTGAAATGCACGCCAAAAAAATGGCAACAGTAATGGATTTAGCCGCAAAAAATGGTACACCATTTATCGGTGTTAATGATTCAGGTGGCGCTCGTATCCAAGAGGGTGTACTTTCACTTGATGGTTATGGTCATATTTTCTATCGTAATGCAATCTACTCTGGGGTAATTCCTCAAATCTCAGTTATCATGGGACCATGTGCTGGTGGGGCGGTATATTCTCCAGCAATTACAGACTTCATTCTAATGGTTGATAAAACATCTCAAATGTTTATTACAGGACCGAAAGTTATTGAAACAGTAACAGGTGAAAAAATCTCTGCTGAAGATTTAGGTGGTTCAAAAGTAAACAACGCTGTAAGTGGTAATGCACACTTCCGCGCACCATCTGAAGAAGAAGCTATTGATCAAATTAAAAAACTATTAAGCTACTTACCACAAAATAATAAAGAAAAAGCTCCTCGTCAAGCACGTCCAGAGGGTGATGACTATCGTCCGGAAATCGTGGATACTGTACCGATCGAAACAACTCGTCCTTATGATGTACGTAAAGTAGTCGAGCAAATAGTGGACGAAGGCTCATTTATGGAAGTTCATGCAGAATTTGCAAAAAACGTAGTAGTTGGTTTTGCGCGAATTGCTGGTGAATCAGTTGGTCTTGTATGTAACCAACCTAAAGTATTAGCTGGTGGGTTAGACATTGACTCTTCAGACAAGGCTGCTCGTTTCATTCGTACTTGTGATGCTTACAATATACCAATTATCACATTTGAAGACGTTTCTGGTTTCTTCCCAGGCGTTAAACAAGAGCATGGCGGTATCATTCGTCACGGAGCGAAAATCCTTTATGCATATTCAGAAGCAACTGTACCAAAAATTACAGTGATTCTGCGTAAAGCATATGGTGGTGCGTACGTTGCTCTTAACTCTAAATCAATTGGGGCAGACTTAGTATTTGCTTGGCCTAACGCAGAAATTGCTGTTATGGGTGCAGCAGGTGCAGCTAACATTATCTTCGCGCGTGAAATTGCAAAATCAGAAGATCCAGAAGCAACACGTGCAGCGAAAATTGAAGAATATAAAGAAAAGTTCGCAAACCCATACGTGGCAGCATCTCGTGGTATGGTAGACGATGTTATCGACCCACGTGATACACGTATTAAGCTAATTCAAGGGCTAGATATGTTATCGAACAAACATGAAACACGTCCAGATAAAAAGCACGGAAACATTCCTCTATAAAAATGTACAAGCCTAGTATCCATGAGGATTACTAGGCTTTTCTTTTTGACTTGAACTAATTTTCGATAATAAAAGATCTATTAAAAATTACAGATAATTGAAACATATCCACGTTTCATCCGTACATATATGTAAGAGGAGTTGAGATAAATGGAATGGAAACAATTACAAAAAGAGCAAGAAATGATTCATGCACAATTAAGAACTGCTAGTAGGTTAAGTGAACAAAAGGATTTAATTGAAAGGCAAATCGAGCGTGCACAACAGGAAATTTACAAACATTCTAAAGCACTCAATCAAATTCGTTTGAAACTCGATAAGTTAGAAGGTTTTTCTTTTATGAATATGATTCGTACGTGGACAGGGCAACAAGATGAGCTACGTACTGAAAAAATTGATGAAGCAGCTATTCTTGAATTAAAAATAAATGAAGCAAAGAAGATGGAACTTGATTTGACAGATGATTTACGACAAATAAACACTAAACTTACTCAAATAAATGAACAAGAGTTGCAAGAAGCTTTAAGGCAATTAAATGCTAAAAAGAAAGGCTACTTCCAAATACATGAACCTGAACAGGCAAAAAGGCTTGAACAATTAGCGCATGAAGAAATGTTAACGAAACAACTTATTATAGAGATAAAAGAAGCAGAAGAAGCTGGTGAAGCAGCACTTACTAAGCTTGGACAAGCTGCAGAGTCCTTGCATTCTGCAAGTGGTTATTCAGCGTGGGATACGTTTTTTGGTGGAGGTCTCATTGCTACACATTTAAAGCATGATGCACTTGATGAGTCCGAAAATTATCTTCATAATGCTCAAATTGCATTACAGCGCTTCCAAAACGAACTACTGGATGTGCAAGATATGTCAACGAAATCATTAGCAGTTGAAACAGATGGATTTGTAAAATTTGCGGACTATTTCTTTGATGATATTTTTTCAGCTTGGTCTGTCCATTCTAAAATATCTACCGCAAGAGAGCAGGTTTCTCGTGTACAAGATGATGTACATAATACGATCTTGCGTCTACAGAATAAACATAATAAGGCGGATGACTATTTGCAGTCTCTACATAAAGAAAAAGAAGCGATCTTTCAAAACGTAGATATAAAGTGATCTGTGAAAAGACTCTTCCTTTAAACTAGTAATAACATAAACGGCAGAAAAAAACGCTCAGTAATCTGAGCGTTTTTTGTGTGTAAAGTCCCCATTTGATTGACGAAGCTTATTAAGTATCACCGTAGTATTCTGCAAAATGTAAAAATCCAAATTTCCTCACAAGAAAGTTTCTTAATTCACCTTGAGTAGCCTTTTCTATTGGAGGATTTGTTAGACTGTATGCTTTGGCATTTAATTCTGCAAATTTATCTTTATCTACTTCATTATGCTCTTTATCTTCAATAATTCCTGAAGAAATTGCGGCTTTTGGATAACCCATTAAAAATATATGTGTCCTTAATGCCATACTTGGTGTTGAATGCAACAATATAATGACAACTAACAAAGAAACAATAATAATAACTTTTTTCTTCAAGTCACCGCTCCCAAAAAATTGACGTTAATAATCTATAAAATATTTTAACACAAATTTCCTGTTTTCCTTCGAAAAGGTAGTTCGCTTCAAAAAGCTAACTACCTTAGATAAATTTTATCTTTACTCTTGGTGATTTACGTTTCCGTAAAGCGGGGGTAATTTCCGTTCCGGCCCGGACGTTTTCCCAGGGGCGTCCGATGAGCCGCTTTTGCTGTCGCTTCGCTTTCGCACAGAAAACATTCGCTAGCGCTTCGCTTTATGTGGGAAACACCTAACATTATTATTGATTTAAAATCTTGCTTAAGAATGACTTTGTACGTTCTTCTTTTGGGTTCGTGAAAATAATATCTGGTGAGCCTTCTTCTACGACATAACCACCATCCATAATGACAACGCGATCTGCTACATCACGAGCAAATCCCATTTCATGTGTAACGACCACCATTGTCATTCCTTCACTTGCTAACTTTTTCATAACTTGAAGAACCTCATCAACAGTTTCTGGATCTAATGCTGATGTCGGTTCATCAAATAGAATAACTTTTGGTGACATTGCTAATGCGCGCGCAATGGCAACACGTTGTTTTTGTCCACCTGATAAACTCGCAGGATAGACATTTGCTTTTTCTTGCAAGCCAACTTTTTTTAGTAAATCGAGGGCGATTTTATTGGCATTTTCTTTTGACATACCTTTAAGAGAAATCGGAGCCATCGTAATATTTTGTAACACGGTTTTATGATGGAAAAGGTTGAAGGATTGGAAAACCATGCCGATTTCTTGACGCAATGTGTTTAGCTTGGCTTGGCTAATATCAATGAGCTTGCCATTGACTTCTTTTTTCCCGATGGCATTTCCATCAACAACAATCGAGCCACCTTCATATGTTTCTAAATAGTTTATGCAACGTAATAACGTACTTTTACCTGAACCTGAAGGACCTAAAATTACGACGGTTTCGCCCTTATCAACTGCTAAATCAATGCCCTTTAACACGTGGTTTTCGCCAAAGGATTTTATTAAGCTATTAATTTTAATCATCGTAAATCTCCTCCTACACTTGTTTTTTTCTCTAGGAAGAGTCCTATATATCCAATTAAGTTGTTAACAAGATAGTACATTACAGCCACCACAATTAATATCTCCATTGTGCGGTATGTGTCTGCAATTAATAAGTTTGATTGACGGAATAACTCTACTACCGTAATGCTGGATAGTAGGGAAGAGTTTTTAGTTAAGGAGATTAACTCATTCGTCATAGGTGCAAGCATACGTACAGCTGCTTGCGGTAAAATAATTTTTTGCATCGTTTGGAAGTGCGAAAAACCTAATGAACGACCAGCTTCCATTTGCCCCAATTCGATCGATTGAATTGCTCCACGAATGACTTGCGAAACGTATGAACCGCTGTACATACCTAAGCCGATAATCCCTACAACCCAAGCTATTGTTTCAATGCCGAACAGTAACGGTAAACCGTAGTAAAGTAAGAACAATTGCACAAGCAAAGGTGTACCGCGGAACCAAGATAAGTAAGCCGACGCTAAAAACTTGATGACCAAATTTTTAGACATTTGCCCGAATGCAATCAGAATGCCGATAATAATACTTAACACAAAACCTGCTAATGTATACAAAATTGTATATTGAAGACCTTTTAGTAAAAGAGATAGTGTCTCCCATTCAAATAAAAAAGAAAAATCTAGTTGGCCCATAGGTCTCTCCTACTTTCCTTGAATTATTCAAACCATTTCTTTGTAAGTTCGTCGTACGTACCGTTATCTTTTAACGTTTGTAATGCTTCGTTTACAGCCTCACGGAATGCTGTATTGTCCTTGCGAATACCGAAACCGTAGAACTCTTCTGTAAGTGTATTTTCTAACACTTTCATTTTGCCGTGTTCTTTAATGTAAACTTTAGCTGCGGGTAAGCCTGTAACAACTGCATCTACTTTGTTTGACTCTAACTCTAAAAACATTTCAGTATTTTTCTCTACTTTTACTAAGTGAATGTCTGGGTAGTTTTTTTCTAAAAATTCAGTAGATTTAGTGCCGATTTGTACAGCAACCTCTTTACCGATTAAATTATCAATGCTTTGAATTTCTTTGTTGTCTTCCTGCACCATAATTGATAGGCCACCAGGGAAGTAAGTATCAGAAAAATCAATTGTTTTTTTACGTTCATCTGTAATGTACATGGCAGAAGCAATCATATCGAACTTTTTCGCTTGTAAGCCTGGAATTAAACCTTTAAATTCTGTATCAATAAACTCTACTTTGTCTGCGCCCAATTCTTTAGCGATAGCTTCAACTAATTCAATATCATAGCCTTTGAATTCGCCACCTGATTTATATTCGAAGGGTTTAAATGTTGCATCCGTACCTACTTTTAATACTTTAGTTTCTTTAATGCTCTTTAATACTTTATCTTCTGTAGCGCCTCCAGAATCATTTCCTCCACATGCTGCTAGCACTAGCGTTAACGCTGCAATGATAAATACTAAACTTTTACGTAGTTTAAACATGTTAACTTCTCCTTTCTTTTAGTCGGAATCGGGTAAGTTACTCAGAAATAAAAAATCCTAATTCCTTATATAAGTTTTCATTGTTTGCTTTTCTATGTTTGAATTGTTCTAGATTATTTGATGTGATTTTGTCCAACAAAATATTTAATAAACAAAATGCAGCTGAAAGTGAATCGTACGTGTCTGTGTACGTAACAGGTGCAACAAGGTGCACATCGCAAATTTTTGATGTTCGTAAAGCATAGCTATCTGCAAAAGTAATATAAGAGATTTCATGATGCTTAATAAATTGTAATAAATCAACTACATCTTTTGAATAGCGCGGATAGGCAAATAACATGACCATTGTATTTTCTTTGTCAATGGTCAAAAGCCGTTCATACAGTTCCATATTCACATTTGTATGCAAGTAAACTTCAGCATGAATTTTTCTAAAATAAAAATAGAAATAATTAGCGATCGTTACGGCTGTTCTTGTGCCGAAAATATGAATCGTTCTTGCCGTATACAATTGTTGTGCTACGGCAGTTGTACTAGATTCTGAATAGTATTTACTTAAGTTTTTAAGGCTTTCATATTCGCGGTCGATGATACTTTGAGCTGCTTTATCGAATTGGCTATCTTGTTGTTCACTAAATACATTGGGTAATTCTTGCAAGTCTTTCAGTAACTCAGAAAAGGAGTTGTAGTTTAATAACTTAGCAAAACGAATAACAGCTGGTTGACTCACGCCTACATTTTTAGCAATTTTTGATGAAGTCATAAAAATTACCTCTTGTAAATGATTGTTGACATAACGAGCTATCTTAACATTATTGGCGGATGCTTGCGTGCTAAATTGAACCTCATTCAGCTGTTGATATAAATTAAGAATTCGTTCTACTTTGGATATCATGCTATGACCATCTCCTCCTTAAACGATTAATTTTGTATAGAAAAATTCATCTTTCATATGTCGTTGAATATTTTTATTCGACAATATATTTCAGAATATACCATAATGTTCTGTAATACGATAGTAATTTTCAGAAAAATTAGTTTTATTTTTCTTTTCGTTTAATAGTTTAATAACTCTAGAAAAAGTATGTTTATACTGTTTGAACGTATGATATGTAACGGTTTAATAGATTTCCTCTCAGTGTTAATTGGACCTCAAGTTAATCGTTTATTATAAAAAAATTCATTGATTTTGTTGTCGATTTAATGGGCTAATCGACATTAAATAATTGGATATAATTGGGATAAAACATAACAGATCCCATTTTAAAAGAATTAATTATAGCAATTATCAGGAGTTTTACCCGTCTATAATTTGTAAATTTTATTGAAAAGGATAATTGCAACCATCGATTTAAAAACAATGTAATCGTTTTATTTTCCCAAACGCAGCAGTATGCTAAAATATAGAAGATAACTATGACGTGGAAAAACACGTAAACTAAGGGAGTCCTACAACATGACAAGTCGTTTAGTAGAAGAGTTTTTTGAGCTCGTACAAATCGATTCAGAAACAAAACATGAAGAAGTGATTGCGCCGATTTTAATCGACAAATTAACAACGCTTGGTTTTACAGTAGAACAAGATGATGCACATACTCGTAACGGGCATGGAGCAGGTAATATACTTGCTACGCTAAAGGGTTCATTAGATATCGACCCAATTTATTTTACTTCTCATATGGATACAGTTGTCCCGGGGAAAGGTATTAAACCTTCTCTTCGTGAAGACGGCTATATCGTTTCAGATGGTACAACAATTTTAGGTGCTGATGACAAAGCTGGTATCGCCACATTATTTGAAATGGCTAAACGCTTAAAAGAGCAAAATATTGAACATGGTGATATTGAATTTATTATTACAGCTGGCGAGGAAAGTGGGCTTGTTGGCGCTAAAGAGTTAGATCCTTCTAAAATTAAAGCGAAATACGGCTTTGCTGTAGACAGTGATGGCAAAGTAGGAGGAATTGTAACAGCAGCTCCATTCCAAGCGAAAATTTCCGTTAAAATAATTGGGAAAACAGCACACGCTGGTGTTGCTCCAGAAAAAGGAATTTCAGCGATAACAGTTGCTTCCAAATGTATTGCACAAATGAAGCTAGGTCGATTAGATGAAGAAACAACAGCAAATATTGGTCGCTTTGAGGGTGGTCAGGCAACAAATATTGTGTGTGACGAAGTAACAATTCTTGCAGAGGCTCGTTCGATCGACAAAGCGAAGCTAGATGCCCAAACGAAGCATATGCAGGAGACGTTTGAGCAAGTCGCTGCTTCATTGGGTGCAAAAGCTGAAGTTGAAGTGAAGCTAATGTATCCTGGATTCCGTGTAACAGAATCAGATAAAGTTGTTCAAGTGGCAATGGCGGCTGTACACAACATCGATCGTACGCCAAAGCTTGGTATTTCAGGCGGAGGTTCCGATGCTAATGTTATTGCGGGCTTTGGCATCCCTACAGTAAATCTTTCTGTTGGGTACGAGGACATTCATACAACAAATGAAAAAATCCCAGTCGAAGAATTAGAAAAATTAGCGGATTTACTTGTTGAAATCGTCAAAGAGTCTGCGAAAAAATAACCACAAAAATCGAGGATGTGAACGAATGGAAAGTGTAAAGGCAGTAGTTTTTGCTTGTGGTACAGAGGAATATGCAGTGCCTGTGGAACAAGCGATTTCGATTGAAAAGTTAGAGCAAGTAACACCGATTCCTCACTTACCTAATTATCTTCTAGGCTTCACAAGAATTCGTGGCGAGCTAGTCCCTGTGCTTGATTTTGAGCGTATTCTATATAATCGTTCTTCTAATGCTGCAACAGCACGGATTATAGTGTTGAACACGGATGTTGTGAATTATGGATTACTTGTAACAGAAGCTCGTGAAATTCTTGATTTTGATGAGTCAGTATTAAAGCAGATGGGACTTGTCAATTATTCAAAAACACGCTACTTTACAGCTGTGGCTAATCTTGAAAATCGTATGATCACATACGTTGACCCGAAGATACTTGTGAATTCATTAGAAGGTATACGTGAAATAATAAATTATTTACACAAAATGCTTGAAAATGAAAAAGAAAACGTAGAGGCATAAGTTTTTGTAGGATTAAATAATTCAATACAACACTTCATGTTGATGTTTTAGACAGAATTACAAATATGTGATTCTGTCTTTCTTTTTAAGTGGCTTCCAAAAGGGAAACTGAATACTCTATGTCGAATATTAAGCTTATCACCAAAACGTGTCGTTGATTTCCATTCCGACAGGTCACTTTCCTTGGGACGTCCGATGAGCTGCATGACAAAGCATAATTATGCATATATCTTTTAATAATTCGTTTTTGAGGAGGTATTTATCATATGGATTCAAAGAAAACGGAAACACCTGAAGAAAAAAGAGAGCATTTAAAACAAAGTGAATTAAAAAACAATCCTACTGGTTCTTTAAACGATGGGATAAATAGGGGAACTAGCGGAAATTTAAATGGTATGGGTTGGAAAGAGACGGTCGTATTAGTTTTAGTGTTATTGATAGGCTACATTATATACAAATTGTTTTTCAGTTAAAGATATCGAAAGGAATCACTGTCTCTAATTTTGCATTCCATAATCTTCAATCGCTACACGTACCTCTTCACTACCATCAATTACTTATTTCTAATATAGTAAAAATAACCTGTCTTCATATTCTCATATTTGAAAGTTATCAATAAAATTATGCGTTTTACCTACAGACATATTCATTCTAACATCGTATTATGTAAGGTAAGAAAAATACTGTAAAAGGCAAACTTCACCGAAAGGGAAGGACGCAAAGCCATGAGTCTAAACACTATTGTAGTGCATGATTGTCAGGTTGCCAGGTTCTGTTCTATGAGCCTCGGTAAATAGAATGGAGATGTAATATATGGTAAGTCGTTCACTAAAAGCAATCATTGCTTTTATAGTAACAATTGTAAGTACGCTAGGATTAACAATGGGGAAGGTAGACGCAATGGCCATGCAAGATAAGGCTACTTGGTTATGGGATACGACAGAGATTGTCGAAGATGAATCAGGGGTACTCTCATTTTTAGAAAGCAAAGATATTAATAAATTATATTTACAAATTAATAGTGATATAGCAAGTAACTATTACAAAAGTTTTATTGATAAAGCAATGGCAAAAGGTATAAAAGTATATGCGTTGGATGGTTCTGCAAGCTGGGTTTCAAAGGAGGGCTATAAAATGCAGGATCAGCTGTTTGATTGGTTACGTACATATAATGAAAATGCAGCAGCCACAGAGCAATTTTCTGGAGTTCATCTCGACGTAGAGCCGTATTTAAATAGTGGTTGGAGCTCGAACCAAGTAAAAACGATTGAATCCTATCAAGTGCTTCTTACTAGAGCGAAAGGGGATACTGATCGATTACATTTGCCATTGGAAGTGGATATGCCATTTTGGTTTGACGAAATTACATACAAAAACCAATTTGGACAAGGGTTACTAGCTGATTGGGTGATTGACCAAGTGGAAAGTGTTTCGATAATGGCTTATCGAGATGCTGCTAAAGACATTATAAATATTGTTGAACATGAAATAAACTATGCAAAAAAAGTAAAAAAATCAATTATTATTAGTGTGGAAACAGGTGCCTCTGATGAAGGGAAAAATATTACCTTCTATGATGATGGAGAAGCCTATATGAATAAACAGTTAGCACAAGTCCATCAACATTATGCCAATAAAAAAAGTTATAATGGTTTTGCCATTCATCATGTTGATAGTTGGATGAATATGCAACCTTAAAAAAATCCTCTCAATTAGTATTAACTTCCTAGGAGAATACCGGCTTAGGATGAAAGAAATTACACCATTCACTACTACAAACAATTTAACTTCTTTCAGCACATTGAGAGCGTCAATCAAAAAGTATTATGTAATTCCCATGAAAGAACGAAATAATCTTTCATTCTCTGTGGTGTATCGCTGGTTTTGGCGCTACATGGATGGCTAACGCAGTAGTTTAATGGAATAAGGAATAATTATAAACAATAAGCCTGTATCTATGATTAAATCTAAGATACAGGTTTTTTATTTCAGCTATAATTGTATGGATCCTTTTTTATGGAATATTTATAAATATTGAACACGCCGATTAGAAGAGAATTTTTGTTAAAATAAATATTTTTTAAAAATTGAACCTATTATGATTTGATAGTCGTCTAATAGCAGAATTTGAAGTAGGTTGAAAGGGAGGGGAGTAGATTGGACAAAGAAGAAAAAGATTTCATTTTAGAAAAAGCGATGATTGAATATGGTAATGAGTTGGTACGATTGGCTTTTTCTTATGTGAAGGATACAGAGATTGCTAAGGATGTGGTTCAAAATACGTTTATCAAATGCTACAAAAACCTTGATTCGTTTCGATTTGACGCACAAATAAAAACTTGGCTATATCGTATAACAATTAACGAATGTAAAGATTATTTGAAAAGTTGGAATTACAAAATGGTACAGGTAAAAAGTTTTATAAATGAAACAGCAAAGTCAATATTACCATCAACAGAAAAAACAGTTATCAATAAATACAATAATGAAGAAATAAAAGATGCTATCTTTTCTCTTCCAAAAGTGTATCGGGAAGTGGTTTATCTATACTACTATGATTCATTAAAGACAGAGGAAATTGCTGAAGTTTTGGATATTCCAGTTAATACAGTGAAAACTAGATTGAGAAGAGCAAAACAAAGATTAGAGTCGATGATAAAGGAGGCAGAACTTAATGGAAGATAAACGATCAAGAGATAAATTTTATAATACGTCTGAACAAGAACTAAGATTTACAAAAGAAGACCGTAATGAAGTATTTGAACAAATTTATAAAATGGAGAAGAATAATAATACACAAAACAAGTCTCTTGTTTCTTTTTCAAAAAAATTCGCTCCACTTACAGTTTCTTTATTAGTAATAGGCTTGTGTATATTTTTGTTTATTCCATCGATTTTCCCTGGAAACGTTAATAAAGAATATAATAGAGGTGATGTAAGCGGAACAGTATTACAAGAAGACGAGATTTTTACCACTCTATTTACGGTGAAAGATGAGAATAATAGAATACCTATTAACCTTTTAATTACTTATAGTAAAGATAAAAAGATGGTTAAGGTTCTGTCTATCCCTCGTGATACTTATGCTCCGATATTGGATAAGAATAATGGAACTACTTCATATGATAAATTGACATTTGCTTATGTTCACGGTTCAGGAGGAGTTGAAAATGTAAGAACAACAGTTTCTAAGCTATTTAATCTAACAATAAATTATTATGCTGTTATGGATATTTCAACCCTTTCAACGTTAATTGATTCAGTGAATGGTATAGATTACGACTTGCCAGAAGATATTCGAGTAAGAGCTATATCTAGAGAGGCATTTGAATTCAAAAAGGGGAAGAATCGTTTGAATGGAGAAGAGGTTGCGGCATTAATAGTGGCTGCTACAGAGGGAAAAATATTAGGTGAAGAAAACCTATTAAACCTCATTAGTGCTGTTATTAATAAAACAAAAAACGAAATCCCACAAACACAATTAAAAGAACTTACTACTAAAATAGAAGCCAATACATCAATTGATCATTTGTTAGAAAAGGGAATGGGATTGGAAATTAATTCTATGAAATCGTTATCTTTAAGTGATGGAATGAAATCGGAAATGATAGATGGTAAATACTATATTATGTTTGAGAAAGATTTTTTAAATTCTATTTCAGAAGAGTTAACCACATTTAACTAAATAAAAAAGAGAAGATAAAAGTGTGTTAACGAAATGTAGATTAACGCTCTTTTGCTTTACTTGTAGACCATTGAGTTGCATATGCGGCTCTTTTATTCTTTATTGAACTCCCATGAAAGAACTTAATCACCTTTCATTTTCTGTGGTGTAGCGCTGGTTTTTGCGCTACATGGATGGCTAACGGAGTAGGTTAGTTGAATAAGGGGAATTTTTTTTGAAGTAATTGGAACTTATATTCCTTTTAAACGTAAAAAAGTAAAGGAATAGATTGGTTCAATTGAAATAAAGGAGGGGATGAAAATGAGTATCTTTAAAAAAAGGATTTAAAAGGATTTTTATGGCTTTTCGTTATCGCTTTATTTGGAGTGTCTTTTATAACGCATACCTATAGTTATTTCAATACTAAAGAAATAAATTTAATGAGTAATGGTTGCTATGAAATTGGTGGAGAAGTCATATTAGAAATCCATAATAATCTCACGAGTGATTATTCTTTTGAGTGTAAGCCGAAGTAGATTTAATTGTAAGTATTCATTGTATCGGAGGAACTAAATTTAATTGAGTTCCTCCAATTCTTATTCAACTCCCATGAAAGAACTTAATCATCTTTCATTTTCTGTGGTGTAGCGCTGGTTTTTGCGCTACATGGATGGCTAACGGGGCAGGTTAGTTGAAGATTATATCTGTATATAAGAAGTAGCATTTTGGTAATTTTTACATTTTGTTTCCTTATACAAAGATAGTACAATTTTCAGTAAGGCTTATATAAACAAGAAGAGTAAGCTATTTTATAAATTTGTGGTGAGAAAATGTATAAAATGCCAAAAAAGTCTCAAAACCAATTTTAATTATTGCATTTACAGTTATTACTGTAACTGGAGTTATTAGAACAGCAGCAGCTACTTGGGCTGCCCAAAATACACCTAATGTAGAAGTTACTAACCAAGAAGTTACTCAGAGTGATTTAAATGATAAGAAAGAAGAAATGGTTTCTAATAAATCAAATACAAATGAAATTATTTCTGTGAAAAAAACGGACGAAGAAAGATTTAGACCGGAAGAATGGAAAAGGATACTTTCTAAAATTAAAACGGGTGAAATAGTTTGGGAAGATTAAAATTGCCATTTTTAAAAAATTAGACGGAAACAAATATGCTAAAAATATTTGTTTCCGTCTTTGTATTTATACAGGATTTTATGCAGGCTACAGCCAGTAAACCAGCCTTAAAACGTTGTCAAACTAACGATGTATATAATCCTGTATATACAATCATTCGTGCTTTAACCGAAAAGGCAATAACGACAAGGGTTGATCCTTTATCGTTACTGCCTTTTTCTAATGTTATGTAAACCTAGAATGTATGGGAATGTATAAATCCTTTGTTGTTTCACTATTATTGTAAAAAAAACATATTTTATACAAAAAATAAGAGTTAATTTTTAACTTTTATTGGTATTTTTATGGTATATTGAAATAGAATACAAATTATGAAAGGTAGGATTACTATAAAAACATTTTTAAAAGTCGCTGTCGCTATAGTAACTATATTAGTAGTGTCTTTACCGTTTCTAATAAATCATTTTTCTAAACCCAAAATCGAAGAAATAAGTAATTCAAATTCCTCGGTTAAAGGAGATAGTCTTAAGTATCCTGTCAATGCTCAAGGAGAAACTTATGGAACGGTTCATACTGATGGTTCAGGTAAAATAATTACATCACCAGATTTAATTGAGACAAAGGGAGAGAATGGAGTACTTGGGTATGTCAAAGAAAAAGATTTAAATCCTAGATTTACTTCACCAGAAGAAGCTTTAGCACACCAAAAAGCTGTAGATATTGCTGGTTATAAATCAATTCCTCTGTATAAATCAGACGGTAAGACTATAATTGGCGAATTTAAATTGGGATCGGAGAATTAACTATAATGATATGGAGGAAGAAAGTGAAATGAAAAAATTAGGATTAAAGCTGTTTAATATTGTAACAGCCTGTATTTTAGTAATGATTTTATTACCCAAAAATGCAGCAGCTGATACTTCATCTGATATTTACACGACACCTAAAATAAACGGATTTACTTATGACATGAAGTCTATGGTGTGGAGTAGATCAAATTCCAACAAAGTTACACTTGAAGCAGTAGCTTATATCGAAGCGAGCAAAAATGTTGACCCTGGTTATATGGGTGCTCAAGCTCGTCTGTATACTTCAAAAGGGGAATTGTGGACTGCCAGTGCGATGAAATATAATACAACGAAAGTAGCAGGTATATATGCATATTCACCTACAGCTACGGCTAAGGATACCTACTATGCTTTAACTTATGGCGATTTTTATACTGGTGATGGATATAGAACATTTTTTGGGTATAAATCTCCAAACATGAGCATGCCATCATCGAAATATATTTCTGAAATTGAATATTCACAAGAAATTTTAACTTTAATGACAGAAGAGTATGCCGTAAATAATAACGGAGAAACTTATGGATCCTCTTTTTCTGAATTTACAGAAGGGGAAGCACCAGATCTAATCTCTGCAATAGGAGTTAACGGGGTTAAAGGATATATAAAGTCTAGTGATTTAGCACCGAAATTCACTATACCAGAAGAAGCAATCACATACACACAAAGTCGTAGTTATATCAATATAATTCCTGTTTATGATTTAGATGGAATAACTGTATTAGATGATTTCGAATTAATTAATTATTAATACTTATCCTCTTTACTATTGAACGAATCTGTTCTAAAACTTCCTATTAGGTAGATAGATTAAAAATCTGTTTATCTAATAGGGAGTATTTTTTATGACTCGAAGTAAGTGCCACTGTCAGCCGAACAAAAAAGAATCTATTAAATACGAACTATATGTAAGCGATTTTAAAAAAGTCTTTTAGTGTTTATTTCACTAGTCGACAATGATATCCAACATTTCCGTCAGTCATATTATTATTCCAAGCGATTGTATTCCAAAATTTCTTAAATACTGAACAAGTCTATATCATTTCATAAGCGAACCTTGTTTAAATAAGTATGTCAACTGAAAGTGCATGAAATTGTTGATACTATTCAGCTAACGGGTGCGATCGTATTATAAGGTTAACCAGTTTTTACTGGTTGACCTTTTTTTAATAGAATCTATTATATCAGTAGCCAGGGTAGGAAGTACGGGTGCGTGGGACAATGATCCCGTCAACTAAACTGTCCCCCCCCTACTTGTAGAAACATGTTTGAGGCTGGTTGGGACATAGATCTCGTATAACAAGCGAAGCTATGATACTACATGGAGGATTAGGGGTACTGGTGAATGAGTTGTCAGAGGAGGAAGCAAATGAATCCAGTAGTTGGACTGGATGTGGCAAAAGGAGAGAGCCAAGTTCAGGCGTTTTTAGATAAATCGAAGCTGTTTGGAAAGAGCTTTTCGATGAAGCATACAAGAGAGGAATTAAACCGTTTTATAGGCTTTTTAAATGAGATTGAAGTGATGACTGGGCAAATGCCTATGGTCATTTTAGAATCTACAGGTCATTATCATACCCCCGTTATTCAATACTTGGAGGAGCACGAGGTTTTATATATCTTGCTTAATCCTATTATTTCTTATCAGGCTAAGAGATCTAGTTTACGAAAGGTAAAAACAGACGCAATTGATGCGTATCAGTTGTGTGTACTTTATTACAAAGAAGATTTTGAACCTCATAAAAACGGAGGAATTCAATTGCTAAATCTTAGAAATCTTTCAAGACAACAGGAGATTGTGACGAATATGTATGTAGAAGCTAAGCTATAGTTTCACACTATTTTAGATCAAGTGTTTCCAGAATACCGCAAGGTTTTTGGTGATCTTTATTCGAAGGTTTCTTTATTGATGTTAAAGAAATATCCTACTTCAGAAGATGTAATAGCGGCTGGGGAAAGTAGGCTAGCGGAGTGTGTGATGGAGTTTTGTCCAAGACGATCTAGTCTATGGGCGTTGGATAAGGCAAAAAAATTAATGGATTCTGCATCTCGAAATCCATTTCAAAAAGTGGTCTATCACAGTCACTTAATCAATCTTCAAATGTATATTGAGCTGCTTTTTCAGTACCAAGGACACCTTTCAGAGTTAGAAATTCGTATAGTGACCTTGGCAAATGAATTGGAAGATTACAAGATTGTCCAATCGATTCCAGAAATCGGAGAAAAAATCGCTGCCACGATAATCTCTGAGATTGGTGAAATTGATCGGTTTAGTCATCCTAAAAAACTGGTTGCCTTTGCAGGAATAGATCCCAGTGTTCACTCATCAGGAAAGTTCACTGCCACAACCAATCGTATTACTAAACGAGGCTCAAGTAGATTACGCCATGCTTTGTATCTTGCCGTATTGTGCGGTATCAGAAGTTCAAGAAACAAAAAGCTGAAAGAATTCTATGATAAGAAGAGATCAGAAGGAAAGCCTGCCAAAGTTAAAGTGTACCCTTTGTAAAGGACATTTTGAAAAAAAGCTAAGCAACCTTTTGAAGCTGCTGTCTGTATTTTGCAGGCGGCAGCTTTTTCAAGT
>NZ_JBNNVB010000019.1:0-105902 GCF_050280325.1 Lysinibacillus sp. NPDC093216 | reverse complement strand
ATTTTTTATGAAAAAAATTGAAAGCCGGTGAAATTTTACTGATCGTAAAATTTCGCCGGCTTTTTAGTTTAGAGATGGGTTTTGTCCCAGCCTCCAATTGATTTATTTAAAATAATTTGTGATAAAATGGTTGGCTTCTTGCCAGTTATAAACACGTACGACATTGTCTGGAACAGCAAGGCGATTATACGGAGTGTCAAATAATACAACCGGTATTTTTAATTCCTCCGCAAGCATAACCGCATTATCATGCTTATCTTCAAAAAATGCATCAACACCATGGTTTTTTGCTACGGAAATTTTATCGTGACTACCGATGAGCTCGATATGATCATACGGAATAGATTGTGATTTAAACCAATTTACCGTAACATCTGATACATTCCCACCACGAGCAGAGATGTAATAAAGTTCGTAGTTTTTTTTCCACGTATTTAAAATATCTTTCGCATCTTTAGCTGCTTCAGATACTTCATACATATATGGCTCATTTTCTTTAAACCATGTATTAAATGCTACACGATCAACAGGGTGGGGAAATGCTGATAAAAAATCATATTCGCACACATCGTCGAGTGTAATATTTATATTGTATTGTTTATTGATATGTGGAATGAGAGTACTAGGACATGTCACTGTTCCATCGATATCAATACCAAAGCGAGGCTTTTTCATACTAGCACCTCCTTAGGCGTTCGCTTTTTCTGCTTCTTCAGCAGCACGTTTTTCTGCCATTTCAGCTGCTAATTTATCGATTTCTTTTTTCAACTCTTCTACCATTGTTTCTTCAGGCACTTTACGAACAGTTTTGCCCTTCATAAATAGTAAACCTTCACCACGAGCACCAGCAATACCAATATCGGCTTCACGTGCTTCACCAGGACCGTTTACCGCACAACCAAGAACAGCTACTTTTAATGGTACATTAAGTTTAGAAATATATTCTTCTACTTCATTGGCAATTGAAATTAGATCAATTTCGATACGACCACATGTTGGGCAAGAAATAAGTGTTGCCATATTAGAAGCAAGACCGAATGATTTTAATAGTTCACGTGCTACTTTAATCTCTTCAACAGGGTCTGCAGATAGTGAAATACGTAATGTATTACCGATACCTTTTGAAAGGATTGCGCCAAGGCCAGCCGCTGATTTTACTGTACCAGCAAATAATGTACCTGATTCAGTAATTCCTAAATGTAGAGGATAATCAAAGGCTTTAGACGCTTTTTCATAGGCCTCAATCGCTAAATTTACGTCTGATGCCTTCATGGATACGATAATATCGTGGAAGTCCAAGTCTTCCAAAATTTTAATATGGTGAAGAGCAGATTCTACCATACCGTCTGCAGTAGGGTAACCATATTTTTCTAAAATATGACGCTCTAATGAACCAGCGTTTACCCCGATACGGATTGGAATACCTTTAGCCTTAGCTGCATTAACAACAGCTTCAACTTTTTCCTTACGCCCGATATTACCTGGGTTAATACGAACTTTATCGATACCATTTTCAATTGCTTTTAATGCTAATTTATAGTCAAAGTGAATATCAGCTACTAATGGAATATTGATACGTTTTTTAATTTCCGCTATCGCATCAGCTGCACGTTCATCTGGTACTGCTACGCGAACGATTTGACAGCCTGCTTCCTCAAGACGAAGAATTTCTGCTACTGTTGCTTCGACATCATGTGTTTTTGTTGTACACATACTTTGAATGAATAATTCATTACTACCACCAATTGTTAAATTACCGACACGCACGGGACGTGTATTTGTACGGTGACAAATTTCACTCATTAACTTTCTCTCCTTTTCGGGCCATACTTTCGACCGTCACTGACATTTATTTTAGCAGTGTAAGAAAATAAGGACAAGGAAGAAACGTTAACTTTTCATTTTCCGCATTTGTTTTCAAATTCAAATGACAGCGGAAGCTTAATATTTTCACCAGGAACAAGAGCCTGTAATTGTAAGTGTGGATTTAATTCATAAAATAGTTGTAAGCGTTCAGGGAAGGTCATTGGTACTTTGGCGGGATGAAGTGCAAATAAACTGTGAATAGTATCGCCTTGAATAGTCTGTATAGTTATATAATTTGGCTCTCGCTGCTTCTCACAAAGGGCGTTTTCAGTTTCTTTCGGAAAAATGGCAGCAAGGTGTAATGAACCTTCTGTTAAATCTACTTTTACAACAAAAGCAAAAATAATAATGATAGCTGTTAACACAAAAGCACGCAAAAAATCCCCTCCTTTTCTACACTATATTTAGAAGAGAGGGGATTCATGCACATTATTTTTTGATTGGTTGTTTTGGATATTTTGTAATGGCTACGATTAGTAGAGTCACAGTTAAAAATAAAGAAAAAACAGAGATAATTGTACTGTTAATCGGTAGATAATCTGCTAGCATACTTATTAGAATTGCCCAAGTCATGGCAAATGTCGTAGTACGCCAAATGTGACGGTATTCACCGCGACGCTTCATGACTTTTAAAATCAGTAGACCTGCTACGGCATAGAGCGCAATTTGTGCAAAAATAAGCATCGTAGTAAAAACAAAAAGCATAATGAATGTCACGGGATACAATACCCATTTAACGTCTTCTATGTATTCAGTAATACCATTTAAACTATTCATATCAAATGCATCAACAGACATTCCAGCCGTAAAACGACCAAAAGAGAAAACTGTAACAACAGTAATTAGAAGAAAGGTATATTGAATGACCTTTCCGATCGGTAATAAACGATAGGCAGCAAGTTTTTTTGGATGAATTAAGCTATCGATAAATAGTTGTGAGTGTTTCATAAGCATATCTCCTCCAATCGCTATTCTACCATGTTCAACTTTGACAAGATATGAAATAAGAAATAATAACTGAGAATACGATAATGAAATGTTAATATTGTGTAAAGAAGTTAAAGGTTTTCTTTACTTTTTCTATACTATCATTTAAAGATTAGGAATAGAGAAGTAGAGATGTAGGAATTGGAGCGAATACAATTGACAATAGATTGGCAAAGCATACTGTTTCAATTTTTAGGCGGTTTAGGAGTCTTTTTATTTTCCATTAAATTTATGGGGGATGGGCTTCAAAAATCAGCAGATGATCGACTGCGTGAATGGTTGAATCGTTTTACAACAAATCCTTTAATGGGCGTGTTAGTGGGCATAATTGTGACGGTTTGTATCCAGTCGAGCTCTGCAACGACGGTGATTACGGTTGGGCTAGTGAGTGCAGGTTTTTTAACATTACGTCAAGCAATCGGTGTCATTATGGGGGCGAATATTGGAACGACCATAACCGCTTTTATTATTGGTATTAATATCGGCATATATTTTTATCCGTTATTGGCAATAGGTGCAGGGTTGTTATTTTTCTTTAAGAAAGCGACGTATCAGTATATCGGGCAAATATTGTTTGGCTTCGGGGGTTTATTTTTAGGTTTAGAGTTAATGAGTGCAAGCATGCAGTCACTTCATCAATTAGCGGACTTTGCATCATTAACCCTTCTTCTAAAGGATCTGCCCGTTGTAGGGATTTTTCTAGGGGCAGTTTTTACATTGCTTGTCCAAAGCTCAACAGCAACTGTCGGTGTGCTACAGGGCTTATATGCTGAGCATTTGATTGGCTTAGATAGTGCTTTACCTATTTTATTTGGTGAAAATATAGGAACGACCATTACAGCAGTATTAGCTTCACTGGGTGCTTCTATATATGCTAAACGTGCAGCGGCGGCACATGTGCTATTTAATATTATAGGAACGATCATTTTCATGGTGTTCTTTACACCCTTTATGCATTACGTACAGTGGATTAGTGGGCTATTCCATTTAGAAGCGAAAATGCAAATAGCGATTGCGCACGGCTCTTTTAACATAATTAATATGATGATTCAGCTGCCATTCATCGGAGGGTTGGCTGCACTTGTCACAAAGCTAGTTCCTGGGCATGATGGAAATATTGATGTGACAACGAAGCATTTAGATCCATCATTCATTGATTCCTCTCCGGCGATTGCACTCGGGCAAGCGAAGGAGGAAGTGTTACGTATGGGGGAACATGCACTTCATGGTTTAGAAGAAACATTTTTATATATGAAAACAGGTGAAGCTGCTCATATTCCTACAGTTTTACAATTAGAAGTAGCGCTCAATCATTTAGACAAGGAAATCACGAATTATTTAGTGATGGTGTCTAAGCAGCCACTTTCTCGAGCAGACTCAGTAAGACACCATACACTTCTAACAAATGTACGAGACATAGAACGTATTGGTGATCATTTTGAAAATATTTTAGAGCTTTTACAATATAAAGATCACCATGAGGTAAGTTTAAGTAAGTCAGCGCGACAAGATTTAATAGGCATGTTTAGCTTGGCGATTGAAGCTGTACGAAAGAGCATAGCGGCTCTGGATACAGCAAGTTTGAGCTTGGCGCAGGAAGTAACTGAGCTCGAAAGCTTGATAGATGATATGGAAGATAAGCTAAGACAAAAGCATATTGCGCGCTTAAATACGTACGAATGTAATGGAGCTGCGGGAATCGTCTATACGGATATCATTAGCAATTTAGAGCGTATAGGAGACCATGCTGTAAATATAGCTGACTCTATTTTAGGAATTAGACATTAGATCAATTGCGCCTTGGGGTAATTGTAGCTACTTTGCTTTCGCTACAGAAAACATTTGTTGCTGACGCTTCGCTTTCGCGCAGAAGACATATGTAACTGAAGTTGCACTTACGATACAAATACATCTGCTGAATCAAAATAAATGAAACCTTCAGCTTTGTAAATCCGTATGAAAGGCAATGCACGATAAAAGGAGAGAATTTTCATGGAAGTTGTTGGCTGGATCTTAGTGATTGCCTGCTTTATCATTTCATTTGTTGGATTGGTATACCCGATAATTCCAGGTGTAATTTTTTTAATCGGTGGTTTTTTAGTATATGGATTATTTTTTTCATTTGCGGAGCTAAGCTGGTTGTTCTGGGCGAGTGAAATTATATTTGTTGTCATTTTATTTGTTGCTGATTCTGTGGCCAATGCCTTTGGTATTAAAAAATTTGGTGGTTCAAATGCTGGTATGTGGGGTAGTACCATTGGTTTATTAATTGGTCCGTTCGTCATTCCGGTTGTAGGTATATTAGTTGGTCCGTTTTTAGGAGCTGTGATTGGAGAGTTAATCGTAGAGCGTCGTACATTTGGAGAGGCTGTGAAAAGCGGTGTTGGCTCACTTGTTGGTTTCTTAACATCAACACTGGCAAAAGCAGTTATTCAAATCGTTATGATTGTCGTGTTCTTTATAGCGATATAATTTCCTCCTGTAGTTTAGCCATTTGGAAAACAGGGTAGTATAGTAATCGTATTGGCTTTTCAGTCAAAAGGCTGAAAATCTTCAATTTGAAGTATTTTTCGTTGAATGGTTTGACCAATTTTGATAATCTAAGGATGTATTAATTATTTCTTTACTTTAGGGAGGAACTTAACAATGGCTTACGAATTACCACAATTAACTTACGCTTATGACGCATTAGAACCACATATCGATGCAAAAACAATGGAAATTCACCATTCTAAACACCACAATACTTATGTAACAAACTTAAACGCAGCAGTAGAAGGCACTGAATTTGCTGAAAAAGACATTAACGATCTTATCGCAAACATTGATGCTCTTCCAGCTGACAAACAAACTGCTGTACGTAACAACGGTGGCGGACATGCTAACCACTCATTATTCTGGGAATTAATCGCTCCAGGCGGTTCAAAAACTCCAGTTGGCGAAGTTGCAAAAGCAATCGATGCTAAATTCGGTTCTTTCGATGCATTCAAAGAAGAATTTGCAAAAGCTGCTACAACTCGCTTCGGTTCAGGTTGGGCTTGGTTAATCGTTGATGGTGACTCAGTTGCTGTTACATCTACTCCAAACCAAAACTCTCCAGTTATGGAAGGTAAAACTCCAGTCCTAGGCTTAGACGTTTGGGAGCATGCTTACTACTTAAACTACCAAAACCGTCGTCCAGATTACATCGGTGCATTCTGGAACGTAGTAAACTGGGATGTAGTAGAAGCTAAATTCCAAGCTGCAAAATAATTAATGTTTAATAGAAGGCTATGTCAAAGGTGATTACTCACCGAGGCATAGCCTTTTTTGCTGTCTTTTTTTGGTTCTATAATCTTTGAGGTATTCAATACAATGAAAGGTAGAGTGAATGCTCCAAACGCCAACCGAAAAAATTGGCAGTCGGTTGGGTTGAAAGGGATGCGGTCGCCGGAAGGTTTGGAGTGCTTCGAATGGCCGTCATCCCCCTCAATCTTTAATATAAAAACTATTTTTCTAGCAATCGATAAAAAACAGCAACTTTTCATCTTAAAGTGCCGTCAAATAAATGATGTTTTCAAAACATAAATTCACAAGTGCATGCTTTCCTGTCGTACCTTCAAATGGTATACTAAATATCGTGTGTATTTAAATTGTAATTAGATGAGGAGGGGAATACATATGCGCAAAGCACCGGGAAAAAATCGCGCGACGAGTGTTAAAGCAAAACATCACTCTAATTTAACATTTCGTATGAATGTCCTTTTCTTTGCTATATTTCTCGTATTTTCAATGCTAATTTTTAGACTTGGCTATATGCAAATCGTAAAAGGAGAAGATTATGTACGTGATTTAGAGCGTAAAGAGGAGGTAGCTGTCAATACAAGTGTGCCAAGGGGACGTATGTATGATCGATACGGTCGTATTTTAGTGGATAACCAACCGGAAAATGCCATTACGTATACAAAAATGTCGACGACAACAACAAAGGAAATGCTAGACATAGCCGAAAAGCTGGCACAATTAATTGAGCAGCCAACGAACCGTGTTACATTACGTGACAAACAAGATTTTTGGATTATAAAAAATCATGACGCTGCCTATGCAAAAGTAACAGATAAAGAAAAAAAGAAAATTAGGGCACAAGAAGATGTAACGGAAAGTCAAATCAATGCACAGATAGATAAACTTGTTCGTGAACGAATCACAAACGAAGAATTATTGCAATTGACAGAAAAAGACTTAGAAGTACTAGCAATCTATCGAGAGATGGTATCAGGATACAATTTATCACCGCAAATTATTAAGAGTGAAAATGTATCTGCCGATGAATTTGCGCGTGTCTCTGAACGTTTAACTCAATTACCAGGCGTTAACACAACAACTGACTGGAAGCGTTTGAAATTATCTTCACTCGCTATTTTAGGACGCACAACAGTACCAGCAAAAGGGATTCCAAAAGAAAAGCTGAATTATTATTTAGCTCGTGATTATTCACGAAATGACCGTGTTGGTGAAAGTTATATTGAAGCGCAATATGAAGATTTACTGCAAGGGCAAAAATCAGTTGTTAAAAATATTACGAATAAAAAAGGGCAAGTAGTCGATACCATTACGACCTATGAAGGTGAGCCTGGTAAAGATTTAAAACTGACACTTGATAGTGAGCTACAATTAGAAACTGAAAAAATTGTTGAGCGTGAATTACTTAAGCTAAAATCACAAGGGGGTTCCCGTTTACTTGATCGTGCCTTTTTAGTAATGATGGACCCAAATACAGGCGATATTTTATCAATGGTTGGTAAGAAGATTGAGAAAAATCCTGAAACAGGGAAAAATGAAGTGGTCGATTATTCATATGGTACCTTTACAACAGCTTATGAGGCAGGTTCGGCAGTTAAGGGAGCAACATTACTAACTGGGTATAAATTAGGAGCTATTAAGCCAAGTACTGTATTAGGGGATGAACCAATCCATTTATTAAATACACCAGTAAAAAAATCTATTTTTAATCATGGTGGCTATATTTCAATGGATGGTTTAAGAGCCTTGGAGCAATCTTCTAACGTTTATATGTTTAAAACAGCTTTGCTTATTAACGGAACTCCATATAGCTATGGGATGCCACTTCGTTTAAAAGACGATACATTCCCTAAAATGCGCAATTCTTATGCACAATTCGGGTTAGGTGTAAATACAGGGATTGATTTACCAAATGAATTTAGTGGGGTACAAGGTCCAACTGGTCCAACCTATGGGGGTAAAGCACTCGACTTAGCGATTGGGCAGTATGATACGTATACACCGTTACAATTGGCACAATATATCTCGACAATCGCAAATGGCGGCTATCGCATTCAACCACATGTTGTGAAGGAGGTACGTGAGCCATCAAAAGATGGGCAATCGTTAGGACAATTAGTGACGGAAATTGGACCAACAATTTTAAATCAGATTGATAATTCATCAGATGAAATTAACTATGTCAAACAAGGATTACGTCGTGTTTATACGGGCGCAAATGGTACAGCAAAAAGACAATTTGCAAATGCACCGTATACAGCAGCAGGAAAAACAGGAACAGCTCAGGTAGTATATTATGGACCTTTAAAAGAGTATTATGGTACGGACACACTTACCGTTACTCATGTTGGCTTTGCTCCTTATGAAAATCCTGAAATTGCCTACGCTGTTGTCATTCCATGGGCGACGACTAACACAGGTGAACATTTAATTAATAATAATGTTATTGCTCGAGAAGCTGTTGATAAATATTTTGAGTTAAAAGCAAAATATCAAGCTGAAAAAGTGACTGAAAGTAATGTAAAACAACCAATTTTACCGGCTATTACAAATGACAAAATTGGTGAAGATGAGCAAGAATAAGAGAAACCGCTAGTGCATTTACATGCCTAGCGGTTTTTTTACAGTTTTAGAGTATTGTTGAATACCCGCGAAAAAACACGGTATGAAAGATCACCATTTTCATACCGTGTTTTATTTATTTTTATATAAAAGACCTATTATACAGATAATTGTTGAATAGCTATTTCAAATTGTTGTTTCGGTTTTAATCCATAAAGCTCTATATTATTACAGAAGTAAGACTCTACCATAAAATCAACAGCTTCCTGTAGAGTATATTCACGATGTTCCATAATAAGTGTTAAATACGTTTTAAAGTAATCGGTATTTTGTACTTTTGTATGTTTAATCACAAAGTCAAACTCCTCTTAGATTATTTCCTGACACAATTGCTTATTATAGCATCTTTCCAAAAGGAAGCAAGTTTTTAAAGGAAAACGGCTATATGATCTGCATCGGTAAAAACGCTATGTTGTGTGGCATTGCCGAAATGACCGACAACGTGTCGGACCTCGTGCAGACTAGGCACAAAAAATCTGGATGCATTGTTTATCTGTGCGACAGCTACAATTGTAAATTCATCTTTACAATCATTTACAAAGCATTACATTCCTTTACGTCTCTTTTACGAACTGTTTATACGACTTCAACATTTAGTCATTATAGTAAAGATTGTAAGACAAATAACTATAAAAATGTTAATGACGGAGGCAAATGAGATGAAAAAGTGGAAGTACTTAACGATGACAGCGGTAATGGGTTCAGCATTAATGCTTGGTGCATGTGGTAGTGACTCTGCACAAAAGGGTAACAATGCAGAAACAAACGCACCGGCGAGCTCAGGACAAGACGCTGCAGACAAAAAACTGCAAGGGGCTGTAGCTGGGGATGGTTCATCAACAGTCGCACCAATTATTGAAGCAGTTGTTGAAGAATATGCAGGGACTCAACCGAATGTCAAAGTATCGGTAGGTGTTTCAGGTACAGGTGGTGGCTTTGAAAAATTCATCGCAGGTGAGACAGACTTTTCAAATGCATCTCGTCATGTCAAAGATGAAGAGAAAGCAAAATTAGAGAAAGCAGGAATTGCTTTTACAGAGCTTCCTTTAGCATATGATGGCATCTCGGTTGTCGTGAACCCTGAAAATGATTGGGCGAAGGATCTAACAGTTGAGCAGTTAAAGAAAATTTGGGTTGAAGATGGGAAACCTAAAAAATGGTCTGATATTGATCCATCTTGGCCAGATGAAAAAATCGTCTACTATTCACCAGGTACTGACTCAGGGACGTACGATTACTTTGATGAAACGATTTTAGACGGTGCTGATCTAGCAAAATCAGCAACATTATCAGAGGATGATAACATGCTAGTTCAAGGTGTAGCAGGTGACAAAAACGCAATCGGCTTCTTTGGCTATGCTTACTACTTAGAAAATAAAGATAAATTAAGTATTGTGAAAGTAAACGGCATTGAGCCAACAAATAAAACAATTGAATCTGGTGAATACGCACCGCTTTCACGACCACTATTTGTATATGTGAAAAATAGTGCTATGAAAGAAAGCGAAGCGGCATATGATTTCATTAAATTTACACTTGAGCACGGGGGAGAAATGGCAGACGCTGTTGGTTATGTCAGTCTACCTGAAGATAAATATAGTGAAGCTTTAAAAACTTTAGAAGGCTTAAAATAAGTAGACATGCATAGAGGGAAAGAGATGTATGCTCTTTCCCTCTCTTATTTGAAAGGAGCACCCAATGGTTTCTCAAAAAGAAAACAAGACATCATCTGTGCAGCAATTAATTGCAAATTCGCGCAATCAAAAAACAAAGAAAATAGTGGAAAAAGCAATGCCAACTCTATTATTTTCTGCGGCACTTATCTCTATATTGACGACATTTGGCATTGTTTTCACCCTTATTTTTGAAACGTTTGAATTCTTTAAACGTGTTTCGATTACGGATTTCCTATTTGGTACACAATGGCTACCGTTTTCAGGAAAGGAACCATTATTTGGGATTTTACCTTTAATAGCTGGAACATTGAAAGTCACACTTATTGCAGTTGTCGTAGCAGTACCATTTGGCATTGCTTCTGCTATCTATTTAAGTGAATATGCAAGCGAAAAAATAAGACGTACGGTTAAGCCTATTTTAGAAGTGTTAGCAGGTGTGCCAACGATCGTTTATGGCTTCTTCGCATTAACATTTGTAACGCCGATGTTGCAGCAAATTATTCCAGGGCTGAAACTTTTTAATGCGCTTAGTCCCGGGATTGTTGTAGGGATTATGATTCTACCAATGATTACATCGCTTTCAGAGGATGCGATGTCATCTGTCCCGAATAGTATGCGTGAAGGAGCTCTAGCTCTTGGAGCAACAAAGTTTGAAGTAGCTATAAAAGTAGTATTACCAGCTGCATTATCAGGCATTATTGCTTCTATTGTCCTCGCTATTTCCCGGGCAATTGGTGAAACGATGATCGTATCACTTGCTGGTGGCTCTACACCTAAATTCGATTTAGATGTGACAGACTCGATTCAAACGATGACTGCGTATATAGTACAAGTTGCAACAGGCGATGCTGGCTATGGTACGACAATTTATTATTCGATTTATTCAGTAGGATTCACATTATTTATCTTTACTTTAATTATGAATTTACTTGCTCAATATATTTCGAAACGCTTCAGGGAGGTTTACTAGCATGCGGTATATCGATGACACGGTCGTCATGAAACGAATGACAAAGCGTATTACATTCAATAAAGTGTGGAAGTTCTTTTTCTTCTTAGCAACGACTTTTGCATTAGTGACACTAACTATTTTGCTTTATCGTATAGTAACACAAGGTGTCGGCTATTTATCAATCGACTTTTTAACAAATTTTGCTTCGCGTTTTGCAGATAAAGCGGGCATTAAGGCAGCTTTAATAGGTTCACTTTGGCTGATGGCAGTTGTTGCTCCGGTGTCGATTATTCTAGGTGTAGGAACTGCAATCTATTTAGAGGAATATGCAAAGAAAAATAGACTTAACGACTTTATTCGTATGAATATTTCTAACTTAGCAGGTGTACCTTCCATTGTTTTTGGTTTACTTGGGTTAACAATTTTCGTTCGAATGTTGGGACTAGGGAAAAGTGTTTTAGCAGCAGGATTAACAATGAGTTTATTAATTTTACCAGTGATTATTGTTGCGGCGCAGGAGGCGATTCGTGCAGTACCGAATGAACAGCGTGAAGCTTCTTACGGTATGGGTGCGACAAAATGGCAAACAATATTGCATGTTGTGCTACCAGCGGCCATTCCTGGAATTTTAACAGGAAGTATATTAGCGTTGTCTCGCGCGATTGGTGAAACAGCACCACTTGTTGTTATTGGAATTCCTGTTATTTTACAGTTTTTACCTAATGGTTTGTTAAGCCAATTCACAGCTTTACCAATGCAAATTTATGATTGGGCAAAGCGTCCGCAAGAGGCATTTCAAAGTGTAGCTGCGGCTGGTATTTTAGTGCTTATGATAGTACTTTTACTGATGAATTCTATTGCCATCTTTATTCGAAATAAATTCCAAAAACGTTATTAATGAGGTGACCTTATGGTACTGGGTATTAAAGAGGAAAAATCAATTGTCAAACCAATTCATACGGCTACAAAGCTATCTCCTGATGTTGCCAAAAAAGTAGTATATGATACACGTAATTTAAATTTGTGGTACGGTGATCATCATGGATTAAAAGACATCAATTTAAGCATCTATGAAAATGAAGTAACAGCTATAATTGGTCCTTCTGGCTGTGGGAAATCTACTTATTTAAAAACTTTAAATAGAATGGTAGAGCTTGTACCAAGTGTCCGAACTTCAGGGGAAATAGTATATCGTGAGCGCAATATTTTAGATAAAAGCTATGCTGTTGAAGAATTGCGCACTCGTGTAGGTATGGTATTCCAGAAGCCAAACCCATTCCCGAAGTCTATTTACGATAATATTGCTTATGGCCCACGTATTCACGGTATAAAAAATAAGAAAATTCTTGATGAGATTGTTGAAAAATCTTTACGCGGCGCGGCAATTTGGGATGAAGTAAAGGATCGCTTAAATCAAAATGCTTATGGTTTATCAGGTGGTCAGCAACAACGAATTTGTATGGCGCGTTGTTTGGCGATTGAACCAGATGTTATTTTAATGGATGAGCCAACATCTGCACTTGATCCGATTTCTACATTAAAAGTCGAGGAACTTGTACAAGAGCTGAAAAAAGATTATTCAATTATTATCGTTACACATAATATGCAACAAGCGGCACGAATTTCTGATCGAACAGCATTTTTCTTAAATGGAGAGGTTGTTGAGTACGATAAAACAGACGTTATCTTCCAAACACCAGCAGATCAACGTACTGAAGATTATATTTCAGGTCGTTTCGGTTAAGGAGGAGACTAGATGGTAGTACGTGAACGTTTTGAACAGGAATTAAAAGAAGTCCAAGAACAATTTATCGAGATAGCCAATAGTAGTATCAACGCTCTTAAAATAGCTTTTGAAGCATTATTAAATCAGGATTTAGAGACATCCTTGAAGATTCTTGAGGACGATTTAATCATCAATCGTCTTGAAGAAGAAATCAATGATCGTGTTATTTTAATGATTGCTAAGCAGCAGCCTGTAGCTACTGATTTACGTCGTCTCATGGTGCTTGTCAAAGCGGCATCTGATATGGAGAGAGTAGGGGACTATGCAGTGAATATTGCCAAAGAGACGATTCGTATTGGCAAAGAGCCGCTTATCTTTCCTACAACAAATTTGCAAACGATGTGTAACAAGACTGTAGAAATGCTAGAGAGTATTATCAAAGCTTTTACAGAGGAAGATACTGTTCATGCCAAGGAAATTGCTGAACTAGATGATTACGTCGATGATTTATATGGAGCGACAATTACGCTATTGATGCGCGCAGGAGCAGAAAATCCAGCACATATTTCTCAAATTACACACTTAACCTTTGTTTGCCGATTTTTAGAGCGCTCAGCTGACCATGCAACAAATATTGCTGAACACTTATTTTACTTAGTCAAAGGTAAACATTATGAATTAAATAATTAGTAAGAGAAGAGCCGATTATAGGCTCTTTTTTATATTGTTAAAAACAAATGGTCAAAGAAATCTTTGTAAATGTGGTGGTACTTTAAATGAGGGTGTTTCCTTGCTACTCGATTTCCTGCAGGTGACGCCGAGCCGTTTCCCCCACTTATACTATTGCTGCGCCTCAACGTTTTCGCACAGATAAAATATTGTTGCTGCCGCTACGTTGAACTTCGCTTTCGCACAAAAAACATCTTGCTGAAGTTGTGTTTTATCACTATAAATTAGAATGACTGACATGCCAAAAGATACATACTATGCAGAGTGTTTGATTGGAGTGGAGGCTGGGCGACTCCTTAGGGATCAGCGATAGAGGAACGAAGGCTAAGTGCATCACATCCTGTGATAATGCCTTCGTGACCAACATCGTGTTGGCCTGAGACCCTGGAGCGAGCGACGCGGCTCATCGGACGCCCCCAGCCGGAACGGAAATCAAACACTCGTTTTACTTAAGTGCCACATTTTATTTAATAGGATACCTTAATTTCATAAGCATAATAGTTTTCAAGACCATGTATATGCTCTTCTTTAAAGAAGGATCATAAAGAGAAGTGAGAACGTTTAATCCGAAGAAACCTTGCTCAAGACATGATTAATTAACAGCAACATTATTAATAAAAATAGCGTCAAAATACTGCAAACGTTATTGTATTGTCAAAAAATTATTTTGGTTATACTATAGACATTATCCGAAAAAATGTGCTGAGGAGGTGCTGCTTCGTGAAAGACGCTGTAGAATCACTCTTAGAGAAATTTGATCTGGAATTTACGTCAGAACAATGTGACTTTTTACGTTTTCTTTATGAAAACTTACATCTTGAGGAATTAAGTAACAAGGAACAACATTTTTTTATAGATTTTTTTTACAAGAGTGAAACCTTACGAAATATGGCAGCATTTGCACTTGAATTGGCAGATATCATGCATGAAATTTATGAAAATATACCAGCTGTTGAGCAAGCCGAACGATTGGCTAATGGAAAAGAGCAGCGCTTGTATTATGAGCGAAAGCGACAGGTAGCTAGGCGTCGAAAGCTTAATCGTCAAACAATAAAAAAAGGAAATATCCTATATGTTCCGTTTGATGAATATAAAAAAGAAACAGGTCCAATTATAATCTGCCTTGAGCAAACAACTGGTATGGCGACATATTCTGAGCTTTGTAAAAGCATAATTTTACCGTTATTTATGAGCGCGCACCGTGAACGTAGAGATTTATATATCGTTCCATATGACTGTCAAGTTCATGTACATTTTCGATTTGAAAACGGGCATTTAAATTTATCCGATTTTAAGGATTTTATTGATTATAAGGCAAAGGGAGAAGCTGCGGTTCTGCCTGTGCTCCATTTTGTAAAGGGCTTGCTCCAAGAAAATCAACATTGTACAGAAGCGGATATTATTATTTTTACTGAAGGCACTCCAATTGATGGACAGCATCTCGTTGGAAAGCAAGCGAAGGCTGTACTTGAGGAAATGAAGCGTAAGTACCATGCTGAATTTTCGGTGATCGCTATGCATGAACATAATTTTAATGAGCAGCAATTTTGGTTTGCTAATAAGGCTTTTTTTGCGGATGATGCAATTCAATAAAAACGGAGCTGATCGTCAATGTTGATCGGCTCCTTTTCTGTGAATATACATAGTAGTTAGAGGAGAATGAAATTTGAATTCATTGAAATGGTTATTACCTAATATTTCAACCCCAACGTGGATGGAAATTATTATTGCCGTTGCACTTTGTGTAATTGGTTGGCTTTTTCAGCAGTTTGTTATAAAGAAAGTTATTAATCGTACTGTTACATTTCTGAGAAATCGTCAGCGTAACTTTCAGGCAACAGTACTCGCACAATTTAATAAAGCGATTCGCTATGCATTTATGTCTGCAGTGATTGTACTCGGCTTATCAATATTATTAGAAATCTTTTTATTTACACATGTAGCAACTAAAAATTTTGTATTGTCTATTATGGTCTTTTTTGCCTTCAAAGGCGTATACGATGTTTTAAATTATTATACAAAGCAGCCACTACCGTTGAATAATGATGAGGAACCAAATGTCCTGTTACCTTTTTTTCTTCGTATAGGAAAAGTGCTCATTATGATATTGGCGATGTTTACGATTGCTTCTTTCTGGGATTTTAATTTGAATGGCTTTTTAACCGGGATTGGCTTAACTGGTGTCGCGATTGCTTTTGGTATTCGAGATACACTAGCACATGTTTTTGGTGGGATGTCAGTCGCATTAGATAACCCATTTCAAATTGGCGATTGGATAGCAACGGAGGACCAAAAAATTGAAGGAACCATCGAAGATATTAATCTTCGAAGTACTTTAATTCAAACGGGGGATAAAGGACTTGTTTATGTACCTAACTCCTATTTGGTAAATCGACCGATCTATAATTTATCGAGACGAGAAAAACGAAAATGTGAGCAATTTTTATTTGTAGCTGCTGAAAATGAAGAGGAAAAACTACGAAGTGCTTTAAGTACCATTCAAAAAGAAATTTATTTGCATGCTCAAACAGAAAAAGAAATGATTCATGTATTTATAGATGAGTTTTATCCAACCTCTTATCGCGTCCTTGTGCGTTTCTATGTGACAACAAATGATACTGCAGAGATGCTAAATGTGCGACAAGATATTTTATTTGCTATCCGTCAAATCTTTCAAGAACTAAATATTATACTAGCAAATCCAGCTGAAGATGAATGGCTTCGTAATAAAAAAATAAATTGAATTGTTAGTTTTTTTACTTTACAATGAATACATGTTATCAGCTTTGATGAAGAGTAGTAGCTATTATTATTTGTTATAGAGAGCTAGTGGTTGGTGGAAACTAGTACAGATAAATAGTGAATGGACTTCGGAGCTCTAATCCTGAATAAAGTATGGATTAGCGTCTGCCTACGTTATAAGGTATAGAGTGGGTCTTTTAACTTTTTCAGCGGGTATCCAAACATCAGCTGAATGTAATTATGCCGGGGCATAATTGATGAAGACCAATGAAGGTGGCACCACGGCTTTTCCGTCCTTTTGTGATGGGAAGGCCTTTTTATATGCTTTGGCGGAGTGTCCAAAACCCGGACGCAATGTTTATGTAAGTGAAATGCTGACGAAGAGGTAGCGACTATTACGCCAATGCATAATTGATTAATTTTGGTGTAGAAGAGCAGAGCATAGAAAAGGAGAGAAAGAGTATGACAGTTGAGCTTAGAAAGTTTGCTATGAAGGCATTACAGGGTGATATGATGACACCAATTTCCGTTTATCAATCACTTGAAGGGGAGCATAAGATGCTTTTCGAATCGTCTGCGAAGCATGAAGAAAGTGGGCGTTACTCGTTTATTGCCGTCAACCCAATTGCAGAACTTATTGGAGATAGGAATGGTTATTCTTTTTCCAAAGGTGGAGAAACAGAAAAATCGAGCACCAATGTATTAGTAAAATTACAGCAAGTAATGCCATTGCATAAGGCACAGTATCCGTTCGCCTTTTTTGGAGGAGCAATTGGATTCTTTGGTTATGAAACAGCATTTTATACAGAAAAAATAGGTGAATACTTGCAGGATGATTTAGAAATGCCGGATGTCCATATCTTTTTCTATGATACATTTATCGTTTTTGATCATTTAAAGCAAGAGATCACACTAGCGGCAATCGATTTATTTGATGAAGGACGTTCTCTTGAAGCGATGGAATTGGCTATTTCTATGATGAAGGAGCAGCTATATGCTGGAACAACGTTTGACGACACGACGTTTGGAGAGCTAGATTTCAGACCGATGATCGCCAAAGAAAATTTTGTAGCACTAGTTGAACGTGCAAAACAGCATATTCGGAAGGGTGATATTTTCCAAATTGTTTTATCACAACGCTTCACTTCACCATATACAGGAAATCCTTTCGCTTTATACCGTCAATTACGTACTTCTAATCCTTCACCTTATATGTTCTATATGGATTTCGGAACGTATACCATTTTAGGAACATCTCCTGAAAGTCTCGTTAAGGTGAAGGATCGAAAGGTAACGACTAATCCTATTGCTGGTACGAAGCCAAGAGGTAAAACAGTGGAGCAGGATAATGCGATCGCGGAAGGTTTATTAAATGATGACAAAGAAATTGCTGAACATCGTATGCTAGTGGATTTAGGGCGTAATGATCTTGGACGTATTGCCAAAGTGGGTTCAGTGAAGCTGATAAAATATATGAGTATTGAGCGATATAAACATGTTATGCATATTGTATCAGAGGTTATCGGCGAATTACGTGATGATGTACATGTCTTGGATGTTCTTCGAGCTTGCTTACCTGCTGGTACAGTATCAGGTGCGCCGAAAATCCGCGCTATGCAGCTAATCAATGAGTTCGAGCCTGTGAAACGTGGTGTCTATGCAGGTGCAGTGGGCTATATTTCTGCTACAGGGGATATGGATTTAGCTCTAGCCATTCGAACAATGATCATAAAGGATCATCGTGCCCATGTGCAAGCAGGTGCTGGTATTGTTTACGATTCGGTGCCTTTGTCTGAATACGAGGAAACGCTAAATAAAGCTCGCGCGCTATTGGAGGTAAAAAAATGATTTTACTGATCGATAACTATGATTCATTCACATATAATTTATTTCAGCAAATACGAATGCTTCGGAAAGATGTAAAAGTAGTACGTAATGATGAAATAACAATTGAAGACATTCAGAAAATGCAACCTGAAGCCATTATTTTATCGCCTGGCCCAGGTACGCCAATTGATGCAGGAATAACAGTGGATGTTGTCAAAGAGCTTTATACGAAGTTTCCAATTTTGGGCATTTGTCTTGGGCACCAATCGATAGGGCAAGCATTTGGAGGAAACATAGTTCAAGCTAAAAATATAATGCATGGAAAATTATCAACAATTCAATATGAAAAAACAGGCTTATTTGCTCAGTTAGACGGTAAAATCGAAGTAATGCGTTATCATTCTCTCATCATTGAGCAAAGCACGTTGCATGAGGATTTTAATATTTTAGCAAAGTCCAGTGATGATGGTGAAATTATGGCGATTCAACATAAAGAATACCCACTCTTTGGGCTGCAATTTCATCCAGAATCCATTGGGACAAAAGAGGGCAGTATAATGATGCGAGCTTTCTTAGAACAAATTTCTTAATTTCTTAAATTAAAAAGGCTGTCATCAAAAATCAGTAGTTGTGATTATTTGATGACAGCCATTTTTATATGAAATAGGATGGTAATATTATTGCTTTTTCCCTGTAATCAATTTTGCAATTTCCTCTAAAGACATCGAAGAATTGACTTCGTAAGAGCCAATTTGTAAGCTTCGCGCGTATTTAGGGTTAGCAAGAAGCAGTTCCATTTCAACACTATTTTCGATGACGCCACCATTTTCAAGCTTTTGTGCCACAATAAATGGTTCCATACCGCTGTATATTTGGAGTGTCATAGTTGTATCTTTTGCTGGTGCATCTGCCGATTTATGATTTTCTTTAGTCGTTGTTTTAGGTGTATCTGTCTTCTGATTAGTTTCCTTTGAAGCTTGCTTAGCTTGTTCCTTTAACAATGCAATTTCTTTATTTGCCTGTTCGAGCTTTTTTTGCAACTCCTCTACATTTTCTGTATTTGGGGAAGCTTTAGTTGGAAGACCGATATTAAGATCGAAACGCGCAGCTAAAGCTAGCAAAGCTCCGACAAGAAAAAGCGCAATGCCAAATGCACGGATAGCGGACATATTCATGAATTACCGACCTCCGTTTGCGATTACTTGGCGGACTTGCTCTTCAGTTAAATTTGAACGAATACTGATATCTGCTACAGAAAGACCTTGCTTATTTAGTTCAAGCACCTGACTGACAATAATTTGATGTATAGGTTTCGTTTTTGGAGCAGCTTGTCCTGTTTTCGATGCCTGAGCAGCCTGTTGAACAGCTTGCATAACTTGTTGAACCTTTGGATCTGATATAGCGTTATTTTGCGCTGACGGTGATTTAACCTGAAACTCTGGCTCTAATAACAGCTCTTCTTCAACAATTTTCAGACGACGCTTTAAATTATTTGTTTCTTGAAAAATAGAGATAGATAGCTCCTCTACATCTTGTTCGACCTTTTTCGCGCTATTTTTGAAAAAGAACGAAGTAATAATTAGGAGAATCCCTACAATCATAAGTATGATGGATAAATCCAATAGTTTCACCTCATTAAGTATGTAATTATAAGGTATTTTACCATATGCAAACTTAATATGAAATGAAGGTAGATTTTTTTTTGTTTTATGTTATAATAGGTTAGTCGTATAAATCATGCTCAAAATTTAAATTCTTGATATAGAGTGGGAGGGTTAATAATGCGCGTAAACATTACTTTAGCTTGCACAGATTGCGGCGAACGTAACTACATTTCTAAAAAGAACAAGCGTAACAATCCAGAGCGTCTTGAACTTAAAAAATATTGCTCTCGCGAGAAGAAATACACTCTTCACCGTGAAACTAAGTAATCGCTCATTAAGCCAAAACCACTTGTGGTTTTGGCTTTCTACATTTTAGGAGGTAGCTTAGCATGGATAAAACAACTTTACGGAACGAGGTAAAGGAAGCTCTTGCGAAAATGAGCGAAGTAGCTTACCACGATCAATCAAATGCTGTAGTTAAAAAAGTGCTACAGGAACCATATATAATAGAAGCAACTACAATTGGCATTACCATTTCCAATAAGCCAGAAGTCGACACAATTCAATTAATAGAAGAACTATGGCAACTTGGTAAAAAAGTCGCTGTGCCTAAATGCAACTCAAAAACAAGAGAAATGTTATTTTACGCCATTGACTCGTTTGCCCAGCTAGAAACTGTTTATATGCATTTGCGTGAGCCAATTCCAGAGAAGTGTGAGTTTGTTGACGCAAATGAAATGGACGTCATACTTGTTCCAGGAGTTGTTTTTGATAAGTTCGGCTATCGAATAGGCTATGGCGGTGGTTATTATGATCGCTATGTATTAAACTATAAAAAGGGTAAGCTCATGTCTCTGCTATTTAATGAGCAGCTATATGAACGAGTACCTACAGAAGTGCACGATTGCCCAGTAGATATCATTGTGACACCGACAAAGCGTATTGACTGTGTAACACAACGAGGAGCGAACTAAAATGGACAAAATGTTAGATATTTATGAATTATTAAAAACATATGGCACTTATATTTACACACGAGATCCCATTGGTGATTTGATGTTAATGGAGGATGAAATTCGCGAGTTGTATAAAGCGAATGTACTAGATATTAAAGATTACCAAATGGCATTATTACTAATTCGACAAGAAACAACAAAGCTTCGCATGAAGGAAAATAATCAGTAATGTTTTAAATATAATTCATTTGTGGTATTGTAAAGATAATGTAACATGTATGTAATATTCTTAAAAAAACAGTGGTTTTCCACTGTTTTTATGATTTACGAAACTTTTTACAAACGAAAACGTATATATTACTATCCGGCCCATGTACGAACAAGGAGCACAGTTTTTCCAAAAATATATCTATTGATTATCTGTAAAAAATGGATTAAGATATATTTTGTTTCAGTAACAAATTGTTAAAAATATTATTTTTTTGTAAGAAAGTAGGGAGGATGTTAGGGATGAAATCAATAAAGTGGCCTAAACATTCATTTATGATACTAGCAATTGTAGCAACTTGGATAAAAACGGTCATTGTTTATCACACAAGCTTTGAGATGAAAATCGAAAATGCGATGCAACAATTTATTTTGTTTATTAATCCATTAAGCTTCGTACTATTTGCTTATGGTATATCATTATTCTTTAAATCGCCAAAAGTTAAAAGTCGTTATATAATAACTGTCAGTGTTATTATGTCAATCGTCTTATATGGGAATGTCGCGTTCTATCGTTTCTACAACGACTTTATTACATTACCGGTATTATTCCAAACAAATAACTTTGGTGATTTAGGAACTTCAGTAGCAGCGATTGTTAGCCCTTGGGATTTATTATATTTCGTTGACGTACTTATTCTAATTTTAGCTAATAAATATTTGCCTATGATGAAAAATGCAGTAAAAGTAAACGTGGAATTCCGTCGTGCGTACTTCGTATTAGCGATTGCTGTGTCGTTCTTAAACTTAGGATTAGCTGAAACAGAGCGTCCACAATTGTTAACACGTAGCTTTGATCGTGAATTACTTGTAAAAAACATCGGTACTTATAACTACCATTTATATGACATTTATATTCAATCAAAATCTTCTGCTCAACGTGCATTAGCGGATGGCAGTGAATTAGTAGAAGTGAACAACTATATTCGTTCTAATCAAGCAGCAGTTAACCCTCAAATGTTTGGTAAATACAAGGGTCGTAATTTGATTGTTGTATCAATGGAATCTTTACAAAACTTTGTGATTAATAACCAAATGGATGGTCGTGAAATTACACCATTCTTAAACTCTTTAACAAAAGATAAAGATACGTATTATTTCAGTAACTTCTATCACCAAACTGGATTAGGGAAAACTTCTGACTCAGAGTTTATTACAGAAAACTCATTGTTCGGCTTAGGTCGAGGTGCGGTATTCTTCACGCACGGTGGAAATACGTATAACTCAATGGCTGAGCGCCTTGGAGATAATGGCTACTTTACAAATGTCATGCACCCGAATAATAAATCATTCTGGAACCGTGACATGATGTATCAATCATTACACATTAATAAATTCTATGACATAGACTCATATAAGATTGGCGAAGGGCAAGCTGTTAACTGGGGTATGAAAGATGTCCCATTCCTAGAGCAATCCGCAGCCTTAATGAAAGATATGCCACAGCCATTCTATTCTCGACTAATTACTTTAACGAACCACTATCCATTCACATTGGACCCAGAAGATGTAATGATTCCTGAATATACGTCAAACTCAGGTACATTAAATCGTTATTTCCAAACAGTTCGTTATATGGATGAAGCTCTTAAAGACTTCTTCCAAGGTTTAAAAGATCAAGGTGTATATGATAACTCTATTATTGTAATGTATGGTGACCATTACGGTATTTCAGAAAACCATAACAAAGCGATGGCTCAATATTTAGGAAAAGAAAGCATTACACCATTTGATAATGCACTGCTACAAGAAGTACCGTTATTCATCCATATCCCTGGATCAGGTGACGGTAAAGAAATGACAGAGGTTTCTGGACAAATGGATTTACGTCCAACAATTTTACACCTTCTTGGTGTTGAAACTTCAAAAGATATGCAGCTTGGTGCAGACCTATTCTCACCAGAGCATGAAGACTTCGTTATTTTCCGCGACGGTCGTTTTGTAACAGATAAATATGTATATGCTGGTGAAGCTTGTTATGACAAAGCAACTGGCGAAGAAATTGATGGTGAGCCATGTCAGCCATACGCTGATCGAGCTACGAAAGAACTTGAGAATTCGGATACCATCATTAACGGTGATTTACTCCGCTTCTATGACCAAAAGACAGGTAACTTGAAGCAAGGGGTAGCCAAGTAACAAAAAGTGAGATCTCATTTAATGGATGGCACTGAAAAAGTCCATACCTCGCTTTTTTCATTTGGCACTGTGACTCTACTGTTGTTTTCCGAAGCATTCCGCTCGCTTTCCGCGGGCGAGCGCCGAGCCTCCTCCTACGCTTCGCTTCGTGCGGGGTCTCGTCTGTCACGCTTTCCCGCAGGAGTCGAGCGATGCTTCTCCAAACAACGCAATGTATCATACTATTATTTTAGTCACGCTTCCTTTGTGAAGGATCAATTAGCTTACTGTAAGGGAGTCATTTCAGTCATTGAAATGAAAAGGAACCACAAATTGCACAAATACCGGCTGTCAAAGAGAAGTTGAATGTCTTAAAAGAAGTCGTAGAAGATTTTCAAGAACATCTAAATTACTTTTCTGATGCGGATGCTCGAAAAGGGCATAAGACGGTGGAATCTTCTTTCTTTGGGTACAAGACACATATCGCGATGAGTGATGAACGTATTATTACAGCGGCTGTCCATTACAACAGGTGAAAAAAGCGATGGAAATATCTTCAAGAATTAATTGAAAAAAGCACACAAGCAGGTATGAAAATTAATACAGTTATTGGAGACGCAGCTTACTCTGAAAAGGCAAATATCGAATATACTAAAGAAGAGAAAATCGCCCTTGTGGCAAAGTTGAATCCTATTCTTACACAAGGACCACGAAAAGAAGAAGACAAGTTTGAGTTTAATAAAGATGCTGGAATGTTTGTTTGTAAGGCCAGCCATCTCGCGACAAGAAAAACACGTACGGGTAAAAAAGGAACGAGTAAGAGTTGAAGTCAGACATATTATTTTGATATTGAAAAATGCAAGTATGTCCAATGAGAGAGGGCTGTTATAAAGAAGGCGCAAAAAGTAAAACGTATTCTGTCACAATTAAGTCGGATACACATGCCGAACAAGAGGCATTTCAAAATACAAAAGCTTTTAAGCAATTAGCCGCAAATCGCTACAAAGTAGAAGCGAAGAATAGTGAAATTAAAACGATAGAAAAAGAGCAGCCTCGAATGGAGGCTGCTCTTTTTTCTGTCTAAATTTTAGTGTAATTTTGGTGGATATCCGCTATTAATAACAGTCATAATTACGAACCAACCGAATACTGCAGCACTTAATAAGTTAAAAACAACGCTTAAAAGATTCTTTTCTTTAAGTGCTTGGAATGTACCAACTACAGCTAAAATAGCAACTAGACCAAAAATAACCATTAATAAGTTCATTAGAAATTGACACTCCTTTCGACATCAGAAAATGAATGTCGTAAACAATATTCCTCCTTAATTGTAAACGTTCTACCTGTTTTTGTCGAGAACTAATATAGACTAAACTATGAACATTTATCGTCAAATTGTGGCAAAGGCTGTATAATTGAAATAGAGGTGATAACAATGATAAACGTACGAAGTTATTCACTTGGACCCGTCCAAACGAATTGTTATATCGTATCGAATAAAAACAAGGAATGCTTAATATTTGATCCAGGAGAAGAAGCAGATCGCATCATCAAGGCTATTCGCAGTAACAATCTAAAACCACTAGCCATCTTTTTAACACATGCACATTTCGACCATATCGGTGCCGTGGATGCCGTCCGAGAGGCTTTTAATGTTCCAGTATGGATTCATGAAAAAGAAGTAAGCTGGTTAGGAGATCCAACAAAAAATGGCTCTAGTAAATACGCAGCATTACCAGATTATACTGTTGGTGCCCCAGCTGAAGATAATATTATTAAAAAAGAACAGCTATTTGAAATAAGTGATTTTTATTTTAAAGCTACTTTTACGCCAGGACATTCACCAGGTAGTATTTCATATATATTTGAAAATGAAGGCTTCGCTATTGTTGGAGATACACTATTTGAACAAAGTGTAGGTCGTACAGATTTACTTGGAGGCTCGACAAAAACATTACTTACATCCATTCATGATAAGCTATTGACACTACCTGAGGATACTATTATCTACCCTGGGCATGGCAATTATACAACGGTCGGTGCAGAAATGGAGACAAATCCTTTCTTGAATGGTTTTTAAGGTTAGGCGATAGTTAAAAATGGCTCTTCGTCATAGCGTGGGTTGATTTCCGTTTTAAAGCCTCCGGACGCAATTATGCCGAGGCATAATTGATTAAATTAAAGCCTAAATTAACTTCATAAAATACAAAAATCCCCCTTGCAATTCGTTGGATAGATAAAATAACCAAAATCTAACCATGTAATTGCAAAGGGGGATTTTACTATGTCTTGATATATGATCATGCATTTGGTGAATAAGTTTACATAAAAAAAGCATGTCTCACTTTTGGTGAGACACGCGTTTTTCTTTGTATTAATGACCGCCACCAGGTACGTGAATAAATGTTGTATAGTACGTGAAGCCAGCAAAGAACACAGTTAAATATGCTCCGAAAATGTACATGTACATACGTTCTGAAAGGTTTAAGAAGCCTAATAATAAGAATAAACCTGTATTACCTACGAATAATAGCGATACTTCGTTCATACCACCAAGGTAGAACATGACTGCAAAAATACCTGTCCAGAATGCCATAACTTTATACATATTATCCATGAAGATTTCCCCTCCTTTTGCCCACGACACAATAATCTCTTACTCATTATAAATGATATGAAAGGTATCTGTAAACTGGAACTTCTTCTTCTTTGTGACAAACAATTGGATATTTAAAAATTAACTATCAATTTCTGTCACTTTTATTTCATACTTACATAAATCGCAATTATGTATCATGCTATCAAATTGTACAAATTCATTGCTTGCATATAAAGCATCAACCTGTCCCTTTAAATAGGATTCATGTAAAGAACAAACAATTTCTGAATGGGTAGAAAGCTGCTCCTGGAATGGACAATTATAAATGGAGAAAGTCACACTTTTACCATGCTCTGTTTGTTGTACATGCGGAATATAGCCAATTAATGCTGCATTGTCAGTTAATAGTTGAAGCTTTTGTTCGAAGGAAAGGGTATTATTTAATTGTAACTCAGCATTTACATAATTCTTCATTTGTTGGTAGCCGTCTTGGTAGCTTATATCCTTGCATTTTTCTAATGCAGATGGTCCGAATTCTTGAATTAATTGGATTGTCCATTTTAATAGTCGATCTTCATCACGTCTCGGGAACGTTAATGATACACCTTTATCTGAGGCCTTATAAACACGCCCGGGTCTACCACCTTTCCCAGTTTTGGCAAAATCAGCTGTAATTATATTAATTTCTGAGAGTTTTGTTAAATGTAGACGTGCAACATTTGGATGGATGCCGAATCTATCAGCGATATTTTGGACCGTTACAGTTTTCTTCTCTTGCAGAATGTACTCATAAATAGAGTATCTAGTTTCATCGGCCAATGTACTAGTAATTTTTAATGGATTGATCATTTGCTTCACCTCTATGTATTTTTTGAAATTTTAGCTGTTCTACCAAGTGTAGGAAAAAAATCATGTTAATTCTATTATATTGCATTATTGAAAAAGATACAGTTCCTTTAGACATAAATATTAACTTTTTCATAAGATTATGTTCATATTTAGTGGAAATTTGCATGTTATCCACATTTTTATAGCAAAAAACATGTTTGGCAGGAAATTTTATAGCAAATTTTTATTTTAAGAAAAGGGCTTTTCTCGTGATCGTTTCCTATCTATACTAGGAAATAACGAATAGAGCGGTCATATTCGAATGAACCAGAAGAGGGGTGCGAATATGCAAAATTTTGAAACGGTTGTTGAGCAAAAATGTGAGCAACTTTTACTAAAAGCCTACCATTTCGATGCATCAGATTTATTATTAGTTCCAGAACGTGAACAATATCGTATTTATTTTCGAAAATATGATAAGCTACTCCAAGCAGGTGAATTACCAAACGGGCTTGCGGAACGAATGATTTCCTTTTATAAATTTTTAGCGGCATTAGATATTAGCGAGCGACGCAAACCCCAAAGCGGCTCCTTCCAAAAAGCTATGGAACAAGATCAATATGCCTTTCGTGTTTCTACACTTCCCTCAGTATTTTTAAAAGAAAGCCTAATTATCCGGCTACTTTTACAAAATCATGCATTCCCACTTACTTCCTTATCCTATTCCAAATATGTAGCAGAGTTGTTAATGGAACTAGTGAAACATCAACAAGGACTTTTATGTTTCACAGGTGCAACAGGCTCTGGTAAGTCAACATCCTTATATTCTCTAATCCATTACTGTTCGACAGAGCTAAATCGACATGTCATTTCATTGGAGGACCCTGTAGAAAATAATCAAGCTAACCTTTTGCAGATTCAAGTAAACGAACGAGCTGGCGTTACATACGCTACAGGATTAAAGGCTATTTTGCGCCACTCACCTGACGTCATTATGATTGGTGAAATACGTGATAAAGAGACTGCAAAAATCGCAATCGAGGCAGCTTTAACAGGTCATTTAGTAGTTTCGACTATTCATGCGAAAGATTCGATAAACTGCCTTTATCGATTTATTGACTTAGGCGTTTCAGTTGAAGAACTTCGTCAAACTGTGGTCGGTATTGTTGCTCAAACACTTTTCCAATCACCAATAGTTCAAGAAGAACGCCGTGCATTGTTTGAAATATTAAGCGATGTTCATCTTCAAATGGCCATCAAAGCAATTATGCAAAAAACTAGCTTTGAATTACCACATGATTTAACGCTTACAGGTCAAAAAGAATTGATGGAGAGTCAGATCTATGCGAATACGAAAGTTTATTGAAAGAGTTCGATTAAATTACAAAAAGGCAACAAAATGGCGAGTAAGGGAGCAAGCTCATTTTTTTAGTCGATTAAGCGTGTTAATGCAGGAAGGCTACTTATTCCCACAAGCTATTTCTATTCTATTACCCCATCATATTGAAGCGCATGAAGAAATACAAAAGCTAGTCAATGAAAGACTGAGGCAGGGTGTCGGTGTTTTAGGAGTTTTTGAAGCGTTACAAATTCCAAAGCAGCATTTAGTAGCTATTGCAGTTGCCGAAAATAATGGACATATGATTGAGACCTTAAAAGGTGTGGCAAAGCAAATGGCTTTAAGTGAATCGACGAAGAAAAAATTAATGAAGCTACTCTTATATCCAGTAGTGCTCATTATATTTTTGATGCTGTTGTTTTTAGTGTTTCGCACCATTTTCTTTCCTAATATAGAAAAAATGGTGGCAAGTCGAACTGCTGGCACAGAGGAGACAAGCATTGCTTTGTCAAAAGTATTATTGCATTTTCCTGATGCTTTAATTGTCGTAAGCATAGCCGTAATTTGTAGTATTTTCTTTTTTTACCTTTATCTCAAACGCCGTCCGATTGCTCACCGGCTAAATATTATTTTAAAAACGCCATTGATTCGAATTTATATACGAATGTCTTTGACGAGACAATTTGCTGCTTATTTAGGAAGTCTACTCCTAAGTGGCTTTTCTTTACAGGCAAGTCTACAAATTTTAGAGGAACAGCGACTTCAACCGTTTCTACAATATCTGGCACGATGTATAAAGGAGCGTGTTGTTTTTGGTGATACGCTAACACAAGCTGTTCATTTGATGACGGTTTGGCAGATGGACTTTTCAACATTTGTTGAACATGGAGAGCAAAGTGGTTATCTAGGAAAAGAGCTGGTACTGTACAGCGAATTATTGACAGAAAAGCAAGAGCAACTATTGCATAGAATCCTTGCGTTTGTGCAACCAACCTTTTTTATCATTATTGCAATGTGCATAGTTGCTGCATATGTAAGTTTATTATTACCGATATATCACATGATTGAACTAGTATAGGAGGATAATAATGAAACGTCTAAAGCAGCAAGCTGGATTTACATTGATCGAAATGCTCATCGTTTTGCTAATTATTTCCGTATTAATTTTAATAACAATCCCAAATGTTACGAAACATTTTGCCACCGTCGATGAGAAGGGCTGCAAAGCGTATATCTCTATGGTGCAGGGGCAGGTAGAGGCCTATCGAGTAGATTTTATGGCTTATCCAACAATTGAAGATTTGGTAGCAAAAGGCTATTTAAAGAAAAATGTAACGACTTGTCCTAATAAAGAAGAGATAATGATTACTAATGATGGAGAGGTACGTTTGGCGAAGACTTCTTCCAATAATGGCTCTTAACTAATGGATACTATAAAAAGTGAGCGTGGCTTTACGTTTGTTGAAATGATCATTGTTTTGTTTATCGTTATGTGTTTGTCAGCGGTTGTCGTAAAGTATTCGGTTAAAGCAGAGGAAACTAGGGAGCTTGAGCGATTTTTTACACAAATTCAATTAGATCTGCAATATATACAAACGTATAGCATGCACCAAAGGGAATACATTTCGATGAAGTTTGAGAGTTCATCAAAAAGATATATCATTAAAAAGGATTTTTATACAGAATTATATGAACGTCCTTTTCCTAAAGGGGTTGAAGTCATTCTTTCTTCAAGTTCAATTACCACGATTATTTACAATTACAATGGAAACGTTATGACCCCAGGGACAGTTTATTTTAAAACGCCTCAAGGCACTAAAAAGGTTGTGATTACGTTAGGGCGAGGGAGATCGAGAGTTGAATGAATCTGGTTATTCATTTGTAGAAACAATTTTATCAATCGTCATTGTTATGTTATTATGCACGACATTAATACCGATCAGCTATATGATGAAATCGACTCTTTATAACAAGAAGTTAGAAGTTATCGCAGCTGAAACGGCCTATGAAGGCTTAAAGCGTTATCGCTATTTACAGCAAATGGAAGGCACTAACACCGTTGAAAATGTAGATTTTCAATGGTCTATGAATGGACAGGGGATATGTGTAAGTTTTCAAAATACACGAGAATTACGTAAAAAATGTATACAACTGACAGGTGAAGTCGATGAATGAACGAGGCTATACATTATTAGAAGCGTTATTTCAATTAGTTGTTTTTGTGCTTATTGCACACCTTGTTGTGTTTATTATGCTCTGGTTTGCAGAAATGAAAACAACAGTACTATCTGATGAACAATCAAAGTGGGAGCTTTTTGTTTATGATTTGAATATGTATTTAAATGATATTTCTTCATTTACGATTCGACAAGACCAAAAGAGAATAACCTTCCAGGAAGGACTTACTATTCATTCTATTGATTGTTATAGCAATTTAATTCGTGATCAAGTAAATGGTGGTCATGTACCAATGCTAATTGGTATTAATAAATGTAGGTTCCAATTTGAAAAAGATATGTTAACAGTAGCTGTTGAACTTCCAAGTGGTATCAAAAAGGAGCGAACTTTCTATGTTCCAGTTATTGAAAAATGACAGAGGGGCTATTTTTTTAATCGCAATTGCATTATTATTTTTTGTAACTACTTTTGTTCTTACGTATTGTACGTCTTATGAGATTCAGTTTCGAACATATAATGACCTAGAAAAGCTGAATATTCGAGCTACGATAAATTTATTAGGACAAATTTTGTCAGACAGTGTAGAATCGTAGTTATAAGAAGGTGATTCGAATGCGAAAAATATATTTAGTTGGTTTTATGGGCTCCGGCAAAAGTGCGTTAGGAAGACGTTTAAGCTATTTGTTAAAGATGCCATATTATGATATGGATCATGAGATTGTTCGGCAGCAGGGAATGACAATTCCACAGATATTTGAAAAATATGGAGAAGCACGTTTTCGGGAAATAGAAACAGAATTTTTGAAAAATTTCCGAGACGAAGCTTGTATTATTTCAACAGGTGGTGGGGTAGCGATCAATGCTGAAAATCGAAAAATAATGAGACGCAGTGGGCTCGTGTTTTTTTTAGATGCGACATTCGAAGATATATACAAACGAATACAGCATGATCCGAACAGACCAATAGTACAGAGTTCAACGAAAGAGGAGCTAGAGAAGCTGTATCATTATAGAAGAAGATTCTATCGTGAAACAGGACATATACAAGTGTTAACAGAGGGCAGAACACTCCGCCAAATTCTTGAGTATTTAGTATTCCAAGTCAAAAGGTTAAAAGGCGAACATTGATAAAAATTAATGATTTGAATGTTCGTGTTTTGATATAGATTAAAAAATGATTGCCTTTTCAATGCAATTAATGTTAGGATATAGACAAATAAGTAACTAAATGTTCATTGAATACTAAATAGTACCAAGATGAATCTTGGGCGGATGATTGTGCGGGGAGAGCACGTGTAGACGTCACCGAAGGAGCAAATAACAAAATGTTATGAATCTCTCAGGTAAAAGGACTCGTACAAGACGCAACTCTGGAGAGAGCTGTAGTACTACAGCCACCAAAGGGGAAAGCCGGCTGATTGGCATTGTAGTAATGCGAGCCAGTCTGGTGTAACTTTCAGGTTTAAGGACAGAGAATCCCGAAAAGGGGTTCGTCTGTCTTTTTTTATGTCTAAATGTTTTGCTAATGATGTTAGTTCCTATTTCTTAATTGAATGAACAAACAGGGGAAGCATGATGCATTAATAAAAGCAGACGAACTACTACCAGTAAAAAATGTAACTACCATTAAGGGGGCAAAAATAATGACGAATGAATTAAAGCGTACACCTCTATTTGAAGAATATGCAAAGTATGGTGGTAAAACAATCGACTTCGGTGGATGGGAATTACCAGTGCAATTCTCTTCTATTAAAGAAGAGCATGATGCAGTACGTAATCGTGCTGGCTTATTTGATGTATCACATATGGGTGAAATTTTAGTAACTGGACCTAATTCACTAGATTTTTTACAAAATCTTTTGACAAATGATATTTCAAAAATTGCAGTAGGTCAAGCGCAATATAATGCAATGTGCTATGAAGATGGTGGCGTTGTTGATGATTTATTAACGTATAAATTAGCAGACAATCATTATTTATTGTGCGTAAATGCGTCAAATATTGAAAAAGATTATGATTGGATGATGGAAAATCAACATCAATATGATGTGACGATTGACAATCAATCAGATGCTTATGCACAAATTGCCTTGCAAGGACCATTAGCAGAAGAGGTTCTTCAAACATTAACAGACACTGATTTAAAAACAATTAAATACTTCCGTTTCCAAGCAGACGTTGAAGTTGCTGGTCATAAAGCATTAGTATCTCGTAGCGGTTACACAGGAGAAGATGGTTTTGAATTATACGGCTCTCCAGAAGATATTAAAGCTTTATGGAATGAAATTTTAGAGGCTGGAAAAGACAAAGGCGTTGTTCCAGCAGGTTTAGGCTGCCGTGATACACTTCGTTTTGAAGCAGGTCTTCCATTATACGGGCAAGAGCTATCAGCGACAATTTCACCTCTTGAGGCTGGTATTGGTTTTGCTGTGAAGTTAAATAAAGAGGATTTTCTTGGTCATGATGCATTAGCTGAACAAAAAGAAAATGGACTTTCACGTAAAATTGTAGGTATTGAAATGATCGATAAAGGAATTCCTCGTCATGGCTACAAAGTGTTTAAGGATGGTAAGGAAATCGGTGAAGTAACAACTGGTACACAGCTTCCTTCTTCTAAACGTAATGTTGGTCACGCGTTAATTGACAGCCAATTCACAACTATCGGAACTGAATTAGAAATCGAAATTCGTGGTAAGCACTTAAAGGTAGTAACAGTTGAAACACCGTTTTACAAACGTTCAAAATAAAAGTTGAAAAGAGGGACCTACATTTATGAAACATCGTTATTTACCAATGACGGAGCAAGATAAACAAGAAATGTTAGACGTAATTGGCGTATCCTCAGTTGATGAGTTATTTGGGGATATTCCAGAAAATGTACGTTTTAAAGGCCTATATGATATTAAAGAAGCAAAATCTGAATCAGCTTTATTAAAAGAATTAACGGCACTTGCTGCGAAAAATAAAGATACAAATGCTAACGTATCGTTTTTAGGTGCAGGCGTATACAACCACTATAAACCAATTATCGTGGACCATGTTATTTCTCGTTCAGAGTTTTACACAGCGTATACTCCATATCAACCAGAAATTTCACAAGGGGAATTACAAGCAATTTTTGAATTCCAAACGATGATTGCAGAGCTTACAGGTATGGATCTTGCAAACTCTTCTATGTATGACGGAGGAACAGCATTAGCGGAAGCGGGTATGCTGGCAGCTGGACATACACGCCGTAAGAAAATTTTAGTATCTGAGGCGGTTCATCCTGAGTATCGTGATGTCGTTGCTACATATGCATACGGTCAATCCATTGAAATTGTTACTGTTCCACAAAAAGATGGTGTGACAGATGTAGAAGCTTTAAAAGAACTAATTGATGACAATACGGCAGCTGTTATTACACAGTATCCTAACTTCTTTGGTCAAATAGAGGACTTACAAGTAATTGGCGATATTGCACATGAAGCAAAAAGTTTATTTGTCGTATCTTCAAATCCACTTTCACTAGGAGTTTTAACACCTCCTGGTAAGCTAGGTGCTGATATTTGTGTAGGGGACGCACAGGTCTTCGGTATTTCTGAAGCATTCGGTGGTCCGCACTGTGGTTTCTTTGCCGTAACAACGAAGCTAATGCGTAAAGTTCCAGGTCGTCTTGTTGGTGAAACAGTAGACGGTGAAGGTCGTCGTGGTTATGTTTTAACATTACAAGCGCGTGAACAACATATCCGTCGTGATAAAGCAACATCTAATATTTGTTCAAACCAAGCGCTTCTTGCACTTGCTGCTTCTGTAGCAATGACTGCTCTAGGTAAACAGGGCGTTCGTGAAATGGCAACGCAAAATATCGCGAAAACTCGCTATGCTAAAAATGCTTTTGAAGCGGCAGGCTTCACAGTAGCATTCCAAGGTGCTCACTTTAACGAAATCGTCGTGAAGACAAATAAATGTGTGAAAGAAATTAATAAAGGCTTAATTGATAAAGGAATCATCGGTGGATATCCTTTAGGTCAAACATATGACTCTCTAAAAAATCACGTGCTAATCGCAGTAACAGAATTACGCACGAAGGAAGAAATTGATGCACTTGTTGCGGAAATGGGGGCTCTTAATGCATAACGAAAATCAATCACTCATTTTTGAAATTTCCAAAGAAGGTCGCGTAGGCTACAGCTTAGAAGCACTTGATGTACCAGAGGTTGATCTTGCAGATTTACTGCCAGCAAACTTATTACGCTCGGAAGCAGCGGAATTACCCGAGGTATCTGAGCTTGATATTATGCGTCACTATACAGCACTTTCTCGTCGCAACCACGGTGTAGACTCTGGCTTCTACCCACTTGGTTCTTGTACGATGAAATATAATCCTAAAATTAACGAGGCTGTTGCACGAATTTCTGGTTTTGCAAATGTTCACCCATTACAGGATGAATCAACAGCTCAAGGTGCGATGGAACTTCTTTACGATCTACAAACTTCATTAGTTGAAATTACAGGTATGGATGAAGTGACATTACAACCAGCGGCAGGTGCTCACGGTGAATGGACAGCGTTAATGATGATTCGTGCCTACCATGAAGCAAACGGTGAAGGCCATCGTAATAAAGTTATCGTTCCTGACTCTGCTCACGGTACAAACCCAGCATCGGCAACTGTTGCAGGCTTTGAAACTATCACTGTTAAATCAGATGATAATGGTTTAGTAGATATTGAAGATTTACGCAAAGTAGTTGGTTCTGATACAGCTGCATTAATGCTAACAAATCCAAATACACTTGGTCTATTTGAAGAAAACATTATCGAAATGGCAGAGCTTATCCACTCTGTTGGCGGTAAAGTATACTATGACGGTGCAAACTTAAACGCAGTTATGAGTAAAGCACGTCCTGGTGATATGGGCTTTGACTGCGTACACTTAAATTTACACAAAACATTTACTGGTCCTCACGGTGGCGGTGGCCCAGGTTCAGGTCCAGTAGGTGTAAAAGCAGATTTAATTCCATTCCTTCCAAAACCAGTTTTAGTAAGAACAGAGGAAGGAACATATCACTTCGATTACGACCGTCCACAATCAATCGGACGTGTTAAACCTTACTACGGTAACTTTGGTATCAACGTACGTGCATACACTTATATTCGTACAATGGGTCCAGATGGCTTAAAAGCTGTAACAGAATACGCTGTACTAAACGCGAACTATATGATGCGTCGCTTAGAGCCATTCTATGATCTACCATATAACCGTCATTGTAAACATGAGTTTGTACTATCAGGTCGTCGTCAAAAGAAACTTGGCGTTCGTACTTTAGATATCGCAAAACGTCTGTTAGACTTTGGCTACCATCCACCAACAACTTACTTCCCATTAAATGTGGAAGAGGCACTAATGATCGAGCCAACAGAAACAGAATCAAAAGAAACATTAGATGCATTCTGCGATATTATGATCCAAATTGCAAAAGAAGCAGAAGAAAATCCATCAATCGTACAAGAAGCACCACATACAACAGTCGTAACTCGTCTTGACGAAACACGCGCTGCTCGTACACCAGTGCTTCGCTATCAAAAAGCATAATTAACTGCCTTAAAGCGTCCGATAAGTATTTAAATACTTGTTGGACGCTTTTTTATTTATTTTTGCTAGCCATTTTAAAGGCAAAAATAGGCGGTTCAATAAAGCCGAATTTAGAATAGAACTTGCATAGTGATGGATGGAAGTGTCAAAGTGATGGACAAAACCAGCGAATCGACGGATGGGAAGTCGAGAGCGACGGATAGGAGAGGGGAAATGTCGGTTAAACGTCCAAAATGGAGGGGCGTCACCGGAACGGTCGAGACACTTTGGAGCTGCTGCACCCAGGTCAGTACGTTCCAAAAGAAGTGTTCATAAACAAAACTCGAGGACATTTTGAAATAGAGCGAGCGTTCAGATTTCACCAATTTGCTCGCTACTTTGATCAGACGTGTGCGAATAGTTTGGATTTGAATCGCTTTATATTTTTTCTGGAAACTGAGTAAGCGTACTCAGTTCGTAAAATTATAGGCAAGTAGGCTTATCATCATACTTGCTTCATTGATGAAATTTTCCATATTGTCGGATGTGATGAACTCAATCAAGTAACGCCTGATTCGCCATTTGAAATTGATGAGTTGCTTGCATGTCAAAGCGCTTGAAGAATCTTGATAACGACGGTTGAGAAGTGAGTGCAGGTGTATCAAGCAATTGTGTAAAAATCAGATCATGTGTTAAACAGTCTGCCGAATCATCCTCATGATAACCTGCAATCAGCTGATAAATTTGTTAACGAAGTAGCTGTTAACCTTTTATAAAAGGCTATTACCTTATATTGACAAGGGAAAATTTGTTGTGTATTATGAGTTATAGATACCGACGGTCGGTATTAAAGAGGGGGAAGAAATATGGCAAGAAATAAATATCCAGAACAAACTTTAGAACAAATACTAACTGTATCAACAGTACTATTTAAAGAAAAAGGTTATGAAAAGACTAGTATACAAGATATTATTGACAAGTTAGGTATGTCGAAGGGAGCGATTTATCACCACTTCAGATCAAAAGAAGAAATATTACTTGCAGTGATGGAGAAACAATTTAGTTATGCTACACAAATGTTTGATAATTTGATTAATAATACTCAAGCAGCTAATTCTAAAGAAAAACTTACGAAGATTTTAGAACACATGGTAGCAGATCCCAAAGCACATTCCATAGACAGTATCTTGATCACGCAGATAAAAAATCCCCAATTTGTCGTGACAGGAATTAAAAATGGTGTGAATAAGGATGCACCTAGTATTGCGAAAATCATGTTAGAGGGAAAAGAGGATGGGTCAATTAATACGGATTTTCCAACTGAATGTGCAGAAATTTTTATGCTGTTAGTAAATATTTGGATTAATCCTATTCTATTTGAACGAGAACATGATGATACAGTTAATCGTTTAAGGTTTTTGCAACAGATGATGAAGGGATTGGGGGCGGATATTGTCAGTGATCAACTGATAAATAAACTATCTGAACATTATTCTGATATTGGAGGATACATTCAAAATGAATAACAATAAAATTGTAGTAAAAACAGAAAATCTGGTAAAAGTACTTTCTAATGTAGAAGTAATAAAAGGATGCAATATGACAGTTCGACAGGGGTCTATTTATGGTTTTTTGGGAGCGAACGGTGCGGGTAAAACAACCATTTTTAAAATTTTAACGGGTCTACTTACACCGACAGCTGGAAAAGTAGAAGTGCTTGGTATGGATGTTACTGTCAATAGGGATAAGATTTTAAGAAACATCGGCAGTATTATCGAAGTGCCTATTTTTTATGAACATCTTTCAGCAGAAGAAAACTTAAGTTTGCATATTGCTTACTTGAACAGAGAGGAGGTTGATATTTCTAAAGCTTTAGAAAAGGTAGGGCTTGTTAACACAGGTTCACAGCCAGTCTCCAAGTTTTCATTAGGGATGCGACAACGATTAGGAATTGCAAGAGCATTAGTCCATCAACCCAAATTGTTGATATTAGATGAACCGATAAACGGACTAGATCCTTCTGGGATTCGCGATATGAGAAAATTGTTTTTGGATATTGTGGATAATTATGGAATGACCATTCTGATTTCCAGTCATATTCTCAGTGAAATTGAGCAAATTGCTGATACAGTAAGCATCATTGTTGATGGAGTTATTAAAGGAGAAGCAACGTTGTCCGATATCAAAAAGCAGTATCCTGGTGGAATAGAGGAATTCTACTTTGAAATGATGAATAGGGGTGTCAAAATTGTTTAAATTAATGAAACTGGAGCTAAGACGAAATAATCTTAATACTTACATGAGGTTAAGTATGATTGGATGTATGTTTCTTATTGGATTTATCTATTTTGTAGCTATTGTAGCAAAAGTAGAAAATGAGCCGGATTTTCAAAATTATTCGAATATCTTTTTGTTCACTAGTATCATGAGTATGTTTTTTTTTTCCATCCTCTCCGCAACTATGTTTTCACGGTTTGTAATAGAAGAATATAAGGGGAAAAAGATGATACTTTTATTTTCTTATCCTGTCAATCGAAAAAAAATATTACTTTCTAAAATCGCGGTAGTTGTTGTGTTTTCAACTGCTTCAATGATTATCAGTAATATTCCTCCAATCGTTATTTTTAGTATTACTGAATCTTTCTCACCAATTGTTAATGATACGCTATCCTCAGAATTACTGTTTTCAGTCATTAAAACAATCATTATTTTGTCTATAGGTATGAATGGAATTACCTTAATTGCCATGAGAATAGGTTTTATCAATAAATCAATTCCTAGCACCATTGTGTCAGCTCTCTTGTTATGTGCTCTCTTTGGAAATGCTGTTATAGGCAGTTTTGAGAAAAGTACTTTAAGCCTGATTATATTAGCGATTTCTACAGCTGCAGGAATCATTGCCACAATGAATTTGATGGGGAAAATTAATAGAATCGAAGTGGAATGACTTTGCAAAAAATGACATTTTGATTATTACGTGTTGAAGATTGTTTTTGAATAGCTAAAATATGAAAAAAATAAATGAAAAGGAGAAAACGAAATGGTTGGATATAGTGAATTAATTGATAGAAAAAAAGTTTGTTTAGATCATACGATATCAGATATTGCACTAGATTGGATCACAGGTGATATTCATATTTTTGAAAATGAGAATGATGAAATAAAAGTTGTTCAAATCACAGATACAAAGTTTCCAGAACATAAACTTTTTCATCATACAGTAAAAAACGGAAAGCTTTCCATTACAGATGGTAGGAAAAAGAAGATACAAATTGGATTCAATCTTCATAAAACAAATTTGGAAATATATCTCCCTAAAAAACAATTTGATTCTATTTCTATTGACTGTACTGGAGTTAATTTGTTTGTTGATCATCTTGATACAATAAAATGCAAGTGTCATTTAACATCTGGCACTGCTAAACTTTCAGGGAAAATAGAGGAATTTACTTTCCATGCCATCGGGTCTAATGTATCGGGAGATTTTTTGGAAATTCAGAAAGTACACTTACAGACGACAGCAACTAAAATAGACTTTTCGGGGAAATTTTCAGAAATAAATGTCAACTCAACTGGTAGAACTATTAAAGTGAGTTCCTCAACTATGTTACAGGAAATCAAATCGACTTCTACAGGAGCAAATGTAAAAATAGAGATTCCAGAAAATGACGGCTTTTCGTGTCATTTAAAAAAACTTTCAGGAAACTTTAAAAGTGATTTTTCTTTAGTGCACTCTGGAGATTCTTATATATACAAAAATGGAAAAAATATATTTAGTGCAGAAATTAGAGGCGGTTCTTTTTCAATATCAAAAATTTAAAATACAACTAGTGATAACTGAAGTAGAATGCTACTTCAGTAAGTATCAAGAGAAGAAAGGTCTAGTGAGTTTTTACTTGATTTGACATATTATAATTCATCTTTATAAAGGAGAAAAAAACATGGAAATCCCATTTTTAGTAGGAACAGGAGTAGCTGTATTGGTGTTGTTAGTAGGGATTTTTGGATTAGTCAGTAAGAAGAACGGGAAACCCAACAAGTGGGCCTGGTGGTTGATAATAATTGCATGCTGTGCGTTTGTTAGTGCAATTATTAATTATGGCTTAATTTAAACAAATAATTATTGGGAGGCATTCTTGGAATTGGCTACTTTAAATAGAAACTTTGGAGTATTAGTTATTTGTCAAGTGATTACTTTATTTGGAAGCTCCATTCTAAGGTTTACATTATCATTGTATATCCTTGATCTAACTGGATCAGCAACAATATTTGGCTTAATATTAGCAATTTCAACAATTCCTACTATATTTTTAGCGCCTATTGGTGGTGCTATCGCCGATCGCACCAACCGAAGAAATTTGTTGGTAATACTTGATGTTATTAGTAGTGTCATAGTTGGCGGATTGGCAATATTTTTATTTACTAGTGAAACATCGATTATTCCGATGATTGGGATTGTTATGACTTTAATGATGATAGTTAGTGCTTTTTACCAACCTACTGTACAGGCAAGTATTCCTGTATTAGTGGAACAAGAAAAACTACTAGGGGCAAATGGTGTTGTGTCAGGAGTTTCTTCTATAACTAATTTTGCAGGTCCAGTTTTGGGAGGTCTTTTATATAGTATCTCAGGCATTGAAATGATCGTCATTATAACTTGTATCAGTTTTTTCCTCTCAGCTGTATTAGAGCTGTTCATAAAAATCCCATTTGAAAAGAGAGATCAACCTTATGGGGCAGTGAAGACAACTCTTCTGGATATTAAGGATGGAGTGTCATACATCGTAAAGGATAATCCATTTATATCCAAAGTAATATTAATAGCTGCAGCATTAAATTTATTTATTACACCACTATTTTTAGTAGGGATTCCGTATATTATCAAGATCACTTTAGGTATGAGCGATAGTTTATTTGGAATAACCCAAGGTGGTATTTCTTTGAGTATGATATTTGCGGCTATTGCAATTGGTATTATTTCAAAAAAACTTAAAGTAAATAATCTGTATCTCTGGTTTGTTGCAAGTGGATTTCTATTTATTCCAATGGCACTTACCATTTATCCTGAATTTGTAAATAATAATGGGGAAATAACCCTACAATACCTTATTTTCTTGTTAAGTTCAATGCTAATTATGTTCGCTATTACCATTATTAATATATTTATCATTACATTACTGCAACAACAAACTCCAAATTTATTGCTAGGAAAGGTAATGGCAATTTTAACAGCGGTTTCGACTTGTTCGGTACCTGTTGGTCAAGTATTATTTGGTACATTAATTGATAGATTTGCAGACTATGTATATACATTAGTATTTGCAGTAGCAGTTATAACAATCTTATTGGCATTAGTGACAAAAAGATTGTTTAGCACAGTTGAACAAGTTGATATCAATCAGAAAGTATCAGCGAGTAAATAAAAGTAGTAAATGTATACAAAGCAAAAGGTGGAGTAGAATCGAGGAATGAATGGTGAAAGATATTAAATTGTTTTGCTTACCTTATGCTGGTGGATCTGCTGTAATGTACAACTCACTTGAAAAATACATCAATGAAGTAATTGAAATTATTCCACTTGAGTATTCGGGACATGGAGAAAGAATTTTATTGTAATTTCAAAGAAATGGTCAGTGATATAGCAATAACTATTATAGAAAAATTAACTGATGCACCATTTGCCCTTCTTGGATATAGTATGGGAAGTTTAGTAGCATATGAAGTATACTATTTAAACCTTTTGATGAGCATAGTTGGATAGATGTGGGGATTGGTGGGTCTATTAGCCAGTCAAATACTTGAGCACCACTTAAACTAGGATATTCTTGAAGCCAGTTCACAATCCAATCGCGTTAAAGATCTAACTTTTTCTTTCGTTCAATTGAACCAAATTCTTCAACTGCTTCTTCAAATGTCATAGCCATATATTTATAAACTGTTTTTCGTGCTATTTCAACTGTTTAGCAATCTGTGATATTCGAAGTTTTTGTTCCCGTAACCGACGTATTTCTAGGTATAACATTAGCTTTTCCTATATTGGTTCAGCCCCTTGTAAAAGGGTAATTCTAGTTTACTAGAATTGGCTTTATCGGTGAAAAAGTGTTCAAATGAAATGAGCAAAATCTGTTGATTTTATTTTAGCGTTTATAATAGAACTATCAAAAAGATGGTTAGAACCGGCGAAATGACTTATAACACCAGCAAAGTGCCGGGAAAAAACAAAGCAACAGCTTCACATTGTGCCTAACACCACCATACGATGTAGAACTACTATAAGAGAACTATTTAATATAAGGGTGTACGTTGATATACTTACATTAATTTATATTTTAGTTAAAATAATGGTCGCAACCAAAAGTTGCGGGTGACAGTTGTTAAAACGTATGCCATTTATCTTTCACTAGTAGAAGACTCCTATCTCTAAGGTGGTGAAGTGTGCGGATGCGGTCCCCTATCAGTGGGGGTGTCCTAACACCTACTAAATGACAGGCGAAATCAACCACACGTTATGGTGATGATGTAATAAATTGTTCGTAATTCATGTGTTGAAAGGGATGATCGATCAAAAATGCAAGCGACTGAAGTTGAATTGGGCTTACCGGCAAACAGCGTTCTGAATGATACATATAAAATAAAAGAAGTTATTGCTACTAGTAAATTGTCCTTTGTTTATATTGCAGAAAATACTCAAGAAGGGAATCAGCTAATTATTAAGGAGTTCTTTCCGAATGACATTGCTTTACGGGATTTGGATAATAAAACAGTCATTAATCGTTTGCCTTCAACAAAGCAGAAATTCGAGGATTTAAAAGCTATTTTTCTAAATGAAGCGTTAATTATGCAGCAAATAAATCATCGTAATATGGTCAAATATATTGACCACTTTGAAGAAAATGAGTCGATTTATATCATCATGGAGTATTATGAAGGAACGTTATTGGATCAATATTTAAAGGATTATCCTATTAATGATAGAGTTCATTTATACACTAATATTTTTCTCCCTCTTATTGATGCTTTATGCTATTTACATAAGAAAGGCATACTCCATCGTGACATTAAACCAAATAATATTTTGATTGATTCTGAAGGTAATCCATATTTACTAGATTTCGGTTCAGCGACTTTTTACAAAATAGATGAAAATTATCAAATATTTACTAGCCCAGGATATTCTCCTCTTGAGCAATATTCGACTATATCTGAGCAAGGTGTATATACAGATGTTTATAGTTTAGCAGCAACATTTTATTATTCTTTGACTGATGTTATTCCACCTGATATATCGCAGCGGTTGATAGAGGATAATATTAAGAATGTAAGAATATACAATAATAAGGTGAGTACTCTTTTATCTCAAACTATAATGTGGGGGCTGGCCGTGCAAGCGAAGAAGAGGTGCTCTTCATTAAAATATATGAAATTGGTCATTACTATTGAAGATATTGTCAATAGGATAATGAACCATTTTAAGGAAAATAATTCAAACTGACCAATAATTTAGGTAATGTGATTCTATGTTATCATTTTACAATTAAAGGTAGGTGCTTACGAAGCAGCTTATGGTGTAAAAAAAATACGCTATAAGCTGTTTTTTAATAAAAAAAAATGAATACATACACTTTATTCGTTAAAATATCATAAATTTCTCAATGCTTATTTTTTACCATGCACCCAATTAAATACATTTATTTTACAAAATATTCAAATGTAAATATTGACAATATAATTAGATGTTGTATAGTTACTTTGTGATACATATTGTCATCAGTGATGTAGAAGTAGGTGGTTAAGAATACAATTCTAACTGTATATTCTTTATCTTGCGTTACCATTTTATTACTTAATAGTCATTTTTTTATTTAGTGCTCACTGATGATTATGCTTACTCGAAATTCGTTACAAAAGGGAGGGATGGCTGTATAATCATACGGCCGACTGAATGGAGATTATTAGTCAAACAAACAGAACCATGCTCTTTGAGGAAATTAATCCGGAAAAAATGGATTTAATTACGCTTGTTGGAGATGTAAAAGGAATTGACAGCCTTAGTGATGAAAAGATCAAAGAAATGAATGAATACCTTCTTGTCAAAAGCTTCGATGAATTTTTAGACAAGTTTTCTCCAACGGTTTATTCATTCTACAATGCTGCTAACCAAAAGGTTATGTATACATTAAAGAAACCAGAAGGAATTCAAGATGACTGTATTTCTGAAATAGCAATTGACCAAAATAATGATTTTTTGAAAATGCTCTTTACTCTAATTGATACGAAAAGAAGTCAGGGTATTGCGAATGTTGATTTTAAATTTGAAAATTTGCTAGATATGATCTCTCCTAAAAAGGTTATGGACGACATTCGACAAGTCAGAAAAGAAATCCATTACCTATACGGTGAATATGACAAATTAGATGACGGTGATCCAAAAAAATTGGATACAGGGGACAAGCTAAACTTGATGTTTGAAGTAGCAAGTAGAAATTACAACAATGTCATGGCGATGCTTCCTTTAGCAATTGAGGATATTAAAACAAGACTATTGTTAGGTGTTAATCAGGATGAAGATGAATCCGAAAAATTACAAATTGGGACACTTTCTATCGGTGATAATGGTGAATTAAAAATCATAGAGGCACCGCAAAATAATAGCTCAGAACTGATGGTTATTGAAGAAAATAGTAACTATGGTTTAAGCACAGTTTTTGAAGAGGATTATGAGGCGATTACAGAATCACCATCCTCCTATGTCAAAGATTTAGTCGTTAGAACTTTCTCTCCGTTACCAGCTGTGAAGGCAGAATTTGATGTAGAGACTGAAGTACAAAATTACAATACATACTTAGAATTCTATAAGGATGCTAAGGATGAATTTGTAAAAACTGTAAAGCCATTAATGGAAAAGCTATTGGGCGTAAAAATGTACTTCGACCAGTATGCAACTAAAAACAAAGGTATGCAGCCTTCGTTACTTGTAACGAACACAAAGTTAGATATGCTCGTTAAAAGTAATAATCTACCACGATTACGCACGTATTTAAATACAGTTAACTCGAAAAATGACTTTACAGATACGGTGTGGTATGGAATTGTTCCTGCTCTGGAACTAGAGGCATCTGGAAAAATGAAAGTAAGCAGAGCTAGATTTAAAGGGAACGATAAGGTTGCCAAGCAAGAAGGCAATACAATGGAATCGTTATCTATTCTTTTAGATACTGTGAAAGATTATAAAGTACAGATCTTCTTCAACTTCATGGCGGAAGAAGAAACGACTTTCAGTGGAATTGCTACTGCAGGTATTGATCGCCTAATCGATAAATGCTCAGTGCTTGTTCGAAAAGATTATAGTGAGTTTGCGATACCATGTTTACCGAACTTCACTATTATTCCTAAAGATAAATCAGGTGTAATCATTGATACAAGAATGCAGACAACAGAAAATGGAGCACGATTATCTAAAGAGAAAGAGGATATTTTAAAACTTTGGATAGAGGGCGTCTATGTTGGTGCTAGCTATGTAGCAGCAGGTATCGTTTCAGCTTATCAATGTCCAGAATATTTGAAAGACTCATTCAGAAGTGTTCAGAGAAATTATCCTGGTGTACGATTCGATATCGAAGCGGGTGATAACTCACTTAAAGCCGTTACAACAATGGCAAAAGAAATCTCAGGATTTACTAATAATATTAAAGATGCTATTAACAGCAGAAGCTTTGGCTTTGTATTCTCTTCGGAAAATGCGCAGCTGCAAGATAAAGATATTAAACGTATTACTGTGTATAAAGCTAGAAGTCTAGCGATGGAAGAAGATGGATTTGATTCAATCTACAAAACACAAGTTAGTACGTATATTGAGAGAATTTTACGATTCCAATCAGGCGACTTTAAGCACGAAAATATCGTTCGATTCTTTAGTAATAATCCGAGTAGCCAAAAAAGCAAATGGCTTCAAGAAAAAGGCTATGTAAACTCCATTATTCACGATGGAGATGACATCGGCTACATTATCGATGAAAAAACAAGCACATGTCAGATTGACCTAGTGTTTAACGGTAATGTGAAGAATCTTGAAGTCATGATTACAAAGGCAAGTAGTGCTGTTAAGGCCTAACAAGTTTACACAGACAATCAAAAACTTTTTAACTTCTTTCAGCATATCTCTTTTGTACCGAAAGCGAAGCGGCAGGTACAGAAGTCTCCCACCTCTATAGGTGGTGAGATGAATGCGAATTTAAGCTACTTTTCAGCGAGTATCCAAACACCCGCTGAAAGAAGTTAAAGCCTCCGGCGGATGTCACGGAATCGGAAAGGAATTCTTTGTGCAAGCACAAAGCCGATTCCGGACGCAATTATGCCGAGGCATAATTGATGTAGTATGTTTAAGATTTACACATAAATCTTTTAACATAAATAGAATTTTCCATAAATTTGCAAGGTGAAAACATTACATATTTCTTCATGCTTAATGTGTTTGCATTAGGCGTGGAGAAATGCATACAGCTAGTTATAAATTCACCTAAAGCAATTTATTGAGACGATTCAACAAATACTAGGAGGTACTAAAAATGGGTTTTGTATTAAAAGTAGAAGGATCAGAAGCAATTGAACTAGGGTTAGATAGCATTATGTCTGTTCAGTATGAAACAGACACACCAGATGACTCTAACGCACGTTCTACAGATGTAGGAGCAACTTTAAAAATAAGAGGTAAAATCCTTACTGCAACTGATGGTGACAATTCTGATGATACGATGAAATTAGGATTATGGTCATTAGTACCAGCTGAAAAAGCTGACTGTTACCGTAAAGTAACTTTAGAAGTTATTTCTGCTGATCAAGTAGTAAGAAAAATTAATTTCCCAAATGCTTTTGTCGTTGACTATTCAGAAAAATATGGTGACACAGAAGGTATTGGTGAATTTTTCTTATTCATTAAGCAAAAGAAAGACAAAACAGACTTGGCGAAAATCGAAGGCGGCTACGCTGTCTAAGATTGCTGCTTGATAGACACTCCACATTATCTAAGGGACTTTCATAGTTCCTTAGATAATTTTGAATAATCCTAATACTGGGGATGAAAAACATGAAAACGCATTATGAAACTTTAGGTGTCAGTAGAGATGCTACACCAGAACAAATAAAACTCGCTTATCGAAAACTATCCAAAAAACATCATCCAGACGTGAGCGGTGGAAACAAAGAATCTGAAAAGATTTTTTTAGCAGTGACAGAGGCATACAAAGTACTGAAGGATCAAGCTTCAAGAGAAGCATATGATGCTCAACTAGATGGAGCTGGTCAAAGTTGGAGTAATGGACAAACTTATGAAAAACAGTCGACACGCCAACAGTCTACTGAAAAAAAGCCAGATTTTAATATGAGTAATATTGAAAAAAACTTTGAGCATTTTTTTGGCTTTAATCCTAAAACGAAAGAAATGGGATCAACCCTTAACAAGAATGCAAAGAAGAATCCACTAGATACAACAGATTTATTTGAACGTTTTTTTAACAAGTAAAACGAAGCCATAGCTAGTATGAAGGAGTGTGATACCATGTATGGTCAAAATTCAATGGATGCATACACTGAAAACGCAAAGAAACAAATGATTATAAAAGTTATGGATATCATTATTGTCATAATCGCCTTCTTTTTCATTCTTTACGTATTTGTCATGAATCAGGAGTTTATGTTGAAAACAATTATTGGACTTATGTTGGTCATACTAGCAATTGTTTATGGCTCTGTTAAGTATGAAGCAAGAGATAAAAAAGATGATGTGACAAACAAAAAAATTCGAAAATTAGTTCTCCTCAATGATCGAGGAGCTGAAATAGATGAATGGGAGATAGATGACCAAACATCATTACTTATTGGGAAAAGTTCAGCTGACAATAAGGCAGATATCGATTTAAGCGGTACAGAATATGAATCGCTTATCAACTATGAACATGCCGTATTAAACAATGTTTCTGGAGTATGGTACATAGAGGATATTGATTCTGTAAATGGTGTTGGACTAAAAAAAGCTCATAAGCGCGTTAAAAATAGAATACAACACGAAAGCCCTTACCCAATCGGTAATGGAGACATGATATACATAGCAAATACGCGAATTTTAGTGAAATAGAGACAACTAAATTCGTAACATAGACGGGGGATAGCGAAAATGAGTTTGATTAGATGCACAAATGGTCACATGTTTAGTTCCAGAAGACATAGAAATGTATGTCCGTATTGCAACGTAATGGTGGAACAAGAGCAAAGACCAAGTAGTCAGCAAACAGCTGTAGCAGAGCTAGATGATAAAACGATGCCATACCTTGGAGAAATGGATGGAATTGATCCGGTAACGGGATGGTTAGTTTGTATTGAAGGGCCTCAAATGGGTCGAGATTATCGAATTTTATCGGAAAAAAACTTTATTGGTAGAGCTGAGGATATGCACATTCGTATTGTTGGAGATAATTCAATTTCTCAGCGCAACCATGCAGTCATTGTTTATGATCCTAAAAAAAGGAATTTTTATCTACTTCCAGGAGATGCATCAGGCTTAGCTTATCTTAACAATGAAGCGATTTATACGCCAACGGAGCTTGCAGCGTATGATGTGATTCAGTTAGGCAGAAGTATGTTTCTTTTTATTCCCTTATGTGGTGTTCACTTTGAATGGGAAAACAACAACAGTGAGGAATGATGACGAATGGATCAGAAACTACTGCCATACATAATTGCGCTTATTTTTATCGTTGTACTCATTGCATTATTAATCATTAGAAACATGCTTGCGCCACAAAATGAAAAAAACAAAGTAGCAATCGGAAATGGACAAACGATTGGCAGACGTGATGAGCAGGATGACTATTTCTCTACAGCTGAAACGAAAGATGGAACAATTGCTGTCCTAGCAGATGGCATTAGTGGCTTAGCAAACGGTAGAATGGCAAGTACGGTTGCTGTCAATACATTTATTGAAGAATTTAAAAAGCTTAGCGGTCTAAATACGCTAGAAAAATTTTTTAAGGAGGCCGCTTTTGCAAGTAATCATATGATTGTCGAAAATTTAAATGGCTCGAACGGTGGTACTACATTAGTGGCAGCCGTTATTGATGATAACGGATTTCTTCACTGGGGAGCCGTTGGAGATAGTGTCATAACCATTTTTCGAAACGGAGAATTTAAGGCAATCAATCAAAAGCATATTTTTGAATCAGTGTTAACTGAGCGATATATATCTGGTGAAATATCTCAGCTTGAGGTGCAGGAAAATCCTTTGAAAAAGAGACTTATCAATTATTTAGGGTATGAAGGCTTTAAAAATATGGATATAGGAAAAAGTCCAATTCCGCTAAATAGAGGGGATAAGGTATGTCTATTTAGTGATGGAGTCTATGATACTTTAACAGAGGTTGAAATGGAAAAAATTCTCTCTCAGCAAGCTACTCCCTATGATATTGCTCAAGACATGATAAAAGCCGTTGAACAAAAACGCTTAAAAAATCAAGATAATGCAACCATCGTTATTCTAGAAAAAACATGGTAATCATTTTACTTGTCGTCTTTAAATGAGTCAGTAAATAAGGAGGAGTAATCATGAGAAAGGAAAATAGCAACTTTAAAACAAGCTTTTTATCCGAAGCGGGCTCATTTTTGCAAAATAAAGATTACTTTGCCTATACAGAGCTGGACGATATAGCCTGCTGGGTAGCTATAAAAGGATTAGATTCTGATCAGGAAATAAGTAGTGCAGAGCTTGCTGTAAAGGCAATTTTAGAAAAATTTATGGAAAAGCCATCTATGTCTAGAAGAAGCATTAAAAAATATTTGAAAAATGCGCAAGACATACTTCAAGCTCAAAGCTTAAGGGTGAGATTGAAAGCTAGTATTGTCATGGTTGTCTCAGATTACTCAAAGATGATTGTGGCAGTTGCCGGAAATTCGAGACTGTATCATTTCCGTAATGGTACTTTATCGTATAAAAGCACAGACCAAAGCTTAGCACAAGAGATCGTGAATAATAGGAATCGTTCGCTCGACATTAGCCAGCATGAGGAAAGAACCAATTTACTAAATTATCTTGGTAAACCAAAAGATTTTCAGCCTTTTGTTTCTAAGAAAATGAAGTTAATGGATGACGATGTACTAGTGCTTTGTACAGCCGGCTTTTGGGAAGATGTCAATGAAATTGAAATGGCAGATGCGTTGGAAGAAGCAAAAGAGCCTGAGCAATACATTGATTTATTAGAAGAGGTTTTGTTAAGTAGGCAAAAGAAAGTTGTTAATAATTACACAATTGCAGCTATATTTGCTAACAAGGTTTATCAGGAAACAAATAAGAAAAGAATGAAATACATCAAAATGATTGCAGCTGCATTAGTGCTAGCTTTGGTCGTAGGTGGAGGCACGATTTTTTATCAGGCAAAACAAGCTAAAAAAATGGCTGAATTAACCGTAGAGATGAAAGATCATGAAAAGAGCGGAAACCAGTATTTTCAAGATGGAACTTATGATAAGGCACTGCTGGAATATAGCGAGGGCAGGAATGCGGCTAAAAAATTGAAGGATCCAATACATAGAAATATACTAGCTAGAAAATTAAGAGTTACCGATCTGATTATTAGTGGAGATAAATCCGCGGAAGAAGGTAAATTTAACGATGCGCTTGAGTCATATGAAAAGGCTAAAAAAGAAGGAAAGCTTATTAAAGACTTTGGGAAAGGAGTAGTTGAACAAAGAATCGCCAATATGGATACTATTGTACAAATTGCTGAAGCTGTGAAAGATGGAGATTTCCGATTTGAGGCAGAGGATTACAATGGGGCTCTTGAAACGTATCAAAAGGCAAGAAAAAAAGCCCTGACAATTGCCTATACTGGGGAACCTGAAATAAAGACAAAAATAGAAGATACAGAGGCTAAAATTGCTGAATTAAAAAAGGCCCAGAAGGAATTAAAGGCTGAGGGCTTAGAAAAAAGCGGAGATCAGAGCTATGCACGCCAAGAGTTTGGGAAAGCGATTGAATATTATACACTTGCACAGGAAATTTATCAGGAAACAGAGCTACTGTCGAAGGTTTTAGGTCTTGAGCGAAAGGTTATGAATACCAATGATAAATTAAATCCTCCTCCTCAACCGCAAACTGCTGATAATGCAACACCGCCTACGAATGAAGGGACAGCTGCCAGTGAGCCATCTAATGCTGAAGTGATGAAAGAGGGAAAATAAATTGATGAAAGAGCTCATGATTGAACGGTTACGCAAAATAGAAGATTTAGAGCAACGTCAACTGCTAAAGGATATTGTCAGTGGCGTTTTTGTAAATTTAATCGATTATCAGGATGAAATGAACAAAAGGCTCGAGGAGCGCATATTCAACGAAATGGATGATGTTGAGAATAGGTTTGATATTTATGTGACGCTAAGTTCTAAGGAGGATGTTGACCCTATTCATGAATGCTTATTCCCGATGCGACCAGCTGATTTAGAAAGTAATTCAATCAGTATTAAAAAAATGCTTGAAGCGTTTAAAAACAATGGATCGGCAGAACTGTTCACATTATTTTTAGAATGTGATTCCATGCAAATTCAACAGTTACTTACGGAGCAGCGACTCTTTAGTGGAAAGCTAGAAACGACAGAAGGACAAGTAGAGATTAAGGTCAGTCTTACACAAAATACGGACTATTTACAAGAGATTAACAAGCTTTATCCGCTTTTCCAAATAAATGGCTTACCATGGAAAACAATTAATCATCCATTCGTCTATAAATTTTTTAATATCAATTTAGTAGATTGTCCACCTTTAAATGAGGATGCCGAAATTACAGAAATAATTGTTGACTTAGAGGAGTATGAGCAAGTAAAACGACTGAATATGGTTCCACTATGGAATATTGAACGTCATGAAGTCAAAAATGTCGGTTTTCCCATTCCTGCAATCGATAAGGTGAATTATGAACATGTCCTTTCCATACGTAAAATCGGCAACGAGCATGGCTATCTTGTTGAGGCCGAAGAGGATAATGTTCGTTACGTTAAACGTTCAGACAATGAATTAACAATTGTTTCACCCCGAGATAAGTCAGGGGTTTGGCAGTTAATAAAAATTGCAAAAATGGAAGATGAGAAAATCGGGAAATTAAATTACGAGCTTGTATCAAATAGAAGAATTGAGCATTTTATACACAAATTCGCTAACAAGTATACGGCTAATGTTAAAACGAAGGGCGAAATTACGCGTATGATTAATTCTTTCGAGGCTGCTGACAGCTTTGAACTTATAGATGTCGAAATAGTGGACGCCTATTCTGGAACAAGCTTTACTCATTCTGCGAACACTTTCTTAACGGAAATGATAGGCGAAAATAATCATAAAAAAACGATGCTACTAAAGTTTAAGGCGAATGAGGAGAGAAACTTTATTGCAAACGATATTTTAAGCTTCCTCGTATCAGAAGTGCAACGGCATTTCTTTGAATATGAATGTGTAGGTGTTTGGCTATGAACTATATTTGGGATTTGCTCATTAAAGCTGAGGATGAAGGCCTTTCTAAAAAGGATATCTATTTTCATCTTGCCGAAACCTATTCACCTTATATGGAACTTAGTCCACAACTATTAAATGCACAGTATGTTGAACAGCACGTTGAAGTAAATCCATATTATCGCTATTACGGGATTTTTAATGGTCTCTTCCATCCAGATAATTTTGCGGATATTGAGTTTAGGAATTATCTTTTAGATACCGTATTGCATTTTTTAGCTGAAATTGATCGTATGCAGGGCATGAATAAACGAGAGTTCTATATTCGTTTTATCTTAAGAGAAATCGAGGCCGATGTATTTGGTAAATTAGTGCGTGACAATATTCATGCCTTTACGAAAAAGGAGCAAGAAATAGTTGCGCTCAACATGCTAAGACTGTACCGGACAGGTGAAGAAATTTACTTATTAAAGGATACGCTGAAAAGGCTTTTTAAAAATTGCATGATTTATGTGAAATCGGAAGACCAGGATGAGCTGCTTTTATACATTCGTCAAAAGCAGACAGAACAAAATCAGCAAAAGGTCCAGCTTGTACAAGAAATTTTTCTGCCAATAGGCTTTCATATGGAGGTTTATTGGCAATATCACTTTGGCATTATTGATGCAGAGGAAACAATGAAGCTAGATCGAATAGCTCTTTACTAAACAGAGCAGAGGAGGGATTCCAATGACAACTAAATATTCATATAAGCTGTATGCCAATAAGCGTAATACAGAAAAGAAATATATGACCTATACACGAGTAGAACTAATGGAAATGACAACCTTCCAGCTTAGAAATATTTGCTATAAGGAAAAGCTTGTGACTGGGCTTATTAATACACTGACAAGAGACGAGTTAATCGACAAAATTTTAAGATACCGTGGCTCTGAAGAAAACCCTCTTATTAGAGAAAAAAAGGATGGGGGCTTTGAACGAGTAGAAGCGGCCATGCAAGAGTATTTAAAAACGCAGATGTCTGACAATGGTGACATTAAAATTCCTGCCAAAATGAGCTTATATAGCGGGATGAAGATTGATAAACCAGATCAGTATTTCGTGGAAACAGGCGGTTTTCTTGTTGAATCCAATGTACTGCTAGTCAATGAGCAGCTGGAACTTTGTGGCATTCTTAATATCCTTAAAGATGACGAAGTCCCAAATCAATATTATTTCGCTGCTGATCAAGCAATAGGTATTCGGAAGACAAACAATAAAAACTACAGCTTTATTTTTTTAAGAAAGCAAGATTCCGAGTATATCTGTAAGACGTATTATCAGGAAACCCCACTTCCGCCAACAAATCTTCATTATTATAAGGTTCCAATACCAGATTTAGAGATGAAACAGCTGGAAACAACGAATGCCATTCTTGCGATTGACTTTGGTACAACAAATACAACAGCTGGTGTGTATTTAGAGAGCGATTATGTGTCCTCTCCTTGCAGTCATGATTTGTTAAATAACAGAATTCAGCTAAATAGCATCAATTTTGTGCAATTTCCAGATCCACTTCATCAAAACGAATGGATTGAAGTAGTGCCGACGGTCATGACTGTCGCAGATTGCTCAAATGCAGACCAAGTAAACTATCACTACGGCTATGAAGCGTTAAAAATGATGAAAAAAAATAGCTATACATCATTGGCTACGAAATTCCAAGGTATTAAACGCTGGGTTAGTAATTATGCCAAGCTGGAAGAGGTGATGGATGCCAACGGGAATACTGCACTTGTTCCACGGAGCCAAATTTTAAGAGAGTTTATACTTTATATTATTCAAATGGCGGAGCATCAATTTAAATGTCGTTTCAAGCATTTACATATCTCCAGTCCCGTTAAGTTGAAAACACAATTTTTAGATATGTTTCGCGCGATTTTGCCTGAGTACCAAATCGAAACTGAGCATGCCCTCGATGAAGGGATGTCAGTTCTTTATAATACGATCGCCAATCAAATAGAGAATAATAGCTTTCTCGATGGCAAGGAATATAAAGCACTCGTAATCGATTGTGGTGGTGGAACAACAGACCTTTCTTCTTGTAAGTTTCGCATAGAGGACGGACATATTTCTTACAAAATTGATATTCATACTACCTATGAAAATGGAGATACGAATTTTGGTGGCAACAATATTACGTATCGTATTTTCCAATTTATGAAAATCGTCTTTGCAAACTATTATAGTCGAGGAAAAAGTGATTATGATATCGATGCATTAATTGACATTCCAGGTAAGGATATTTATCGCTATGTAGACGACCATGGCGTGGAAGCAGTGTACGAGCAATTCGAAAAAGCCTTTCTAGATGCTGAATATATTATCCCTACCCGTTTTAAGGAATATGAAAATCGAACACGTGATGAGTACCTTCGTGTCCGCAATAATTATTATTTCTTATGGGAAATGGCAGAAGAGATGAAGAAGGAATTTTTCCGTAAAACAGGTATATTAAGAAGTCGTTTTTACGCGGATAGTGATATGCAGCACGATAGTGATTTAAATGTCACAGCAGTAGATCGCTGGTGCCTATCGTTGGTCGAAAATAATCAATTTAAGGAAGTTTATGACTTTCCAAATGTCTTTTTCAACATTAAAGAAATCAATCATCTCATTAAGGCTGATATTTATGATATCGTGCGAGAGTTTTTAGAAGAATTTTATGAGACTGGCATACTAAGTGACTATTCCATCATTAAATTGACTGGACAGTCCTGTAAAATAGACGCATTTCGCGAGGCTTTAAAGGAATTTGTACCAGGACGTAGCATTGAATTTAGACAAAAGGCTGAAAATATCGGGAAAGTTCCAGAGTTAAAGCTTGCTTGTTTAAGGGGAGCACTTCGTTATTTAAATGCCAAGAAAATCGGCATGATCGAAACAGAAGTGACGAATCATGCACCAGTTGTACCTTATGCTGTCAGTGCCTTTACACATAATCGTCAGGAAAAATTACTGATTAGTAGCTTAGAAAGACTGAATCAAATTCACGGTACGATTTCTCGCCCATGGGGTGTAAAAGAAGTTGAGTTTTTCCTAACGGGTAGCGACAACCACTCAACGTATAAATACACGTACTTTAATCGTCAGGAGGATTATGCGCCTGTTCTTTATGAGAATATCGCCATGCACTATCAAGATAAAATTCCGCAGGACGAGACGGACTCCATCACGAATGGGGAAGTGAAGTTCTTCGTCTTTGCAGGCGAAGATCATTGGGGCTTCCATGTAGTTCCAGTAGCAAGAAAAGACGAGCAGCTGTTTATCGGACACAAGGAATTCTTTGCCTTCGAAACCGATTTGTCTGAGCTAGATTTCTTTGATGGATTAAAGTAAAAGTGAAAAACAAGAAAAGAGGTGGGTGACAGCTTGTTTGCCAATCAATATCCACATTTTCAAAAAGGCCGCATTTTAAAGCGAGAAATGCTAGAAAATTTGCGAGATTACCCAAGAGATTTTTTAGATTTATATTTCCAAGATTATTCTAATGGCATTATTTCCGGTGCCAGAATTATTGTAGCAGATACAAGCCTCATCATTACAAAAGGCATTATCAAGCATAATGGAAAGCTCTATATGCTGCATAGTAGCTATGAGCTTCCTTATGAGGCGACAGGAAGCGAAACGATTGTAAAAGTACGTTTTGCTGAAGAAGTGAATGAATTAGATTTTAGAAACCATACGACAGAGATAGTCCTAGATGATTCGCTAGAGCTTGCACATAATGAGCTAGAGTTAGCGCGCTTTAAATTAAAATCGGGTGCCAAACTGCGTTCAGAGTATATTGATTTTCTTGATTTTGCTACTGAATACAATACGGTCAATTATCTTCACTGTCAGTATGCAGGTTTTCAAAAAAGCACATATCATCCAATCATTTTGCTATATTTTGCACGAGAGCTGTTAAAAAATCGACCAGCTAATCCGTATGATGTCGCTTTTGCTTTAGAGTGCTTAAATCAGGAGCGCGTTCAACGAGATGCAATCGATTTCTATATTTGTAATCGACTAGAGCTTGATTACCAAACATTTTCTAATAGTCAAATTCATAAATACTTGAATCGTATTTTATTGGAATCAAAACGTGGTGGTCGTATGACAGGGCATAGCCAAGGGCGACCAAAGCGCATGATTGTTGACTAGCTAATGGTCTGTAGATGAAGAACGTTCAAGAAATGGACAACGTGAAATAGCTCACAAGGAAGCGGCTTTATAAGAATGATAAACACCGTATGAGGAGCATTTCCTAGGGCTTTGTCAATATAGATGAGCAGGATATTTCAGTCATTGATTCAGCATGTCATGGAAGGAAAGATTTCGTTTCGAACGCCGAAGCTATTTTCGATCATGTCATCTGAGTTAGCCTTAATAGGAAAGCAAAAAATTACAAGGCTATGAGATAGAGAAAAAAGAATCGAAACAAAGGAGCGAAAACAATGAAATTTATGGATGAAGAAGTTATCGAGATGACGAAACATGCAAGGCAGAAGAAACGAATGGAGAACATCGAAAGCCAATTATTACATACTGATATTGTGAAAGCGATTAAAGATGGTCAGCTCATGATTGAAGATGAAACGATTGAGTTTAAAGAAATAAGTTTTTATGAGGATCAAATCCGGATGTGCATGCCTGCAACATTTGACGTGATGGAGACTGAATTAATGGATATTAAATATCCTTCCAGTCGTAGACCCGATTATATTTATACAAGCGAAAGTACGTCCATCAATGTCACGCTGAAAATCATGGAACAACAGGTAAAAGAAGAGGAATTAGAAGACTTCACAGAGGCCATGAGGAACATCCTACAAAAAACGCAGCCAACTACGAAAATGTTGGATAGCGGCATGAATGAAGTTAACGGTTTACAAATTGGTTACTTTGATTTTATTTCGCCAGCACTAGATAACAAGATTTATAATTTAATGTTTTTGTTTATTGTAGGCGAAAATGTGACGATGGGCTCGGTTAATTGTTTGAAAAAAGAGATGAATATTTGGAAACCCATTGCTTACGGCATGATGGAATCTATCTTGGTTGAAAACAAATTATTAGATGGAGAAGGTGTTGTCGAATGAATAAGGAAACAGCCTTAACGTATAAAGATATCATCGTGATGCCCTATAATATTCGCGTCAATCAAATCGAAATTACGCAACAAATGAATGAGCATGCTACTTTGCATTTAACGGGCGTGATTCCAGATGAACTCGAAGATTCCTATGTATATATGACCGATGCCGAAACGGCTATTGAAGTATTGCAAATCGGTAGTGGTGGACAAACTATTCCTATTTTTAATGGGCTGGCGTTAGATGTACAAGTGAAATCGGTTTTGGGTACCTATTATTTGGAGGTTAAAGCCGTTTCACATACGTATGTGTTAGATGTGAAGAAGATAAACCAAACCTATCAAAATGCGAGTATGCCCTATAGTGAATTAATAAATGCATGTATTGCCGATCAAAAAGGTGCAGATTTCATGGATTATGCCTCAAAGGGCGCTACTATTGGCCGTTTCACGATGCAATATATAGAGACAGATTGGGAGTTTCTTAAACGTATGGCATCAAGATTCCATACAGGTCTGGTGCCAGATACGGTTCACCCAGCCGCAAAGTTTTACTTCGGCGTACCATTTCAAGCTGGGGGTACGCAGAAAATGGAGGCCATTAATTATCGAGTTAAAAAGGCGATCGGCAATTTCCTTGTGTCCAGTAAAAATCATCTCGACGGTATTACCGATAGTGACTATATGTACTATGAAGTAGAATCGTTTCAACTATTCAAAATAGGCAATGAAGTGACGTTCCAATCAAAAAAATTATTTGTCTATAAAATCTTCTCAACTTTAAAAGATGGCTTGTTCAAGCACATCTACACGTTAACACCTCAGAACGGCTTCAGTGTTCACACTACTTATAATCAAGCTATTATTGGTGCCTCCATTCAAGGCAAAGTAATTGATGTTGCGGGGGACAAAATTCGTATTCATGTCGATTTCGATGAGGGTCAAGAAAAAGATACAGCGTATTGGTTTCCGTATTCAACGATCTATGCATCAGAAGATAATACAGGATGGTACTTCATGCCGGAGCTATCTGATAACGTTAGAATCTATTTCCCGGGCAATCGTGAGGATGAAGGGATTGCGATTAGTTCCGTATCAAAAGCGCCTCCACAATCTGGTTCGATGTTAGCAGCGACGAATCCGCCTAGTCCAAGCGGTGGTGGAAGTGCCAGTGCTAGTGGCGGTGGCGGCGGATCAAGACCTGCACCACCAGAGGATAGTCGCCAAGATCCAGCGCGGATGGCTGATCCAGATGTCAAAACACTCAGAACGAAGCACGGTAAACAAATTCTACTTGCACCCGATCGGATTGTCATATCTGGTGGTGGATTAATGATTTCGCTTATGGATGATAATGGGATCTCCATCATAAGTGATAAAAATATTACCTTACAAGCAACAGATAAAGTAGCCATCAATGCGAAGCAAATTATGATTAATGCGACCGAGAAAATAGAGATGACTTGTAAAGACAGTTCAATCAAGATGGAAGACAAAATGGAGATTAAAGGTACAGAAGTACGAGCAAATTAGTGAGGATGTGGACGCATGAAACGAGAAGAAGCATTACAGCATTTTATGGATGAATGCGTGTCAGTTCATATCAGCCGATTACAAGAGAAGGTTGATCGACAGTTTCGCCAAGAGAAGGAAATCTTACTAAAACCAATCATTAACGCACTTGAACAGCTGTTTGCCAATATTAGAGATCAGCAAGAACAAGGGTGGTTAGCGCCAGTTGCTTTTATTCATTTTTCACTGCTACGAACATCATTACTAGATAACAAGTGTACGTATTTGCTAGAAGCGTATGGAGAAAAATGGTACTACGATTGGGGAGAATGTACGGCCCAGTATGAAGCGGAATGGCTTAGTGAGGCGATTATAGATTTACACAAAACGCTTGAAATAGAAAGAAAGCCGTATCTCTCCATCCAAGCAGCTGATGTTCGAGGAATCATTCAACAGACTGTGATTCTGTTTCATCAGTATACCATTCAATTGGTACGCTATCTTTTCCGCTATCAACAAGAAACCGTACCCGAAATAGATTTCCAACGAGCAGCGTGTTTACGATTTCGTGTCGGGGAATATAAAGGATTTAGTGAAGATGTTGGGGTCATCGATGAACGGGAACGGGTGAAAGAAAATCTTCTCTCATGGTTAGAGAAAAATGAGACGGATAAATCATATACGTTTGAAAATTTCTCAAGCCTACAGTTACAGCAAAAACTTTTCGACCAAATGGACTTTTCTTATGCGAATTTCAATGGCAGTGACTTAGAGGGGGCTTCATTGAAGCAAAGCGTTTGCGTCGGGACTAGTTTTGTAGATTGTAGCTTAGGGAATGTTGATTTTTCCTATGCAGCCATTCAAGATGCTGATTTTCGAAATGCCAATTTAGCAGGTGCTAATTTTACGCATGCGCAGGGAAAAACACTGATGCTTCCGGATGATGAAGTTGCGTGTTACTTAGGCACTGATTTCAGTCATGCGAATTTGGAAAATGCAAAATTTGATTTTGCACAGATTGCAGGCGCCAATTTTACAGATGCCAATTTAAAAGGAGCTACCTTCTTTAAACGCGATCAAGAGAAGTGTCTATTTAGCCCAGACCAGATAAAAGACATTCATTGGATTCATTAACTTTGAAATCAACAGAAATGATAGTTACAGGAGGAAAAAATGGAGTATTTTATTGTTCGGCAAGATCAAAGCATTACAAATCCAATTATTCCTTTCAAAACAGACCTCGATGATAACTTCGTCTGTTCATCTGTATTCGGGGAAGTAATAGAAAAAGAGAATGCGGTATATCTGGATTATTTAGAGAAGCCTCGAAGAATCGTATCGGATGATTTGAAAGGGTTGTTAGTGAAATACGAGGACAACTTAGAATTTACAGCCATTGTCTTTACTGATGTGAAGAAAGGAACACAGCGTGTGCATTGGCTTATGGACATTGTAAAGAAGAACTGTATTTCCGATGAGACGATTTATTATCCAGACGGACAAATAAAGGAGCTCGTAATTGACCCTAAGAAAGTGGAACTGGATTGTATTTTTCAAGTCGACGGCAAAAAGGAATCGTTCACCATCGTCAATTTAGATGTGGCAGAAAGTATGCTACGACGACCATATCTCGGGATTCAGCTGCAACGAGTAAAACTACAAGGACGATAGATCATTCTAATAAATCATTCCAAAACACTGTCGTAGTTTGAAACAGTGTTCAATCGATACGAAAGGAAGGATATCCAATGGCTCAAGTTGTAGAAAGTTTGGAAACAGAAGGTTCGGAACAAGAGCAATTTAGTTATGTTGTACATGGAGCAATCATTTCATGTGAACATGGTAGCCACCTCAATTATTTAAATTTGCCGCAAGATCATGGCGTTTATATTAAAGAGAAAGCCGTCATGAATGTAGGGGATCGAAACCCTGATAACATCCCAACCTTTGGTGTTTGCCTAAAGTTAGAAAAACCGTGTACACCAACATGCTCTATTGATTGGATGGAAGGAATGGAAAATGTCAATATCGAGGGGAAGCAAGCGTTATTAAGCCGCTGCCATACCCAATGCTCAGCAGGTGGAGGCAAAATCGAAATTATTCATGACGGTCAAGAGGAAGTAGAGATACCGAAACAAGGTTTTTAAAAGACAAGGTTGATTGAAAGGAGGTAAGTAATGAAATCGCTAGAAGAAAAGGAAGTACACATGGTTAGTACGTATGAGGATCTTGTGCTCGAGTGGCCTTATCCACTTATTCATTTAGATAAACTAACTATCAAACATAAGGCCAATGACCATGCGAGGTTGTACTTTACGGGAATGATTGCTGAAGAGCAAGCGCAAAAGTATATTCAGCGGGTCAATCAAACAGATGAAGTTGTTGTGAAATTTGGGCGAGACAGTGCCATTTTGTTCTCAGGAAGAATTGATAATGCGGAGTTGCAGGCATCACAAGGGGTTCACTATGTCTCTGTTGAGGCTGTATCATATACAGCAAATATGGATATTGCGAAGCGCTCACGTTCTTTTCAAGATGCCAATATGACGTATGTGCAGTTAATGAATAACATCGTGAAAGCCTATCCTAATGGGGATTACATCGACCAAGCTTCTAACGGTCAAGCCATTGGTAGTATTGCGATTCAATACTTAGAAACAGATTGGGAATTTATTAAAAGAATGGCCTCCCATTTGCAAGCAGTTGTTTTTCCTGATTTAAAAGGAAAAGGTGCTCGATTCTGGCTTGGTACACCTCAAAGTAGGAAAAGCATAACGATCGACCATCTGCCTTCTATAGTACGAATGGACGTCGATGCGTATCGCTTGATTACTGAAAACGATGGTACTGATGTGAGTGAAGCCGATTATACATTTTGCGAGTTTGAAAGCACGGAACCCCATGAGTTGGGCACGTTGGTGCAATTCAAGGGAAGTTCCTATATCGTAACGGCTAGGGAAACCCATCTTGAAGAGGGTGTGTTGAAGTTTCAATATACTGCCCAACCAGAGAAAAGTATTCGTCAGCGATTGGTACGTAATTTAGATCTCATTGGTGCAGCGTTTACAGGAAAGATTATTGATGTTACGCAAAACACAGTCAAAATTCATTTAGATATAGATAAAAGCCAGGATAATGAAAAAGCACATTGGTTTGCTTATTCAGCAGATGCCAATGGTGTTATGTATTTAATGCCTCAAATAGGTGCACGTGCTCAATTACATTTTCCAAGTGCAGTTGAAGAAGAGGCTATTGTTATCAGCTCAGTGCGTGTTAATCCAGCCACACCAGAGGGTGGACAAAAGCAGGCGAAGAAAATGGCGGACACTACCGTTAAATCATTGGCGACCAATGTTGGGAAAGATGTGACATTAGGTGTTGGTGATATTACCTTTAGTGCAGTAGATGGTGTCTTGGACTTAAAGATGGATGATGGAGATGGCGTAACATTTCAAAGTAACAGTACCATCATGCTAGCAGCGGATGAAATACTCGAAATTAGTGGAATGAAAGAGCTAGCCGTAGAGGCGGAAGAATGGATTGCTATATCCGCGAAGGAACAAAGTCATGTGATTATGGCCGCTGACACACAATTAATTAGTACGCTCATTGAACAAGAAGGTATAGAGAAGCAAAGCCAACCACCGAAGTTAAATGAAGAAGCGATTGAAGCTACGACGAAAGTTGACCTAATTTTCCCACAAAAGGCAGAAGAGAAGAAAGAGAAGAAAGGCTGGTTCAGTAAATTAGTAGATGGCGTAAGTGCAGCATTGGATGTTGCTGGATTTATCCCTGTCATCGGTACATTTGCAGATATTGCGAATGCAGGAATTAGCTTGGCAAGAGGGAATTACATGGATGCAGCCATGAACTTAGCGGGGGCAATCCCAGTAATTGGTGATGCCGCAAAAGTAGCCTATAAAGCCAATAAAGCGAGAAAAATTGTAAAAACTGCGGATAAGATTATGGATGGATCAAAAGCATTACTAAAAGGGATGAAGGCAGCTTATCCGAAAATATCTAAAACGTTAGATGCAGTAAAGGGACTAGCGGAACTAGCTAACAAAGCATCTAAGGCTGTGAAGACGGCCGCAGATAAAGTCATTTCTTCGATGGATGAATTGCTCGCTGTGTCGAAGGCAGTAGACGGAATGAAAGCTATGGCCAAAGCTGGGCTAACGAAATTTAATCATGGAGTATTAAAGAAATTTAATTGTACACAAGGGTTAAGTAAAAAATTCTGTAAAAGAGGTTTTGAGCCCGTTGATTTAATCACAGGGCGTATGATTTATGAAGGCGTCGACTTTGAACTACCTGGACCTATCCCCCTTTCATGGGAACGCGCTTGGTACAGTGATAGTAGCCGGATTGGCTTGTCAGGTCATGGTATGCACTTTACATACGATCTAGCCTTAGAGATTTTTGAAGAAGATGACCTGATTGGGATTGTTGTGACGGATGGTCGCGCAGTTGGGTTTCCAATTTTACCAATAAACTTGCCTTATTTTAACAAACGAGAAAGAATGACCTTAACAAATACAGGCGAGGAGTATCATTTGTTTGAGCATGATACACGATTGATTTATGTATTTGAACAAACAACAGAAACAAAATACCGATTAAAAGAAGTAAGAAATGAGCAAGACCATCATATTCAATTTGCGTATAATCTTAAAGGTTTCTTATCCCAAGTAACCGACAGTGTTGGAAGAGTGCTCGATGTTACGACCAATGAGTTAGGCAGAATGACAGAAGTTGCCTTACGTAACCAGATGAGTCGTGAAGTCTTAGTTCGTTATGTTTACAATGATGGACAAGATTTAATCGAAATACAAGATGCGTTAGGGCAAAGTACACATATCAAATATGTTAATCACTTAATGATGCAAAAAACGGATCGCAATAAAAATAGCTTCTTCTGGCGCTATGATGGGCCAACTACAGGTGCACGAGTCATCAAAACATGGGGAGATGGCAATGTCCTTGCAGGGGAGCTTTCCTATCACGAAGGCTATAATGAAATTACGAATAGCTTGGGCGATAAAAGTTATTATTATTTCAACGAAGATAACCTCTGTACGAAAATTGTTCATCCAGATGGTAGCGAAGTAAGCTACGAATATAATGAAGACTTTGAATTACTCCAAGAAGTAGATGAAGATGATCGTGTCACGGCATATAGCTATGATGAGTGGGAAAATCCAGTGACGATTACTCTTGCAGATGGCAGTACCTTATCGGCTCAATATGATGAAAAAGATAGACTGATTCAAGCAGTTAACGCAGAGGGTGGCAGTCGTCAGTGGATTTATAATAAGGATGGTACATTGCAGGCAAATATTTTAGAAGATGGCACAAAGACTGAATTTTCCTATAATGAGAAATCTTTGATCGAAACGGTGACAAATGCGCAAGGCCATATGGTAAGCTTAGCTTATGATGCTGATTTGAACCTGAATCAAGTGACATTGCCAGACGGGACGAGTTCGACCTGGACATATGACCATCGTGGTAACTGCACAACAACGACAAATCCGCTAGGAGCCACAGAGAAATTCCGTTATGATAACTTGAATCGCCTTGTACGGGCAAATCTATCAGATGGTAACGACGTTCAATTAAAGTACAATGCCTATGACGATGTTGTTTTTGCGAAAGATAACCATACGCAAGTAGCCTTTGATTACACCATTCTCGGCAGCTTGGTGTCTCGAGAACAAGTTGGAAAGAAAGTTAAATTCACCTATGACACAGAAGAACAGTTAACCGCTGTCATCAATGAAAAAGGCGAAGCGTATCAGTTTGAACGTGATACGAAAGGCAATATCATCAAAGAAATCGGCTTTGATGAGATGGAAAGAACGTATGAGCGAAGTCTGGCAGGATTAGTTCAGAGAATTCAACGTCCAGGTAATCGTTGGACAGCGTACCAGCATGATGGTCTAGGGAATATTATTCGAGCTGATTATTATGATGACACATGGGAAACGTTTGGCTATGACAAAAATGGTTCGTTAATTGAAACTGAGAATGAGGATGTGGCCGTAAAGTTAGAGCTAGACCCAACTGGACAAGTGATCAAGGAGTGGCAAAATGACCATTGGATTGCGAGTAACTACGATGAATTAGGCAATCGTTCACAAATTACGAGTAGCTTAGGTGCAAAAATCGAGGTCGCTCGTAATGAAATGGGGAATGTGTCACAAATCACGGCTTCTCGCTCAGAGCAAGAAAATTGGACAGCGTCAATGCAGTACAATGAACTTGGACAGGAGATTGAAAGAATCTTACCAGGGGATGTCATTAGCAAATGGCAGTATGATGTAGCAGGTAGACCAACACATCATCGAATAAGTAGCCAAAACCGCGATACAAGAAGACGCGCGTATAATTGGGACGTCAACCATCGATTACGAAGCATGGTCAACGAGTTAACAGGTGTAAAAGTTACCTATGGTTACGATGAATTCAGTAACCTCGTTTGGTCCAATCAAGGTGGTCAATTTGACTTCTTACACCGCAATGTCGACGATGTCGGGAATTTGTATGAAACGAAAGAAAAGACAGATCGTGTTTATGGTGTTGGAAGTAGATTGCTTGAAACGAGCGAGGCAACATTCACTTACGATGTGGAAGGAAATCTGGTTCAGAAAGTCGAAAAGAATGGTGATACGTGGAAGTACGATTACTATGGCAATGGCATGATGTCGAAGGTCATCAAACCAGACAAGACAGAAGTTACTTTCAAGTATGACGCGCTAGGTAGACGAATAGAGAAGTGTTCAAACGAAAAGATAATGAAATTCGTATGGGATGGGAATACTATCCTACATGAGTATTTCTCAGAAAATGATTCAGCTGAACTAGAAAATGATAATCTAGTCACATGGGTATTTAACGATGGGTTTGTACCTTCAGCTAAAATCACAAGTGAAGGTAATTACAGTATTATTAGTGACTATTTAGGAACGCCTGTTGAAGCCTATGATGAAGAAGGTAATAAGGTTTGGTCAGCAGTGCTTGATATTTATGGACGAGTGCAAGAATTCACAGGTGAGAAAGATTTTATTCCATTCCGTTATCAAGGGCAGTATGAAGATGAAGAAATAGGATTGTATTATAACCGATTCCGTTACTATGACCCAGAGCAAGGGAATTATACTCAAATAGACCCGATTGGGCTTGTTGGAGATAACCCAACATTATATGGATATGTAAGTGATACGCATACAAAGATAGATCCATTTGGATTGGATTCAGCACCTACTTTACCAAATAGAATTATTGCTTCGCTTAAAAATACAAGTATTGTCCATTATTATAACGATTTAGCTAGGGAACATGCAGATCCTATTCATTTCCACATAGAAGAAAATGGAAGGTCGATTGGAAAAATAAAAGCAGATGGAACTGTATTAGATGGAAAGTTAAATAAAAATGCAACTGAATTAATAAAAGATAAATCTGTAATTAGTAAAATGCGTAAATCAGAAAAAAGAATAGCTAATTATATAAGAAAAGTTGGAGGTGCTATGGTAGGCGGACGTCCATTTAAATCAGGAGCACGGGGTTCAAAAGGGAGATGCTTATAAAATGAAAGAAAAAACAGATATTCTAAGTATAATAATTTACTATTATAGAGATGAAGAAAGAATGAAAAATCTTTGGTTAAATAAAAAAGAGTTTTCAAAAACACTCTCTCTAGTCATGGAAGTTGAGTATGATACCCCATCAAAAACGATGATACAAAGTTGTGCTGAGTATTTTATAAACTTTACTAGTGTTTTTTTAATAAAAAAAAGCTCTGATTTTATAAACTTATTTTCTGAGATAAATGACATTAATAAACGTATTTCGTTTATGAGAAAATTTTTTATAAATGATCTTGTTTCTGATAAGATTATTTTCAGTTTTTTAAATGATATAGAAATGATAAAAAGTGTAGGTCCTTACAGAGAATGGATAGAATTACCTATTATTATAAGGGCAAGGAAAATTATCACAACATCTAACGATAATGAAGTATCTGTAGATAAAATTATTCCATTAGATTTAGATTTAGATAATAGTTTTCAAGAATATTTATTATCTTGGGCTTTTGAAGAAAAAAAGTTATCTAAAGAAGGTAAAGAATATTTTAGAAAAAACTTTGAAAAAAAGTATAAACAATTATGTTTTATTATGGAACATAATTATCCAGATATAAAATAAGAATGCTTTAGACTAATGACTTCCTTGGTCAACACTTTTCCAACCACTTGCATAGTCTCGAACAAGTTATCTATATAATACTTTAAATCCCCATCTACATAAGGATGGGGATTATTTGGTTCTTACTTTGCAAATGGCAGTATGACGTTACAGGTAGACCAACACACCACAGAATAAGTAGTCAAAACCGCGAAACACGAAGACGCGTGTATAATTGGGACGCCAATCATCGCTTACGAAGCATGGTAAACGAGTTAACAGGTGTAAAAGTTACCTATGGTTACGATGAATTCAGTAACCTCGTTTGGTCCAATCAAGGCGGTCAATTTGACTTCTTACAACGTAGTGTCGATGATATTGGTAATTTGTATGAAACGAAAGAAAAGACAGATCGTGTCTACGGCGCCGGTGGCAGATTACTTGAAACGAGAGAGGCAACATTCTCTTATGATGATGAAGGGAATCTGATTCAGAAAGTTGAGAAGAATGGTGATACGTGGAAGTACGAGTACTATGGCAATGGCATGATGTCGAAGGTCATCAAACCAGACAACACAGAAGTTACTTTCAAGTATGACTCGCTAGGTAGACGAATAGAGAAAAGTTCTGACGAAAAAACAATGAGTTTCGTGTGGGATGGGAATACTATTCTACATGAGTATTTCTCGTAGGATAATTCAGATAAATTTGAAAATCTAGAGGTGGATTCTTCACAGAACAAGTCTGAAATACCTGACAATCTAGTAACATGGGTGTTTAATGATGGGTTCATTCCTTCTGCTAAAATTACGAATGAAGGTAACTACAGTATTATTAGTGACTATCTAGGAACGCCTGTAGAAGCCTATGATAAAGAAGGTAAAAAGATTTGGTCGGCTGAGCTTGATATTTATGGACGAGTGATGGAGTTCACGGGTGAGCAGGATTTCATTCCGTTTAGGTATCAGGGGCAGTATGAGGACATAGAAATCGGATTAAATTACAATAGATTCCGATACTACTCGCCAGGTGAGGGGATATATTTACAACAAGATCCTATTGGGCTTGCAGGGAATAATCCTACTTTATATGGGTATGTGAAAGACACAAATACTTGGATAGATCCTTTTGGTTTGAAAGGTAAGCTATCTAAAAGTGAACAAGCACGAAATTTCGCAGCATACAAAAAGACCCGGGGTGGAACAGAGACTTTGGCAATGATTGGAGACCAAAGAATTAGTACAGAGTATCATCACATGTTTATTACACAGCGTATACAAAGGAGATATAATTTGCCGGATTGGCTAGTAAATAACAGATTAATGTGTGGAAATTGAATACTATACAACATTCTATAATTGATAGATATAGATTTAAATTTCTAAAAAAATGGATTAAACCAGATGTTGGATGGTTTGAAAAATATAACAGGTTTACTAAGTTCCCATCAAAGAAATGTAGGTAAATTATAAGAACGAGTTAGGAGTGATTAAATTGTTTGGTTTTTTTCGTAAAAAAAAATCTTTTGAAATTGAAGTTGACTGGTTTAATAAAAGGCTGATAGCAGTTTTAGAAAAACTACCAAGTAAATATTCAATTTATTTAAAACAAATAAAGGAAGGAATTTTACAAGGCATTTTTCCGGTAACTGGATATTTAGATAATTATATTGGAGTTTCATTTCATAGAGAAGTTGTGAAAAAATATGAAAAAAAAGGTGAAAAAAGTTTTTCTATTACAGGTGTTAAAATATTTAATAAAAATATGAGCAAAGATGTAAATCTTGAGATTTTTTTTAACAACGGAGTAATTGCAGGCGTCTCCTCTGATGTTGAATTAATCCAATTTGATTTAGACCTAAGTAAAATAAATATTGACTTTGTTAAAGTAAAAGAAAAAGAAATAGAAGGAACCATAAAAAGGAAATTGTTATCTTGGGGAATTCGAAACTTTAATGAGAGTGAAGTATTTGAGGTTAAAGTAGAAGACCGTAGAATGTTACACTTAAGGGATTTATCTGATGGTGATTTCTTGGCTATTGAAGATGGTGATTTCTATATAATCAGTATTTCTCTTAAAGAAGTATTAAAGATTTCATCAGCACATTATGAAAATGTTAAGATGAATTTATTTGATTTATCAGAGGACGATATATACTCATATATTCAAGAATAAGAAATTTATAACATGAGTTATTTGCTTAGATCAGCATTGCCAGCAAAAGATGCAGAATAAAGCTATTTATAAAGATTCCAAAACATGTGTAAAGAGGAGTAATAGTTCTTTCTTTACATATGTTTTCCTGTTTAGAAGTGGAACTGTTTCTTCAGTGTGCTTACTCCTTGCTCTATGATGAATTAGGCAATTGTTCAAAGATTACGAGTAGCTTAGGTGCAAAAATCGATGTCGCTCGTAATGAAATGGGGAATGTGTCACAAATCACGGCTTCTCGTTTAGAGCAGGAAAATTGGACAGCATCAATGCAGTACAATGAACTCGGTCAAGAGATTGAGATAATCTTACCGGGAGATGTCATTAGCAAATGGCAGTATGATGTAGCAGGTAGACCAACACATCATCGAATAAGTAGCCAAAATCGCGATACAAGAAGACGCGCGTATAATTGGGACGTCAACCATCGATTACGAAGCATGGTCAACGAGTTAACAGGTGTAAAAGTTACCTATGGTTACGATGAATTCAGTAACCTCGTTTGGTCCAATCAAGGCGGTCAATTTGACTTCTTACACAGCAATGTCGATGATATCGGGAATTTGTATGAAACGAAAGAAAAGACAGATCGTGTCTATGGTGCCGGAAGTCGATTGCTTGATACGAGCGAGGCAACATTCTCTTATGATGAAGAAGGTAATCTCGTTCAGAAAGTTGAGAAGAACGGTGATACGTGGAAGTACGAATATAACGGAAATGGGATGATGTCGAAGGTCGTCAAACCAGACAACACAGAAGTTACTTTCAAGTATGACTCGCTAGGTAGACGAATAGAGAAGTGTTCTGACGAGAAAACAATGAGTTTCGTATGGGATGGAAATACTATACTACATGAGTATTTCTCGGAGGAAGATTCATGTGAAGTTGAAAACCTAGGGGAGTGTTCTTCACAGAGTAAATCTGAAATACCAGTCAATTTAGTAACATGGGTGTTTAATGATGGTTTCGTACCTTCAGCTAAAATCACGAATGAAAGTAATTACAGTATCATTAGTGACTATCTAGGAACGCCTGTTGAAGCCTATGATGATGAAGGTAATAGGGTTTGGTCAGGAAAACCAGCTGTAAAGTCTTCTAATACAGAACGGCTTCTCGATAAAGCGCTTTGAAAAAGAACGATGATCGGTCCTTGACTTGGCACGCTTCGGAACACCCAATTATAGGCGTTCGATTGACCGGATTTTCCGTCTGAACGTTTGATTATTTGCGCATAGGTTTCATCTACATGCAGAACAGATTTTGCTGTTAATGTCTGCTTCATCTGTTCATATACCGGTAGAAGCCAATCTTCAGCTGCACGGATCACCCAGTTTGATAAGTTCTTATCATTCGTAAGCAGGCCATATCGTTCCCACTCCTTTACCTGACGGTAAAGAGGCAAGTATTGGATGAACTTATCATAGATAAGTTTTGCTAGAACGGTAGGTCCCGCGATGCTTCGCTGAATGGCAGCTTGTGGGGCTTTCCCACGTTTCATTTGTGCTTTTTGTGTGGCATCCATTTTGCAGTGCTTGCACTCGTAGGCATGTTCAATATGCTGAATGCGCATCATTTTTGCCGGAATGAATTTTGCTTCTTCACGCGCAATAGTTGTACCGGCTTCGGTCATTGGGCCAAGGCAACAGTCGCATTGTGTATTGATGGGATGATGGTGAATTTCTTCTATTTCAATCCCATCATGAAAAGAATCATTCCGTTTTTTCTTATGTAGTTTACGGACAACGGTATAGGTAACAGTTGGCGTGCTTTGTTCTTCTGTGTGCTCAGATTCGTTAAAAGATGGATCGTCATCGAATAAAGAGCCTTGCCCGTCTGGTGCTTGATACTTTGATTTTTCTGATTTAGAGCCGTATAAAGCTTTTGTTAATTGGCGAACTTGTTCTGTTAGCACTTCAATTTGTTTCGATAAATCTTTGTTTTGGTTTTTCATATACGCAAGTTGTTCTTCAAGAAGTTGAATCACTTTTTCGTTAGAAGTGCTCATCAAATCATTCACCACATTTCGTTCAATATAAGTTATGGTTGATTATACCATTATAGAAAGTAAATTTAAAAGACACCTTTTGCAGATTTCGCAATTGCCTTTGGCTGCTGAAGAGATAAACCTTCTAAAAGCCAGCGAAGTTCCTTTTGTGAAAGGTTTCGTACTTCCTTTTCATCTTTTGGCCATTGCAGTTTGCCATTATCTAATCGTTTATAAAGTATGGCGAAGCCATCTCCATCAAAATACAAACATTTATATCGGTCTTTACTCGTTCCAGAAAATAAGAAGATGGAATCACTATATGGATCAAGTTTAAAAGCATCCTGAATGAGTGTTGCGAGACCGTCAATACCTTTACGCATATCGGTCTTACCGCAAATAATGTAGATGTTCTGCACGCTCGTAAAATCTTGCTTCATTGATTATTCAACTCCTTCAGAATCGTTTGGATGATGCGCTCATCTACGCCATTAAAGAAGGAAATTTCAGCACTAGTTGTTTTAATGATGCAGCTCGGCTCAGGAGAATTTTGTAGTGAAGTTGTTGATGATGAGTTGTCAGTGATCGGATCTAGTGTCACAGGGACAATTGTTAGTTTGGTAGTTGACATAAAGAAGCACCTCCTCTAATTTTTGATACATTTATCGTACCGGAGGTGACTGTTTGTTTATATGCGTTATTTGATTACGGGCTTACAATTGAAAAGAGTTCAAACGAAAAAAGAACGAAATTCGTTTGGGATGGGAATACTATCCTACATGAGTATTTCTCGAAGGGAGATTCAGATGAATTAAAAGAGGAGTGTTCTTCACGGAACAACTCAGAAATACCAGACAATTTAGTTACATGGGTGTTTAATGATGGGTTCGTACCTTCAGCTAAAATCACGAATGAAGGTAATTACAGCATTATTAGTGACTATCTAGGAACGCCTTTTGAAGCCTATGACGAACATGGAAAGCAAATTTGGTCAGCTGAGCTTGATATTTATGGACGAGTGGTGGAGTTTACTGGTGAGCAGGATTTCGTTCCGTTTAGGTATCAGGGGCAGTATGAGGACATGGAGATCGGATTATATTACAACAGATTCCGATACTACGACCCAGAACAAGGGAATTATACTCAAATTGACCCGATTGGACTTGCTGATGGAAATCCAACATTATATGCATACGTTTTTGATCCGAATATTTGGATAGATCCATTTGGACTAAATGTAAGTACAGGTGCTGGGAGAACACATATTACTTATGAAGGTATAAGAAATGGCAAAAGCTATACAGGTTATGCAAGTATACCAGGAACAGGAAAAACTGCGCAAGAAGTTCTGGATTATCGTTATCCCGGAGGATATGATCCTGCAAATCCGAAAGTACCGGATTACCAACCTAAAGTTGTATATCGAGGCGATGATATTAACGGTAAAAACACCGCTCGTGGACTGGAACAATATGGATTCGAGGAAAACGTTAAAAAATATGGAAGAGATCAAGTTGATAATAAGCAAAATCCTGTAGGGAAAAATAATCTTAAAAGAGACAAGTATAAAGAAGCGGCAGATGCGGAATTGAAAAAACGAGCGAATATTTCAGTTTGCAAAAAAAGGTAAGAAAGGGTGTTGATATGTTAAAAAGGTTTAGCTGGAAGAAAAACGATATTCATTCAATACAATTAAAAGAAGATTTATACATCATTGCTCAATTATTAGAAAACCCATATGTTGCTTTTTTTAATATCACGAGTGAAAGTAATAATTTTAATGAGAAGCCGTTTGACTTAAATAATTTGAAACCATTTGGAGTATGTATGGTTTTAAAAGGTTTTTTTAAAACATCATCGATGGGAAAGGTAGCAAAAAATATTAGTCCTAATTTGAAAGTTCCAATCCCAGAGCTTTTCATTAGTAGTGACAGAGCACAGTGGGGGAATCGGTCTGATTATAGCGATAACCAACTGATTTATAACTTGGTGAAAATAGATCCAAAAATTGGTGATCAAGGTATTATGGGTAATGAGATTATTCATTATAACATTGATAGAAACGATTCAAACATTTTAAATGACTATGAATTTGTTGGATTTAATACTGGATACCAACTACTACGTCGATTAATTATATCGATAGATAATAATAAGTGGATTGATCCATTAAAGGAGCAACAGTTGATTGGTGAAGATAAGTATCCATTGAAAACTGTTGAAGAAATGTGGCAAGCTGGAGTTCCGAAGTTTGGAGTAGAGGCTAAAAATGAGAACCAACAAAGAGAACAAGGAACTAAAATTAATTATTTAATTAATATGTATAACGATCCATTTTATCCAGAATTTTTAGTAGATAAAGTAAAGGAATGTGTTCTGCAAGTTGTTCGATTTATAGAAAAAGGGGAACATGAAGTAGATAAGATTCAAAGTAAACTTGATGAAATGACAATGGCTATTAACGGTTTGGTAGGTGAGTTTGAACAAAATAATAGTGAAATAGAGACTGTTGCAAGAGATTCTATTGCTAATACAGTAGAATCGATTTTACAATATTTTAAGATAGGTATTGATGTTGAGGATGCCCTTAGGGAAAGAGATTGGTAGTAGCTAATTTGCACACGAAACTTTCTTTTATTTCGATATGAAAACAATATGCATATGTAAAAACAGAACTGTTAAAGACTATTCAGAATACTTACCAATTTGATGAGCCAGTCTAGTTACTTATATCCCGAAACACATGTGATAAAAGTAATCGTTAATGCGCATATTTATAAATCCAATCCTACAAGCTCTAGAATATCTTCTCTTTACCATGTTTATGAGGAAAATGGTTTAGGTTACTATATTTCAGTTGCACCACCCAATAATTGGTATGTTAGAGTTGGTGAGTTGCAAAATAATAGAATAAAAAAATATCAATGTTTACTACAAGTTGGTATAAACAACCGGATTCCAGTATTTACTATGATAACAGTTCCATTTTATCGAAAATATTGATTGTAAGTTTTGATACCTTTCGATGCACAAAGAGGTTCCACGCTAACATTTTTCTTTTCTTTAGATAAAAAAGTTCGGTATTTTTTCTTGAATAAAAGGAAAAATTAATGAAAGTATCTAGACTTGCAACAAGTCTTTAAGTTCTTCAAAATGATTTGAAGCTTAATTTAAAAAGGGCAATAAATCCAGTTAAAAGGATTTTATTGCCCTTTTGTTCTTTCGTAATAATACCTAAATGTTGATTTATATCCATCTAAAGCTTAGCCTATGATGCTGATCTGAACTTAAGTCAAATGACATTGCCAGACGGGACAAGTTCGACATGGGCATATGACCGTAGTGGTAACTGCACAACAACGACCAATCCGCTAGGGGCTACTGAGAAGTTCCGATATGATAACTTGAATCGTCTTGTACGTGCAAATCTATCAGATGGTAACGACGTTCAATTAAAGTACAATGCATATGACGATGTCGTTTTTGCAAAAGATAACCATACGCAAGTAGCCTTTGATTACACCATTCTTGGCAGTTTAATATCCCGAGAACAAGGTGGGAAGAAAGTTAAATTCACCTATGATACAGAGGAGCAGTTAAACACTGTCATCAATGAAAAAGGCGAAGCGTACCAGTTTGAACGCGATACGAAAGGCAATATCATCAAGGAAATCGGCTTTGATGAGATAGAAAGAACGTATGAGCGAAGTCTGGCTGGATTGGTTCAGAGAATTCAACGTCCAGGTGATCGTTTTACAGCGTATCAGCATGATAATCTAGGAAATGTCATTCGAGTTGATTATTATGATGACACATGGGAAACGTTTGGTTATGACAAAAATGGTTCGTTAATTGAGACTGAAAATGAGCATGTGATTATAAAGCTGGAACGCGACTCATCTGGGCAAGTAATCAAGGAGTGGCAAAATGACCATTGGATTGCGAGTAGCTATGACGAATTAGGAAACCGTTCACAGATTACGAGTAGCCTGGGTGCAAAAATCGATGTCGCTCGTAATGAGATGGGAAATGTGTCACAAATCACAGCCTCTCGCTCAGAGCAAGCACATTGGACAGCGTCAATGCAGTACAATGAACTCGGTCAAGAGATTGAGCGGATCTTACCAGGAGATGTCATCAACAAGTGGCAGTATGATGTAGCTGGTAGACCAACGCACCATCGAATAAGTAGCCAAAATCGAGATACACGAAGACGCGTGTATAATTGGGACGTCAATCATCGATTACGAAGCATGGTCAACGAGTTAACGGGTGTAAAAGTTACCTATGGCTACGATGAATTCAGTAACCTCGTCTGGTCCAATCAAGGCGGTCAATTTGACTTCTTACACCGAAGTGTCGATGATGTCGGGAATTTGTATGAAACGAAAGAAAAGACAGATCGTGTTTATGGTACCGGAAGCAGATTACTTGAAACGAAAGAGGCAACCTTCTCTTATGATGATGAAGGTAATCTGATTGAGAAAGTTGAGAAGAATGGTGATACTTGGAAGTACGAGTACTATGGTAATGGCATGATGTCGAAGGTCATCAAGCCTAACAACACAGAAGTTACTTTCAAGTATGACTCGCTAGGTAGACGAATAGAGAAGAGTTCCGACGAAAAGATAATGAAATTTGTATGGGATGGGAATATTATTCTGCATGAGTATTTCTCGCAGAATGATTCAGATAAATTTGAAGATCTAGAGGAATATTCTTCACTGAAAAAGTCTGAAATACCTGATAATCTAGTCACATGGGTGTTTAATGATGGGTTTGTACCTTCAGCTAAAATCACGAATGATGGTAACTACAGTATTATTTGTGACTATCTAGGAACGCCTGTAGAAGCCTATGATGAAGAAGGTAATTCGGTTTGGTCGGCTGAGCTTGATATTTATGGACGAGTGATGGAGTTCACGGGTGAGCAGGATTTCATTCCGTTTAGGTATCAGGGACAGTATGAGGACATGGAGATCGGATTATATTACAACAGATTCCGATACTACTCTCCAAGTGAGGGAATGTATTTACAACAAGATCCTATTGGGCTTGCTGGTGGGAATCCGACTTTGTATGGATATGTAAGTAATCCAAATATTCAATTCGATCCTCTGGGTTTATTTACGGCGGGTCAAGTAATGAATTTTGGTAATAAAAATTTAGGTGATTGGGGAGAAAAAATCACTTCTAAATACCTAAGTAGCAACGGATTTAATGTTTTAGGCTCGGTACAAAATAAATCAAACCAAGGCTTTGATCTAGTTGCAATAGATCGTGCAACAGGTGAACTCAATGTTATAGAAGTCAAATCAAGTAGAAGAGGTTATAGTTCTAAATCAAATATGCCTACATGGACAAAAAATAATATTCAAAAAATAATAAAAAATGAAAACGGACACTGGGGTAATATGCCGAAGTATCAAAATGATTTAATGAGACAACTTAGAAATGCACAAACTCAAGGTACTTTAAAATATAAATTGGTACAAATAAATGTTGATAAAAGGAGAATTAAGATTAAGTGCAAATAAAACCGCAATTTAAACATAATCTGATTAAAAAAGCACTGAAGAGATATAGATATGATGAGGTTATTAATCAGTGTGATACTAAAGAAAATTTCTATGAAGACTATTCCTTTTTCTCTGAAAAAAGGAATTTGAAGAAAAATACTAATGTTGTTTATGAAACTTTATCTGGAACGCCTAATTGTAACCATATTGCTGCTAAAAATCTTCTTTTTCAAGGTAATGATGAATGCTGGAAATTCTTTGAACGTACTGCACAATTCGATGCTTACTCATATACAGGTGCTAGTTTTCCTTTAATTGATCCAATTGCACCAATATTAAATTATGCGTTGTATGTGGAAAGAATAGATTTAATAGAACTACTATTAACAAAAGCTGCTGCTGATTTAGTAAGAGATGAGTATAAGAATAATAAGGAATACATTAAGCAAAAGGTATACCCAAGTACGTATTTGATACATTACTTAATTGAGAAACTAGGGATACCGAATCCTATAAAAGATAAGGTCATGCAATACGGTGATGGATTAGGTATCTATGAGCGAATTGTAGCTGAGTGGGATCATTCATTCAATGAAATTGAGGATGAGTATTGGGATAGCTTATGTGAGTATCATTTAAATGGAATCGGTGTTACGGGAACTAAATGGAAAGATGAGGAGTTTCTATATTTTGGTCTTGTACCTATGGAACTAATTAATCTATTTAAAGTGAGACAAAAGTTAGGATTAGGTGTCCCTGTAATTAAACATGAGCTGTTTTCAACGCCTATGGCTGTCTATCCCATGATTCCTACTGGTTATAGTTCAGAGCTAGACGTAAAGTTTCAACTTGTTGAGAGAACTAAGAAAGAGGCAAAGATATATACATTTGAAGAAATAGCGGAGCAATTAAAAAAAGAGCATGGGGAAAATGCTGATCTATTTTACTAAACTTCTCAACTGCGTTCTATAGAGTAGTCAGTGTAATAAAAAGGAAGTGCCTTACTGCGGCAATCAGATGACTTGTAAACATTATATACGGCATGATGAAGCACAAAAACAGCCTATGAATTACCGATAATAAAGAGGGAGAAGTAGTTTAAATATGGTTTAAGTTGATTATTTTTTATTAAGGGATTTTAAAATTACAACATTGGGTACGGGTGATCGTTGCAGGTTATTCCCAAGCGTTGATGATTTATTAGATGTTGCAAAAATTAAAATCACCTAGTCAGAGGGCTACTTTGAATCAACGGGAAAGAACATACACACATATAACCTAAATGGATTTAAAAGGAGCACAGAGGGACTTAGTTGGTGACCCTATTCCAAAACCGGAGGCTATTATGATCATGCTCAAGAAGTTTCTGACGCATATTAAGGTTTTGTTGATTTTGAATCGAAGTTGGGAAGGGATGGTTAAAAATCCTAATTTAGATAATGAATTTCGACATCTAAGTTGAATGAGGTAAACGCTTCGATGAAAAAAATTGAAGATATGTTTGCCCCCATGTTGGAGTGTATCCACCTAAATAGTGATTGGAGTAATGTATATGATTAATAGAAAAATGACATTAAAAGGGTTTTTGACTAATGAAGAATATGAAGGTGTAGTACAAAATGCAACTCAATATTCGGATATGTCACTTCCTGTATGGTACTTAGAAATTACTGGGAAACGTCTGTGTGAGTTATCAAACTTTGATTTGATTCGTTGTATTAGACAAGATGTTTTTATTGATTTAGCAACGTTTGAAATTATTGAAAGGATTGATGAACAGAACACACCTTTCTATGCTGATATTGATTCAATGGAATTGATGGAAAAATTGTCATCCATTAGTTCGAAAATGCTCTCAGCACATAAGAGTAAATTAGATAGAATGATTGTAAATGTTGAAGAGAACAACTTAATAGATTTAGCGGATGTTTGGATGTTCGATGAACAGAAGGGAACGTATCAGGGCTATATCAATATAATAAAAAATAAAATTAAATAATATTTTGGTGGGACACCCTAGTGCCGAATGAATCTATCATTCAATCAATAACACATATAACCCATGTAATACCTGTCAAGTTTGGTGCAGTAATTAATTGGAAATCAGGACAAGCTAGAACAAGGAAAATTCTATAATCAAATGATTGTAAAATATAAAAATGGTGTGTTTACATAGCTGGATGACGGGGCTAAATAAAAAAGGAGTTAAAGAAAAATGAGAGAAGAACTGATGAAAAGAATAGAATGTTTTCTTGAAAATCATCCTGAATTAAAAGGAATACCTGCCACGCTTAAAGAGATTGCGAAAGCAGAGGAAGAACTTCAAATAAAGCTAGATGATGATTATAAAGAATTTATTAAGCGATTTGGAGGCAGTTATGCAGGAATAGCAATTCATGCCTTTTCTAATGGTTCATCCATAGGTAATGAAACTATTATTAATTTGACGAATTGGTGCAGAGAATCATTTGAAGGAGATGAGTTTTCTCCTGAAATTAACAAAAGCTTAATTTTTTCTGATGATGGTTCAGGTAATCCAATAGCAATAAATGCTAATGGTGAAGTCGTAATATACTACCACGACTCAGGAGATAAAGAAGTATTATCGAAATCTTTTGGAAATTTCGTTGAGGAGAATTTTGCTGAATGGTAATTTATGAATTACTCCCAAGCAGTTAAATTAAATTTCGGATAACTTTATCCACTAATGAAATAGCCAGTTAATAATTATCCAAAAACATATGTATGAAGCTGTTAAAAGCCTACCTTACATGAGTTTACTTGCCTGCTGATACTTCTGGAAAACATAATTTAAGGTGTGGTTAATATGAAGAATATAAAATTGATTGACTTAAAAGAAAATATAGAACGCGGAGCAATACTAAGATGTAAGGGGAAATATCCCTATGAAGATTATGTAGATTTTATGGTTGTTGAGCAACAAAAACAGTACTCATTATTAGTTGCATCTGGATATAAAGCTGGCTTAACTTTTGTACATTTACCTCAAGAGTCAATTCCAAAAGATAATGAGGGATATGCAATAGATATTAAGTGGCTGAAATTAAATTGGAATAAGTGGGGATACATTGACTGTCCAATTGATGAAGTACACATTATATACAAAGACTCCCCTAACCATTTTTATGATATTTAAAAACCACATTAATCGCAAGATGTTTGTAGTCTTCATGGTTGGTGCTAGCATTTACATTTGTAGTTATTACGTATGGTTTTAAAAAAGAGCCATATGGATTATAGGGTACATAAAGATGATCCCGTTCATCGAGCAAATAAAATGGCAAAAGGAGCAAAAGAGGCTTTAGTGGAAGGAGGAATACCTAACAGTGCTATTACCTGTACGGGTTGAATTTTATGAAAGATAGTTTAAAGCAGTTTCTTGAATATGATGATTCTGATGAGGAGTTAGCATATTACATTAGAATGAATGCAGAGTGAAATGAAGAATCATTTATAAAAATGCAACAGTTGGTTAGGAAAGTTATAGAGGACTATTCAGATGATGATTATTATAATAAAACCTTTGTATATTATTGCGTGGAAATTATTAGAATAATAATAGGTACGATTTCACGTGAAGAATTCTGTAATACGTGGCCTGAGTGTTTTACACAAGAAAGTTATAAAGATTTTATAGCAGAGAGAATTGAGCAATTAAAGTTACTTCAGAAAGATTTATTTTATTAGGATGTTGTAGTAAAAGTAATGCCCCCCTGTATTAAAGGAATCAGCAATTGATTATAAACTATTTAAGATATTGCCGACCTGGAATAGGGAAACGTAGACTGAAATTATAGCGAAAGAAGTTTTGTTTCGGGTGAGGCGTTGTAGGAATTTTTCTGTTCGATCCTAAGAAGATTCGAACATTTACCCTGGGTGTTTAAATTAGCTGCAAATATTTATGTTGATGTTTGAAAACTAAAATAGCGTATCTTTTTTGATGTTGCAGCTTTAAATGTTCGTGAACCTAGATTAGGGATTTTATTATTGAATTTAGATATTCTGAAAGAGGTGGACATTAGTGGAGGAAAAGATTGAAAGCTTATTATACTACAAATGCGATAATATTGATTTTGCAAAAGGTAACGGACAATTATTTACAGAATTTGAGAATGGAGTTGCAACTAGGCAGATCAATATAATCAATAACGATATGTATATTTCTTCATCGTTGAACGATTGGAACGAAAATATTGGATTTTTATTGTACGATGGACATATCGATAGTTTAGACTTAAGTGATAGTATACCTATTACTAGATTAGAATTTGAAGGTAAGTGGAAAGAGGGAATTTTAGATCATGTTAACAAATCACAAATAAGTTACTTAAAAGGTGATGCTTCTCTTCCTTTAGAACAAAATACACTAATCATTCATGTTGTTAACCTATTAGGATTATGGGGAAAAGGCTTTGTTCTATCTCTATCAAAGCAATTCCCGCTTGCAAAAAAAGAATATCTAAAATGGTCTAATGACAAAGAAACATTTAGGTTAGGAGAAGTTCAGTTTGTATGTGTAGATCAACAGAAAACAATTTTTATTGCAAATATGCTTGCGCAAAAAGGTGTGAGAAAAAATTATAAAGATAGTACAACTTATATTGATTACGATGCACTTCGTTTATGTTTAAAAGAAGTTGCAAGATTTTCATTAATACATAGATTATCTATACAGATGCCTAAAATTGGTTCAGGGTTAGCAGGCGGGGACTGGAGAGAGATTGAAAAAATAATAAATGAGGAACTGATTTATAATAAAATTAAATTTAGTGTTTTTGAATTGTAATAAATAAAGAATATTAAAAACGTATGGGTATCTACGGAACAGCCGGTAGGATGTTGCTTTAGGTAAAGAAATGGAGGGCATAATGAGAACCAGATTAATAGAAACAACTGTTGGTGTAATAGATGCTAGAGATGCGTTGATTTTAAAAAAGCTCATTATGGATCGATTTCCAAGAGAAGTTGAACTTTCGTTAAATTTATCAACTGCGTTGGCATCAAATATTTCTACAGAAGAACGATGCATTGATATTTCTTTCATTTTTAAAAATGTAGTCAAGTTTGGACTTTGTGGTCTTGATTACTTTAACGAAAATTTATTGGATACATGTTTTTGTGAAGTGATTGATTCCGACTTTTTGAATCAGCAAAAGACATTAGTTGAAAAGGGGTTTAAGCATTATTTTCTTGAATGTTACGATGAGGTTATTGAAGTTGTGGCTCAAGAATACAATCTTATTTTGCCAGATGGACTTAGAATAGCTGATGAAAAAATGGATAAAAGCGTATAATTTTATAAACCACTACAATTATTTAACAAGAGCACAGAAATCTACAACATAGAAATGTGTAGCTTTGTAGGAAATTTTAAAACACATGTAAAGGGTATTATTCCATGGACATGTGTTTTTTCGTGTTTTGATTAACTGGGTTTATTCCTCCTTATCTCGGAACGATTACAGAAATAATTGTTAAATTATATATTAAGGTAAGCGTTTGTTTGAGCGCTTTTGAACAAGTATCTTGATTATGTAAGGTCGGGTGAATCGATTGCAAAGAATAAAGATGGTTCTGGTCTTGTTAAGAATGTAACAAGTTGTCTAGGTGAAAAAACGGGAGGTTTTAAGAATGTTAACTTTAAAGTCATTAAATTTTATATTCAAAATATCTACTACTGATTTAGAGTTGGTATATACAGAATCGGGTGGCGTGAGAATTGAAGTTGGTGCTATACCATTAAAGAGCATAGATAAAGAAAAATGTGTTAACATAGAAATTATTTTTTCAATTGTAGCCGAAGTTAAATGTGTAACGCTAAATTTCGATGAATCCAATTATAATGGTTTTTGTATTTCTAAGGAATCATCAAGTGGAAATCACTTGGAGAATGATGAAGAGATACTTCATCAGCCAGATTCAGGATTTTATGAAGTGATAGATTCTAAACATTTACAGGAAAATATAAAGAAGTACGACCCCAGAAATAGGTTGAATTTGAAACATTATATTGTTAAGGGATATGATAGCTATATTGAATTAATAGCATCGACGTATTCTGTCAACGAGCTAAATTGATTTGTATTATAGCCCTGCCGAATACGAACCAAATCTGACAGGATTGGTTCAGAAAATTCATCGTAAGGTAATCGTGGATACTTGTAAGGCATGTTAAAGATAGAAAAATTCTAAAGCACTGAAAAAACAGGATTATCCTTATCGGAGGTTAAAATTAAATGCACAAGTTAAGTAGGAACTTTGCGCTTAAATGTTATTCTATTAATAAAATATCAAGTTTATCTGAAAACGAAATAAAAGATAGACTTTGTGCTGATTACTTAGATGATAACGGAAATTCAATTGAATACAGTGATTTATACTCTGATGAAGTACAAAATTTTTTAATTAACTTCTATTGCGAAAAAATATTTGCTGGTGTTTCAAATGAATTTTTAGAAAAATTTATTAAAGACTGTTTCAAAGAAAATTATACTGTTATAGGCAAAGAAAAGGAATTATACAAATGTCACTGCTGTGGGTACTTAACATTAGAATCTAGAGGTGAGTATGATGTTTGCCCAGTATGTTTTTGGGAGGATGATGGCAAATCAGAAGCCTCTCAAGACAATTATAGTTATGCCAATGCTTCAACACTAAGAAACTACAGAGAGAGCAAACTCAAAGAAATTAATACAAATATAATTCCTTTTAAGAAAGGTTACGAGAATTCACAGTAGTTTCTCGCTGTAACTGAGGTTTCTATTTAGAAGCATTTTGAATGTTATTCCTATATAGTAACACCGGAGCAATATAAGCAGGAGTTGTCTAAAGTAAAAACAGAATGTACAAGGTGATAATAAAATGGAAATTAAACTAAATGGTTTTCAAGTATTTTTCGATTATGATTTAGATGACGAATTAGTTCAATTTGAAATGCAATCAAAAGGTTATTTATATGGTACTATTTTAAAAATAAATAATGAAAATGAATTCCAGATCAACTTTTATGATTCTACAAGGTTTAAGCAAGATGTAGATGATGAATTAAAAATGTATAGCTTCTTTTATGAGGAAAATGTTGTCCTAGTAGATAAAATCACCAAAGAGAAACTATTATCCGCTATTAATGATGTATTTTTGAGGGGAGTCTATAAAAAAATGATTCCAGTTACTCGGAAATAACAGAAAATTTAAATTAAACTGTTTAGCTATAGTTACACCTTATAAAAAAATTAAAAAGCAGGGCTACTTGTTTCAAGATGAAACTTAAAAGCATGTAAAGAAAAGTATTTAAGTCCTTCTTTACATGTGTTTTTTTAGAAATAGAAATGTATTATCTCGTATGTTGTGAGCCCGAAATACAAAAAATATGCGCATCTTTCCGGACCGCACAACGAATGTCCATCTATCTGAAATTTTTTTCGAATAGATGGCTATTTTGCACATGTGGCTTGGATATTTTTCGACCAAGGCATGTATTTATTTAAAATTTGGGGTTGCTGATGGATCGGTAAATTCGGCAGCTCCATCCTTAGTTTAACTAAATATTGATAGAAATCGATACCATTCGCTTTTGCTGTTTCAGCCAGACTCAAGCAGTGCATTCGCTTTAGCACCAGCTTCACTCACAGAAAAACGCCAGTTCTTTCGGCCAATCACATTAGGACGAATCGGATTTTCAACTGGATTATTATCAATTCCAATCCGACCATCGAACAGAGAAACTTTTAACCTATGTACACGATTTAATGTATTTTTGGAAACTTTATCCAAGGTGTTTTTTCCGAAGAATGGCGATTTATCTACCCATTCCTGAAACTTTTCGACAATCGGTTTTGATTGCTTTTGCTGTGCTTTACGACGCTTTCCTGGTGAGAGATGCTTATATTGCCGTTCTAAGCGATACAGTTGATCACAGTAATCCAAGCCGATTTTCCCATTTTTGCTATCGGCTTTCAGCCAATAACGTCGTATATGCGCCCAACAATTAGCGAATGAAATATTAGATAGCTTACCGTATGCTTATAAAATGCTATTTTTATCGCAATTATTGTCGAAATAATGTCGAAGATTGTAAAAAATAAATACAGTATTATAAATATCACTACTCATGATGATCTTATCTGTGTATAGTTGCATAAGATAAAATGAATAATATTCTACGATAGATGAAGGGGATTACTTTTAAATGGGAAAGAAAATTGCATGGGTTACAGATACAGCAGCATTGTTAGATGAAAAGTTCATACAGGACAATCAAATTCACGTATTACCACTTAATATAGTGTTCGAAGAAGGGGCTTTACGCGAAACTGTTGATATGACACATGATCAGTTTTACGAAAAGCTACGAAATGCTAAAAAAAATCCAAAGACATCACAACCTGCTATTGGTGAAGTTGTAGACTTATATAAATCATTAAAAGAACAAGGGTATACATGTGCAATTGCAATTCATACCTCTCAACATCTTTCGGGCACTTATCAAAGCACTTTCACAGCAGCTGGTCAAGCTGAATTTGAAGTATATCCAGTGGATTCAAAAATCGGGTCATTTCCGATGATGAAAATGATTAAACTCGGTCAGCAGTTAGAGCGTGAAGGTTTTGAACCTGGCTATATTGTTGAAAGAATCAATGAGATGGCAGATAACAGTGAGCTTTCATTTATTCCGGCTAACTTATCACAATTACATAAAAGTGGTCGAGTTTCAGGGACTCAAGCATTTTTAAGTAACTTGTTGAATATTAAAGTTGTCATATCATTTGAAGATGGGAAGCCCGTTATGAAAGAAAAAGTACGCGCTACGACTAGAGCTAAAACATATGTACAAAATGTTTTAAATACAGATCTAGAAAAAAGTATTATCCCTGAAGTTGCAATTATTCACTGTAATGATGAAGAAGGCGCAACCGCTTGGAAAAAAGCTTTAGAGAACGAATATCCGCTCATAAACTTCTCCGTATTACCACTAAGTGCTTGTGTAGCGGTTCATGCAGGTGAAGGAACGCTTGGTTTAAGTTGGGTACGTCTACCAGAGCTTGCACCACTTAAGAAAAAGAAAGCTGAATTAGTTACTATATAAAGAGTTGTCAGTGATCGGATCTAGTGTCACAGGGACAATTGTTAGTTTGGTAGTTGACATAAAGAAGCACCTCCTCTAATTGATACATTTATCGTACCGGAGATGCCTGGTTATTTATATGCGTTATTTGATTACGGGCTTACCGTATGTTTTTCTCTAATGATACATAAGAGTAGTTAATCGCTGTGATCAATGAAAAAGGCGAAGCGCATTAGTTTGAACATGATACGAAAAGGTAGATCATCAAGGAAATCGGTTTTCATGAGATTGAAAGAACGTATGAGCGAAGTTAGGCTAGATTGATTCAGAGAAATCAACGTCTTGCTATCATGTAAATAGGGATTGTTTGGTATTGATAGAGCAACTTACTTACTGGAAGTAGAGTTTATTGCCTTTTAGTTTTTAACTTTAGATATCAAGGGCAGTATATAGATGAGGAAATAGAACTCTATTCAACTGATTTCGCAATATCATATTAAGATAAATACGATTATTACTTTCCAAAAAATATGTAAAGAGGAGCCTTAAGCCTTTTCTTTACATATTTTTTTGCGTTAAAAATGGAATTGTTTTTTCGTGTATGTAGTGTTTATCCTCATCATCAGGTGAGTAGTACCTGGAGTTGTAGTAAAATGGGGTAATACCCATTTTTTGATCAATAAATACCTTTATATCAAGGCTTTTGATAGGAGCTCAGATTTTACTGCAGCATTTAAAGAAGCGGATATTAGTGCTATAGGATAAGGCACCAAGTAGCAAATTTTAATCCTAAAACAGGCGAGGTAACCATGCAATTAAGGCCACTTTGAAACATCAAGGGTCGGTTAAACAGTTCGAACATCATTTTGGATTTTTTGGTACGTATGAAGCTTCATATGAATCTGGATGGAGAAACAATGAATCTAGAAAAATGACATGTAAGTAGTAACTAAGGAGCGAAGAGAATGTTTATAGATTGTTCTACTCAACTAACAATAAACGACTTAAACGATGTTGAAATTACATTAGGATTTAATTTACCACAACAGCTTAAAGACCATTATTTACAATTTAATGGCGGGATTCCAGTTAAACCTTGTTATTATGCCCATGATATTGACATTGAAACGGAAATTGCCGAGTTTTCTCCAATAAAATATACAAATAGCTCAAGGCTACTAGAAGAAAGGTACCTAGATTTCATAAATAGAGATGCACTCCCAAAAAAATATCTCCCGTTTGCAAATGATTGGGGTGGAAATTTATTTTGTATTGATCTAGATAACGGAAGTGTTGTTCTTATATGGATGGACTTGGGGGAAGTTACAGAAAGAAGCATCAATTTTTTATCAAATAGCTTTGTTACCTTCATAAATAATCTTGAAAAATGTGAAGATGATTAATTCCAGAAGAGATAAAAAAGGGCCTTAGGTAAAGAAAACAGACAATTTAAACAGAGGTTATCGCTTTATCCTGTCTGTTTTTTCCTTCTGCTAATGAAGAACTCAGAAACAAACAGCGAAATGGGGAAAAGATTCCTTAAAGGTATAGCAAATAAACTAGGTCATATTTAATTGGAGGAAATCAATGATTTTAAATTTTAAGTCGACACCTTTAATCACTAGAACAGAAAGAAACTTTGATGCAAATGAGATCAATACCAGTTTACAAACGAACATACCTACGAGACTAATTGAGTTTTGGAATTTTTTTGAGGAAGTTACATTTGAAAACGGAATAAATATTTATGGTTTTAACATGGCAGTGGAAAGGAACGGGTTGTATGAAGTAAGTGTTTATGCAGCAGATTATATTTTGATAGGGGATGATGGTGGAGGTCAAGGAGTGTTTTTAAAAAAGAATAGCGACCAACTAAACGTATTCTATCAAGATTTGGGTGCATTGTCGTCGCCTTTATATTCTTTAGATATTGATTTTTTTACTTGGCTTGAAAATAATCCTGTTATAGATGAAGAAGATGTTCCTTCAGTCGAACTTGATTTGATAGATGAGGTAAAAGTGTATGTTGTCAGAGTACCAAATGATGCAAATAAATTTATTATGGACATAAGAAAATGCTTTAATTTGAAACTTTCTATAAAAGATATTAGAGAAAAACTGAATGGTGTACCTTTTTTAGTGATCCAAGATATCACACTTATGAAGTATGGAAAAACAATTGAAATTTTAAATCAAAAATACAATTGTTTAGAGGTTCACAATTCAAAGAATGTGATTTTAATTAGTCCAGTAAAAAATTAAGCAAATGGCCTTCCTTAAGAAATAGAGTAATGTATAGAGAGCCAACGCTAATAAAATTAAGAGCTCCTTCCTTACATGTTGTAAAATTTGAGGAGTCTATTCCATGACCTCAAAATCATCCGCCAAATGTATCTGAAGTCTAAAAAAGCTTTTCTAGTAAAGGGAATGGTGCATGAAAGGTTAGTTGTATAGGTGAAAGGCATTGGAGGTGTTTGTCCTGGATAAAGAAGAAAATATCCACGGTTTTGATAATTATTTAAATGATGAAAAGGTATATGAAGCTTTAGAAAAATATTGGATGGATAACTTTTTTAAGTGGCTAGATACAGAAAATATTAATAAGAGCGATTGGTTAAGCCCATTTTATAAAACCACTTTCAGTAATGGGAAAAAAGTGATGGATGGAAACCCAATATTCTCAGCGAGATCTAAAAAAGATGGGAGAATAATAAGGGTTATTCAAGAAAATCCAATTGAAGGGGACGTATTTACCTCTTGGAGAAATAGTACTGTTGATGCCAAAGGTACTCTGAATGAATTAGTAATAGTTTGTACATTAAATAATGATAATTTGAAAAAGGCAAAAGGGATAATAATTAGCTGGATTGTTGGATGACTTTAATATTTTGATGGAATTTAAATATAAAACTTTCAAAAAGGTATGTAAAGAAAATATTATACCGGTAGACCATCGAATAAGCAGTTGACTTGGCTGACGAAGATGAAGAAATCATGAAGAAGGGGTTGATAATATGGGTATTGAGTACAGTATAGTTCTTGAAGATAAAGAAAAAATAGATTTGGTAATCGAGGAAATATTCTCTGTCCTAAAGTCTAATGAAATGTATAAAGATGTAATTATGGATCAAAAAGTAATTGTATTTCCATATGACGATTTTAATTGGGATCGATGGTGTACTATAGAAAATTGCAAGGATGAAATATACATCTGCATCTGCACTAATGGTAACAGAAGAGTTCAAGAAATTGAGTTAATAGAGGAAGTTTGTAAAGTCATTGTAAACCTAAGTTTGCAATATGAGCTGGAAGAGATGTAATATTTACTCTTCAACCTCTTCTTAGACTAGGATTTACAGCTATGATAGGGCCACTTGATTCAGAAAACAGAACCGAATGGCGATGTGTGGAAGTACGAATACTTTGGTAATGGAATGAAGTCGCCTGAAGACATGGATTAATCTGTAGAAAGTAACTCAATGCAAAGGGGTGTAAAATCCGATAAGTTATTTGGATAATAATATGGAGAATAAAAATAACATAGTAGTTGAACGAAAAGAAAGTATTATATTTCAGTTAGACAAAAATCAGAATGTTGGTAATGGATGGATTGGTGGAAATGCCCCAGCATATTTTGACGATAAAAGTGAATTTTTTAGTGAAATTGGATCTGATTATCACTTCTATCTTTGTTTTGTAAGTCCACTAGATAAAAATAAGATGGTTTCGGTCTTTATACCAAAAGAATACGAAAATCGTGTTTCAAAAAATATTTATCCAAACTGCTCATTGTACGTGTTTGAACATCCGGTTTCAAAAGAAAGTTTGGATTCCACTTATACCGAATTTGGAATTGTTAAACACTATATTTCAGAAGGTATTTTTGTAAATGAGGAACAAGCCTTTGAAACACCTTTTTTTATTAAGTTTGGTGGGAATCCCTTTCACATCCAAGAAGAAGAATATTATTACTCAGAATTAGAAAAAGATGGGTATAGTTTCTTGTGTCAAATTGATGAGGACGGTTATCCCAATGGATTATTCCATTCAGGTACAAGCCTTCCATTTGGGTTTGGTGCTGTGTATTTGTATGCAATTGTGACGGAGGATTCAATAAAGAATCCAATAGTAGGATATTGGCAATATTCATAGGTTGATAAATATTCTAGTGAAATAAGTTATTTTTATAAAATAGAGGATAGAAAACGAAACTATATTTGAATAATGTACGAGGAAATCAAGTTGATGAAGACTTATTGTAAATGGAAAAACCAATTGCTAGAACACCAGCCAAGGGGATTTGCGGATGAGGTTCTCCTTTAATGCAGAAAAATTTGAAGACATTTAACTAAGGATGGAAATACTTTGAGAAAAATTTCCGGGATCAATTTTAAGAAGGAGAACTATGTCAATTAAACATTTAGAAATGTTAGAGAATCAGCTAATTCAAAGTGGCTGGTCGGTTTCAAATGCATATTCTGATCAATTGTATTATGTAACAAATGATTTTACAGTTTATTGGAAAATAACGAGAGGTATAAATAAAGAAGTTATTACTTTAATATTCCCTATTCATGGTGATTTTGGGAGAAGAAGTACTAATCTGAATGATATTTTCTATTGTGAAGAAAGTCGGAATGGCAAGATACTTTACTTTAAAAAAGTTAAGAGTAAAGAGTGGACTGTAAATCTTAAAGAGTGGGTAAGTAGTCTTATGCCGTAGTTAAGTGATTTATATGTTACCTCTTATAAAAGGTTCAATGATATGTGTTTTTAAATGGAGGAGTAGAATGAACTCAACAGTACTTGAAATTCGAAAAGAATTATTAGATAAGAGGAGTGAAGTAGAACAGAATATAGACAGTATGATTACTACAAAGTTATCAGAGATTTCTTATTGGAAATATGCTTCTGATGAATATTATGCTCATCTTCCTTACTTTCATGAGATAAATAAATTTAAAAAGGGGAGAATTTTAAAAAATATAAAGGAAAGCGAAAGATTTAGTAAAAGAATGATTCATGAATAAATTCGATGATACACAGTTGTATGTGTTACTAAATGAATCAAATTACGAGAAAATTAATGCGTTTTTACAAAAATATGGTTTAGATAGTGTGGATAGGGACGGTCGTACGTTTCTGATGACCGCAATCGTTGAAGGAAAGGATGATATTGTTAATTATCTTGTGAATATTGGATGTAATGTTAATATTAAAGATGCATCGGGCTTAACCGCACTGCATTTTGCAGCTATTTATGACAGATATAATATTGTTAAGGTTCTTATAATTCGTGGTGCTGAAATTGATGCAGTAGATAATTTAGGCAATACACCCTTATGGAGAGCGATCATGGAAAATAGTAATGAAACATCAACAATAAGATATCTATTAGAGAATGGAGCAGATCCTAAAAAGGCAAACAATCGTGGGATAGCACCAAAGGATTTACTCGAATAGTGCGATCTACAACTAATTCTATATTATTTTCTTGATAATAATGTATTTTATTAAGATTCAAAAACATATGTAAAGAAGACGTATAAGCACTTTCTTTACATATGTTTTTTGTATTTGACGAAAGACTTATCAGCATGACGGTCTACGGAAAATCCAGATGGAATTAAAGTTGGGAAACAAAAACGACAAAAAATTAGGGAAGTGTACAAGGTGATAAAAAAAGAATACGATTTGCTGCGTAAAATTTTTGAAAAATATTTCGACTCATACGAAGATATGCTTTACCAAATAAAAGACATAGTAAATGAAACAGTTATTTGGAGTGATTCGTTTTTGGAATTTTTCCCATACCAAAATGCACTGAATCAATTAAAGGAACCGAAAATCTATAAAGCTGAGCCCAAATCTAACGAGGGGGTTATAGTAAATAAGTTAAAAGATGGTGAACTGTACTATTCATATGATAGTGAAAATAAGGGATGGAGCAGCGTTTTTGTAATAAAAGAAGATGGAATGAAATTGTATCTTAGGTATCTAAATAACGATAATGATGAAATAGTTTTAGAACAAGTATATTGTGTAGTTTTTAAAGAGACTGCGATTGAAAAAGTAATATTCTATTTAAAGGACGTTGACTTGGATGGAGACGAAGAATTGAACGAAGAAACATTTTTGGTGGATAAATATTCTTATAATAGCAATGAGACAATTGATACAATTATTAGAAATGGTTTCTATCATGAAAATAAAAATATTATACCAACTACCACATTTCGATTTGAGTATGTTAACGAAGATATATTCATATACACAAAACAATTGAAACTAAATCAAATGGATGTCGAAAAGTTAAGGTGGAAGATCAAAAAATCCAAAATCCAGTAGAATATAATCCAAGTGAACATGGAAAGAATCCCTAACAAACTGCATAAAGATATTACTGAAAGAGAAAATAATGCTGGTTAATCTATATATGGTATTGGAAACTAAATCACATGTAAGGAGCTTAAAAACTGAATTTTATAAAGGAAGGAAATCATTTCTATGAATGAAATAAAACTAGAGGTTCAGGGATATTATGAAATTTTAAACTTACATAAAGCTTTACTTGAGGCAAAATTTCATAAGAGTCCAGATAATTTCGATGTTGCGGGTAGTCCCATTATTGCAAAAATCTGCAACAATATTGTAGATATGTTAACAGAATACGAAATCGAAGAAAAAGGTAAAGATACATGGAGTGAATGGCGGAAGATTGAAAATCATAATTTTTTTAAAGAAAGAGCAGTAGAAAATGCTCAAAATGGGGCATGGGAGAAGTTGAGTTATGAAGAAAAAGAGTTGTTAACAAAAAATATTTTTAGTCCATTTTCTTTTACGGAAAAAGATGTAATAGATTTTATAAAAACGGTTGAGGGAAAATTTAACATAGAATAAAAAGAGTAGCTAATTACAAAAGATGTAGAAACCTAAACGAGCACATGTAAATTTAATAAGGCTACCTGGAAAATCTAGTAAAGCAAGTAGTAATTTTCATAGACAATTGTCTCAGGCTTTCAAGAACTCCAAAAGGGAAGTTAGAAAAATAATTGCAGAATATCATAAAAATCATATAAAAGTGAGTTGTAAATAATAATGGGGATAATGAGTAAGGTTCATGTTTGGATAGGAATTAGCAACGTAGATAACGATACCTTTAATGAATACTTTGAAATCGATTATAGTGATCCAAACATGGATATCGATGATCCAAAATATAAGATATGTGAATTTTGTAAGGATATTAATGAAAAAGTGTATGACGAGGATTGGATTGGTGTCTACTGGCAAGATAAATTAACAGACGTGGATGAATTTATTGAAGAACTATCAGTAGAGGATGAGTCGATGGTTGAAATAAAAAACATCTGTATTCAAAAAGGATTAGACAAAGTAAACACAATGTTTTATTATTTCGATTCGGAAATCGAAATTACAGATGTTAAAAAGCTTTATAACGGCCTGCATTATATCGGATTATTCGAAACCGATTTTTAGTGCAAACGTAAAAATAACAATGTACATTTTTGCTAGTATAAGTATGTACACTTTCGCTGATTAACTACTTTTCTATACAAATGCGTGAATAATTACAACTTGACACGGACCTCTACTCAATAGCCTAGAACCCAGCTATATCAAGAGCTGGCTAACCGGTCAAGGCTATGATGCTCGCCACTTCCTGTAAAGTTATAATACAAAGGAAATCAAAAATGTACTTGGTTAAAAAAGCATTTTTGTACATATTTATTTAAACGTTTATATTTTAGTGCAGTAAGCATATCAAAAGAGTAATAGAACCTTAGGTGATAGGTGGTTTTTCTGCTCTTTTTTGCTATAAATTGAGCTGTTTTCACATTGCTATGGATCATCCTGCTGCTCCAAGGCCAATAGAAATTTTGAAACAATACGATATTGATTTCAACAGTGAGATAATGGAATTTATCTACGACATATGACTCGAATAGTTCTCAACCTGGGGTATAACAGGTAGAAAGAAAGAATAGAAGACAGGAAATATTGAAAGATATCAAAGAAGGTAAGGTTGCACAAAAATTAAGAAAGGAAAATAGGGTTACAAAAAATATGTCGATAAAAAAATCATTAATTGAACTAGTATCTGTTTGGGAAAGTACAAACGATCCTATTGAGATTGCCAAATCTGCTTATATTGTTTATTTAGAATATAATCGACACTTACCAAATGAAATTGAAGGCATTATTAAAGACATAATGATTATGGAAGCCGACGAGTGTATGATTATGGGAGTTGATGAAATCAATTATCTTATAAAAAAATTACAAAATTTTGCTGAATCGTTAACAATAAATATTTAATATCATGGTGTTTGTTGCTCATATTTGAATCGCTATAAAACATACAACGAATGTCTGCGAGTTGAGCAAATGGATTTCTAAGCAATACCACTATGCTATGAAAGATATAATAAATAGGGAAAGAAAAATCTTAGAACTGGCAAAACCAGACTACATTGTGAAGGATGAGTATGAGATGAGTTATTTCAGATTGTTAGCTTCTTACAAAAGAGATGTATATTTCTTTTATTCTAATGAGAATAAATATAATAGATTTGATTTAGATAAAGGAACACCTTATTCTCAGAGTGAAAAACTTTTATACGTGGTAGATAGGTTCGATTCTTATATGGAACAGTATGATATTTTACCAACAGTCGGTGGTAAACTAGTAAGTTTAAAGCTAAAAACACTAATAGAAGGATTAGGTTCAGATTGCGAGTTCATTCCTGCAATAATAAAATCTACAGAAACGGGAGAAATAAACAATTCTTACTTTGTAATGAATGTTTTAAATCTGATTCCTTGTTTAGATCATAATAGATCAGACTATGAACCACTAATTAAATCCATACCTGATGGGCCAATTAGTTTAAATATTATTGCTTTTATTCAAGAATCCCTTAATGGATATCATGTCGTAAGAATGAAAGAATCAAAAGAAGAGATAGTTGTAGATGAAGTTTTCGTGGATGCTTGCAGAAAAGAGAAAATTCAAGGCGTTCTGTTAGTTAAAGAAGGAAATGTACGTAGTCCGGAATTTGTTGATTTAAAATAAAATAATTCTGAATGGAAGTAGAAACTTAGTGATAATAAAACAGACATCGTAGTACTCGCTGGATGATATGTGATAACATTTGTCTATATATCTCTATGATAATTAAGAATTTCTCACTTGCAAAAAACATTTAAGGAGTAGCATAAATCCGCAGTATCTGGATTTATTGCTACTCTTTTTTTAAACTAAATTTATTTACCTTTTGGATAAAGTTTAACTATTGTTATGACGTATTCAGAAGTGATTCGAGGAAACAATTGGAAAAGTAGGGGGATTGGGATAAAATAATAGCAAAGCAAGCACAAGAGTTGTTAGATGTAACGTTTGATGCAGCTAAGTACCTAGGGGAAGCACGAGATAAGTTTTACAAAGAATTCAATAAATACATATATGATAAATACAAGTAAATTTGAGATTAAAGGAGCAAGTATGAAGATAATAGAGATTATTAAAAAAATTGAACAGGATAGTAATTGTAGACTTGTGAAAAGGATCACAGATTTCACAAGTGATTTAGCTCTTCCAAAAGATTTGCATTATTTTTTTAGTAATTATGACTCCCTACAAATGTTTTTAGATAAGCCTTATGGAATAAAAATAGTTTCTTCAAATGAGTTTATTCCAACTAGTAAAAGGCTTTACCCAGAGGATGATGTTATTTGGGAGGAACTAGAAGATGATATTAGTAATGACTGGTATCTTATTGCTGAATCTGAACAAATAAACCAATACATTAGTATTGACATGAGCAAGTCTCATTTCGGTTATTGCTATGATAGTTTTTTGGAAACCCATGCAACACCAGGGGATAGTCAGATTATTGCTAAAAGCTTTACGGAACTGTTAGAGCATTTATACTCTAGTAAAGGTGAAAATTGGTTTTGGTTGGCTGAAAATTTCGAATCGTATGGGGATGCTTATGATGGTACCAATTAGACAGATAGGGGAAGACGATTGGATTGAAAACCTAACATCCTTTCTTGAGGATTATGATGTAGAAGTGATTTCATTAGAATGTGAAAAAATTTTTCAAAAGACAGAGCAATATCTAGACTGGATAATTCCCTCACAAACGAAAGACTATTTCATAAATTTTGGTGGTATTGAAAGTTCTGATTTCATGTACAACCTTAAGAAAATTGATGAGTGGGAAGTATTCACAAATTCTATTTGGGAATTTGTATCATTACACTTTCAACAGTAAGAAACAGATAAATATATTGTTTTTTCTGAAAGCCCTAGCAATGATCCTATTTGTTTTAAAAGAGACACTGGAGAGGTTTATTTGTTTTCTCATGATCCCATTAATGGGGCTAAAGTATATAAAGATTTCAATGACTATTTATTAAATGAGATAATTGAAATCCAGAAATTGTACACAGAAGTTACTTTTGATAGTTCTAAGGAAGAAATAGAGTATAAAGCAAATCTGCTGGATGGCGAAGGTATTGATTTTGATTTCCGTTATTTAAAACTTTAGGCACAAATAACAACAGAAATGATTTAAAAACACATATAAAGAAGCCAATTAAGCTTTTTTATATGTGTTTTTGTTGGTAAAGAACTGCCTTGTCCTGTGTATTTACTACTCTGTTTCATCAGACAAAGGGTTTTCAAGGATTGGCAGATAACCTTTGGATTGCGAGTAGCTTAGTGCAATAATCGATGTCATTCGTAATGAAATGGGAAATGTATTGTAAATCACGGTTTCTCTCTTAGAGGCAAGAACATTGGACAGATCAATGAAAAAAATAAACGAGAGGGTTGAGCTTATGTGAAACAAATAGAAAATTCGATATTAAAATTTATACAGACAATGAATAAATACCCACAAGAAGAATCCCCAGTTGTAAAGAATGGTGGAGTACGTTATAAATCAGAATTAGTAAAACTACAGGTAGATGAAAAAATTTATTTTTCTCCTGAATTAAATTTTTTTTATGAACGTTGTGAAATAATTTGTGATATCCGTCATGATGGTCACAAGCTAAAAAGCACGAGCATTGATTTAGGAAATTCATCTCTTAGTCTTTGGTCTCCTGAAAATCTTGTCTATAGGCAAGAGGGGTTTCGTTGGATTGGAACGGATCTAGAAGATGATCCAGAATGGAATCCATTTTGGCTTGTCATTGCAGATAAAAATGATGATCCTGTCGTGGTTGTAACTGATAAAGAAGGCTCACCAGTCATGGCCTCTTATGAAACAGGTGCTCTTTTTCCGATTGCAAACTCTTTTTCCGATTTTCTGGATTATCTCTCAATTACTTTAGAATTAGTACAAGGAAAATATAATGGGGAAATAATAGATGATGAATCTTGTGAATTGCTCGAAGGCTTTATAGAAGATTTAAAAGAGATGATAAGTAAGATAAATAAAAACGATGAACTTGTTGAAAATTTTATCGATTACTTATATGGTTGATAATCAAAAAAATGTAGTTACGGAACTTTATCTTGCGTTTCACATTAAGAGTTGATGTTAAAATTATTAAAAAGAAGGAACGATTAACGAAATAATTGAAGAGGGGCTGTCAACTGGCAGCCCCTTAGTTCATTTTATCGAGAAGAATCCTGAATTAATCGATTAATTTTGCGAGTTTATCGAGAACTCAATTAATTGCAGTCAATCCTCACCTAAGCTATGCATTTATAGATTCCTTTTTAATACCTAAATAAGTGAATGACCTCCAAATATATTCTAATGGCCCGAAGCGGAATTTGGATAACCAAAGCTTACTAAAAATCACTTGGAAAACAAAAATGACAATGGCAATGATGATAGCTGTAGTTAAGTGGAGTTTTCCGTATACGCCGAATGCAAATGGTCCAAATAAAAATGTACATATAATAGATTGCCCGATATAGTTTGTGAATGCCATTCTTCCTGGGAACGCTAACCACTGTAATATTTTCTTCCCTTTCACCGTGTGATAAATAAAGATTAAGCTAATGGCATAAAAGATTGTTAGGAGTGGCGAGCTAATATATTGAACAGTAGAAAAGTTTTCTGAAAGGGAAGGTAATATCCAGCCCAATGTTCCACCAAAAATCAATGTTAGTAACCACGTAATGAAAAATCCTTTTCGATATTCTTCAAAACGATGAATCCATTTTTTCTTCGCAACAGCTGCTCCAAATAAGAACATTAGTAAGAATGGAAGATTTGAAAATAAAAAAAATATAGGATTGCCTAAAAAAAGAACATACAGCCCATTACGCATTGTATAAAAAGTTCTTTCCATAAGATTAGCATCTAATAATTCTTGAATATCTCCATTTTGGTGGGCATCGATCGTAACTTGCATGAGCTGACGACTTTCCTCTGACATGGACATGGACATTGACATAGTAGAATCAGAAGATATTGCCCCAAACGTAAATGATCCCAAAAGTAAGCTATATAAAGTTAAACTAATAATTAACATAGCTTTTGGTTTTAACTTATGCATGAGAAGGAGTAATAATCCTAAAATTGCATAGTCTGTTAAAATATCTCCAAACCAAATGAAATAGGCGTGGATACAACCGAAAATAAATAACGCAATAAGTCGTCTAGAATAAATTCCCCAAAAGTTTAATTGCTTAGCAGTGGCTCTTTCTTGCATAATGACCATTCCAAAACCGAACAGCATAGAAAACAGCATAACAAATTTTCCTTCGACAAACATAGTAAGAATAGTATGAACTGTATAATCGGCTTGATTCCAAAAAGAAGTCCATTCATTTTTAAAACTTAGATCTTCCTGCATATAGGCCGGATAAAGGAACCAAACAATATTGGCTAATATGATTCCTAATAATGCGAACCCCCTTAATACATCGAGTGTTTCAATCCGCTCTTTGGCAGATATGGGTGAAAGCTTTTGCTTCATATAATCGTCCTTTCAATTGTTATTTTGTCCTTTCAACAAGTGGCCTATAGTTGAAAAAAACTTGTTAATGAAACTTTAAATGATAATTATCAGGATTTTATAAGGAAAACTAAATATCGTGATTTTTTGTGAAATATTTACTGTATAAGAAATTCATTCTTTTTTATGCATGAACTATTAATTATCGGAATTAACAGAGATAAGGAAGTAGGAAAAAGAGTGTATCATAAGGAAAAGATATGTTAAGTTAGATATTCCTGGAATATACATGGAAGATAAATTAAGGGAATTTTATGTACGGTAATGATGACTTTATAAGAGGTGAAACTACAATGAAAACTAGATTAGAAGACTGCATTCTTTCGTTAAAATTTATAGAAGCGAAAGCATTAGTGGATGGTTTGAATAAAGATGAATTTGAAGATTATATATTGGAGTTGTGTTATAAATCAGAAAGTATCATATATTATTCTTTTGTTTTAGATTTATTAAAAAATAGAGAAACAGCTTTCCTTCACTATATAGCTTCAATTATTTTATCTCTCCCATTATGTCATTTAGAGGGAGCTTATCAGGCAGCATTTTATCACGCAAAAAAGGCAATCGACTGCGATGAAGATGATGTAGAGCTAAAAGAATATTTATTATTTTTTAACGCTATACCTGATAAATTATTAAGTGATCGAGAGGCTAAAATACTAGCTGAAAAAGTCTTAAAAATAAAACCAGATAGTGAGGTTGCAAAAAAGCACAGATAAGTTTTCGAAAAATCAATTTCTTGTTTATCATATAATCTCCAAATTTAGTGAAAATGGAATATAAACCTTCCGCGTTAATTAAAACGTCTGCGCAACAGGGAGAGTGGCAAGGTGTACCAATGTTTGCAGCTTGTTCTACCGTAAGTATGCCTTGAAAATTATCAAACATACCTAAAATATGGTAATCTTATATGAGAAGACGATACGTTTTCATCGATGCCAAATGGACGGCATTAGGGGAACAAATTCTCACAAGTTTGCCGTTTAGGTTTAAGAATAAATTGATAGAAAAAAAGGAGAAGATACACGATGGGAATCATGGCCAGTTACTTATCATTAAACGATGCTTTAGCGGATGAAATTTCCCAGTTAGACAATTCTCATATCGTCGAGAAGATTGAGGAGCTTATGGAAAAACAATGCTGTCCCGTATATGAAATGGATAAATTATGGGACGGATTGCATTGTTTGCTAACAGGGATCTCTGCCTCGCAGCCAATCGAGGACCACCCATTAAGCGAGGCCATTGTCGGAGTCCGCGTGCTGGATATTGAAGAATTCGTCAGCGTCATTGGTTCTGATGAGCTACCCCGCATTTTAGAGGCTCTTCATTCTATGGATAGGACCGTCTTGCAGCAACAATTCAAGCCAGCCGATTTTAGAGCGAAACAGATTTATCCGGATATTTGGGCGGACGATGAAGCTGAGGAACTTTTCGCAGAACTTATAGCGGAACTCGATCAGTTAATCCATTTTTATGAACAAAGCCTTGCCCGGGGTCATGACATATTGATCAGCATTTATTAAAACCGCAACAATAATAAACTGTACCCCATCGAGAGACTTTTATAAAGTGTCTACTCGATAGGGCACAGTTTATTCTGACGAGTTTTTTCTTTTACTCTAAAACGCTTAGAAATAGAGTGGCAAAAATTACACCTACATCTACACGGTCAACTCCAGCAGTCGCCGACTGACAGCTTTAATCACAACCAACATTTGTTTTTTACATCGAACATCGCTTTTTTCAAGTATTAAGAACATTTTTCAGTTACGCTTCACTATGCCCGTTGACGCTTACACGGATAAGAGGAGCTTGATTGGATTTGATTTATACCTTGGACTACCAAATGAAAAGAGGGTTAGAGCATAGTGCATTTAAAAAACAAAGAACTAATTAAACAGAGATTAGATGGTGCTTGGGTTTACGAGAGAATCGTAAAGATTGAATATAATGTTGAAAAGGATGTTGAAGATAACTATATTGGAACACTGGATCTTACCTTTCATATTACCTTTATAGAAACAAAAGAACCTTTCAAAATAAGGATTAGATATTATCATGTTTACGATTTAACGATAAGAAAAGCAACAACTTTTCCACTGTCTAGGGACTTAATTGTTCATGATATGAAAGAGCAAGGTTTGGTGAGCAGTCAGCGTTATCATGTACATGATGATAGTGGATATGGTGAAAATGATGGATTCGAATTTATTGAGTTTTATTGTACTTCTATGGAAGTCATTTCGGTAGAAGAATTTTATAAGGTTTGAATAGTTACATTGAGTAAAGAAAAAATCATAGTATTAAAAAATAGAGCTCGTTAAATTTTTTCATTGACCAAATACAAACCCTTATTCATAGCGAATAGATACCAAGTGCGAACCCTATCATTTATCATCTAATCGAAAGGAAGATATTAATCAATGTTTGAGGAAAAAATAAGGAAAGTCATAGGTGAACGAGCATTACTTCATGATAATGATCCAAGAATTGAGCAGAAATGGGAAGAACTAATAGCCTTACTAAGTGAAGAAGAAAATTTGACCATGAATTTCTTGCAAGTATGTACAAAAATGGAACTTTTATTTGTAAGTGAGGTTTTCGAAGAAGTTGCTTATAATTTGCAAAGTAAAAAGTATATTGAGTTACTATATTCTTTAGATCAAAGATATCCAGACTTAAATTTAAAAACGCATATACAAATTGCTGAAGAGCATATGGAATAAAAAAGGGGGAGGTGCATTAAGCTATTGCATATTCAAAACTTTCTAATATAAAAAGAGAGGTAATGTAATATGACATATGATGAAGTGGAAGCCGTTTTATCTCAAGTGTTGGATAGAGAATGGGATGACTTAGATCCACCTTCTTTGAATGATTGGGAAAAAACAGAGAGAAAACTTAATTGTAGATTTGGGGATGAGTTTAAATATTTTTTTATCTTAATTTCTAAATATGTATTACCAGGTATTTTAAACGTATCAACAGGAAAAAATAATGGGAATGATTTAATTACGTTTGTGTATGATTATGAGATTAATAATGGCAATTGGAATGCAAATATGATTCCATTCTTCGAGATCGGTAACGGTGATTATTTTTGTATAAATGCAAAATACGGCCCAGCATCCCCTGTATATTACTATTCTAGTGAAGATTTTAATGTTGAGGAATACAATACAAGCTTTGAAGAATGGATCAACAACTTGCCTCAGTTTTTAAATGGATAAATGTTGATTAGCCTTGATAAAAGTTTCAGTGAAGTTTCTTCTTCTGCTAATAATTATTTGTACTACATAAAAGAGACAATCCTCTCCAACATTGAATTAGAATAATCAGTAGCTGATTGAGGAGTAGCTGATTGAGTTAATCTGGTGATAATATTTTCGAAGCATTAGATTATTGTGCCAAGCCCTGTTAGGAGAAGAAATAGAATCTCTTTCGAATAGAAAGGAATTAAAATGAAAAATCTTAAGAAAGTCGAACTTTCTCAACTAAGTGATATTCAAGTTGATTATTACTTTGGGGTTTCAGAAGAAATAGAAATATTAGTAATAAAGTATTCTGGTAAATACGGGTTCGGATCTGCTGGAAATACTGATGCTATTTATATGAATGCTATGGGAAAGGCAGCGATGGAGGCATGGGATCCTGATGCCATTATTATTGATCTGCAAGATTTAAATTATGAATGGGGAGATATGCTAGAATATGTGTTTAATATTAGTGCAGATAAATACCCTAATGAGGCATTACCATTAGCTGTTATCGTTGGGACGGGCTGTGAAAAGGCAGTTAGAACATTATTATTAGGAATTGATAGTAAAGAACCTATAGATAAAATTGGATGGATATTTAAAGATCTCGAGACGGCTTGTAAATATATTAATAAGAAATTCGAGGGTAATTTATAAATGCAAAGCTATCCAGAGTAAGCAAAACTGTGAGAATTTATCCTGTTTTCTGTAAAGGAGTGAGTAGAGTGATTGATAACAATTTACCTATTGTTCCTTGGGTAGGACTTGGAGGGGTTAAGCTTTATAGTCATATAAGCCAGTTCTACGATTTAATTGTTAATATGGATGAGAAGTCAAGATTGTTTACAAAGTTTTTTATTAGATATGAAATTAAAGATTCTGTAGACCTTTGGTTCAATTTGATGAATGGGAAGCTCTTTAAAATAACAGCATTGAAAGATTACAAAGGGTTATTATTTAACAAGATACATATTGGGATGCATATTGATGAGGTGCACAAAATAGAGCCGAGTTTTCAATATGATGATTTTGAAGAAGTCTATGTTAGTGCAAATGGTATATATATTGAAACTGATCCAATTGAGCATACCGTATTGTGGATATCGGTATTTGTTAAAGAAATAGATACTGATGATTTTGAGAGAGGGAAATGGTAAAGAGTGCTTATGGAGAATTTGTCGGTAAAAACGAGAGACATACTACTACAGGCAGGCTGGAATCCAAATAATAAGATTAACGTAACTAAATCCGTAATGTTTTTGGAAACGATGGGATATCAAGTAAATGATTCTGTGATTGATGTATTAGGTAAAAATGCAAGCTCATTATATAAATTCGGCGACAACATTTTTGAAGCATTAGATACTCTTTGTTTATATAAAATACCGGAAAAAATCAATTAAAATAGGTGATATTTACAACTTGGTCTAATCGGAATTCAGGATGAAAGTGCTGTTATTGAAGATATAGGGAATCTTTAATTATAAACAATGGTCAAAGGAGTAAACAATACAAATGACAAAAGAGTGGTATGAAGAAACAGTAATTCCAATAAAGATCCCAAGTTTCAGTTCAACGAATATGAACTATATTACAGGTTTCAATTATTATATAGGATACAATTCATATTATGATGAAGTTTCCTATTTAGAAGTAGATTTTTTAGTAGAAGTGGATAGAAGTAAGTATACGTTGAAGATGAAATTTAATGATGTTTCTTCCCTTGATTTAATAGGATTTGGAAATAGCTACAACCAATTAATGGGCTTTACAATTCATAATTTAAGTAAAAATGGTTTTGAATTAGATAATAAATATTTGGTAGAAGATTATGAAAATAACATCATTAAATTTTACTGTGCTAGTTTTGAAGTGCTGTCTTTAGTTGAAATTTAGGTGGAAACAATATAGAAGGAACTAAAGGAGAAATTAGATGATTAACTATGGAACTCTTTACTTCGATCATTACACAAAATTTTTAGGAAGGCCAATCGATCGGGAGGTGTATAAATATAGTGAAGAAATGCCAAGTATCCAAATTTTGAAGTATGAAAATGTCTTTGAAGAATGCTTGGTTTATACCACACTTGGTTTGAGTAAATATACAGAAGTAGTGGGCGATTATATTGAGATTTCTATGGTAGTTGATGGAGCGTTTAATAGTTCGGGCTTTATTCTTGCAAATACGTTATTTTACTGTGTCCAAAATCAAATGCAGATAGGGAGAGGCATAGCGATCAGTGGAATAGAGAACATTGATGCTGCTTTTGTTCATAAATATAATAAAAGTGCTGTCTATTTTACTGAGCTGTATGCTTTTCCAGAAGAATATAGTACGGCCCTTACAGACTCTTACGAAAGGGATGGAAAACTGCTGCTAGCATTTTTCATTTCAAAGTCCGAATATGATTATTTTGCAAAACATGGGGCAGAGAAATTTGAGGATCTGTTAGAAGAAGGGAACGTGGATCCATTTAACGTTAAAAGAGCTTTGGTGGTTTAATAGGGAGTGTCTGCCTGCTACATAGATTAATAACAAAAGTATATACATAAAAGGTAAATGAATATATGAATCTAAAAGAAGTTGAAAATTTACCGGACAGATTAGCAACAGAAACGATAGCATTGATTTTTCAAAAAACTTTAATTGAATTTGGAGAAGGAAAGATTGTAAAGGGTGAGTTTTTACTTATCATTAGTCAATTAACTGATAGACAAGTTATGACATACGAATTATTAGAAAATAGTATAAGAAATAAATTGGATTTAACGATTTTAAAAATATGGAATACAGATTCTTATGAAGAGGTTGATATCATACTTTCTATAGTTGTAAATCTTGGACTGGTAAAAAGTTTTCAAAAAATAAGAGACTCTATAAATATGAATAAGCGGATAAATCAAATAATACTAGCTGAAATAATAGAGACAGTTGAAGAAGTGGGGGATACTATTTCGAATCCATATTATAGTTTAGGAAAGTTTAAATAGCTGTGTATCTTTAACAAGATACATTCAATCGGGATTCTAAAGAGGAATTATTATGATTAATATGGAACCATTTAGACAGATCTCCTTCAGAGGGAGAGTAGCTTATGGCGTTAGTTGTTTTGAGAATGCACTAATAGCATTAAATTATGATAGTAACGATTGGAAAATAGTTTTAAACTATTTATGGGAATTCACAAGCATACAATATTTAGATAATTGGAATGATGTAGTAGTCGAATTAATTCCAGAAAATTTATTGGAATTTAAAACATACGAAGAAGAAGAGTTTGAGCGTTTAAGTAGAGATGAATTTACAACTTTATATAAATTATATCAAAGTGTTGAGGACTCTATTAATGTGTTACTTCGATATATCTATAATCTTGGAATCAGTCATGTGTACACAATCATTGAAGAATACGGTGAAGGCAGTCTTTTATCCTTGGAAGTACTCATAAATTTTATGATTGAAAATAAATTCCCATTGCCAAACATTGAACCGTTTCTAAAATCTTCTATAGTAGAAAATAGAGGATGGGGGAATAAATTTATTGGTACAGAACTATCAAAAATTCTATAATGTATTAATTTCTATTTGAATCAATTTCATAAATCACTTTTTTCAAGAGCTTAGACTGCTCCTATTAAGAAAACTTACGTTTTTAAAAATTATGCTGCTTGAGTTTGTACT